>JAPCJO010000033.1 GCA_027886905.1 Nitrososphaerota archaeon
GAGGCGAACTCGGAGAGCGTGCTGTCGATGAAGCCGTGCCTCGCGAAGGGGGAGATTATCATCGCGGGGACGCGGAAGCCGAACCCGTACTGGTCGACCTGCGGCGGGGAGGCGTTGTCGTACCAGCCCCCGTAGTCGTCCCAGGTCAAGACTATCGCGCTCGACGACCAGTACTCGCTCTTCATGATGTCGTTGATCTCGCTCACTACGCTGAGCTCCCCCGCCGTGACGTTGTAGGGGGGATGCTCGCTGAGCTCGTCGGTCTCGGGCATTATCCAGGCCACGGAGGGGAACCCCGGCTTGGAGATATCAGAGGGGAATTCGACGGGATCCTTCAAGCCCTGAAGATGGGGGTGCGTCTTGAGGTAGGCCTCGTCTGCCGGGAGCGGGTTCCACCCGTTGGTGGTGCCGTAATACCCTGCGTAGTAGACCCACGAGACGTTGACCGCGTCTAGCTCGTTGACGATGACCGGGATGTTGACCACGGCGGAGTCGTTGTTGCCCGTGACTCCTCCCGACGCCCCTGAGAGGAGGTACATGTGGTTGGGCAGGCTTGGGCCCATGAACGGGGAGTAGAAGTTGTCCATCAGGACGTATTGCGACGCGTAGTCCCAGTAGTACGGGATCAGCTCCGGGTTGAAGTAGCCCATCGTGACGTTCATGTTCTCCCCGCTCCGCGTCAGGAAGCCGTCCATCTTCCCGTGGTCGTAGTCCGCCTGCGCGCACGAGGCGGCGTGGCAGAGCAGGTTGGCGTTGCTGTTGGCGATGGTGGAAGTGTTGAGCTCAAACGGGGCGACCAGCCTCGAGTCGTTCGGGTCGAGCTGGGGCGTCGCGTCTGCGAGGCCGTTCACGCCCGGGTAGTAGCCGAAGTAGTTGTCGAAGGTGTGGTTCTCCTGGACGATGATGAAGAGGTGCTTGATGGGGATGTCCCCCGTGGACGTGGTGGAGGAGGCAGCGTAGGCGGAGGCCGAGGGCGAGACCAAGAGCAGGGAAAGAAGCGCGAGACACGTGAGGCGACCGGTCGTCCTCAAACTGCCCGACGCGGGTCCCCGCGTCTATTTATGCCGTGCTTCGGAGGAGGCGAAAATCCAGGCCGCCACGAGGCAAAACACGAGTAAAGTAGTATACGATTTCCATCAAGCATAAATATATCGTGAAATTATTTTAGAGAAAGTAGGGCTAGAGCAGATGGGAAGACTAGACGAGATAGACATGAAGATCCTGGGGGCGCTCCACCGCGACGCCTCTATCTCAATCCCCAAGCTGAGCAAGGACCTCGGCCTCAACCTCTCCGTCACATACAGCAGGATAAAGCGGCTCATCAGGAGGGGGATAATCCAGCGATACACCCTTGACATCAACGAGTCCAAGCTGGGGCTCCCGGCAGGGGTGGTGGTCGGGCTCAACCTGGACCCCAAGCAGAGGGAGCAGGCCATCGGGGAGCTCATGAAGCTCCCACAGTCCAGGGAGCTCAGGGAGGTGACGGGGAGGTTCGACGCGTTCCTGACGCTCAGGGGGCGCACGATAGAGGAGCTGCACAAGGCCACGTCGGACGTCATCGGGAGGATACCCGGCGTCACGCACACGGAGACCTTCGTGGAGGTCTCGGAGAGGGAGCCCGACCTCAGCTACAACCTCACGTCCGCTCCCGGAATACAAGCTTAGAAACCCCCTCCGGCAGGTCGACCTTTACGAAAAGGTTCGCGGTCTCCTCGGTTATGGTTTCGGCTATCGTCTCGATCGGCCTCGCCCTCGGAATCTGGGCGGCCCTCGGGGCGCTCGACCCAGGTCAGGCCGGCTTCGGCAGCCAGGGAGTGGGGGCTTCTCGAGGACTGGTGCTCATAGCGGTGGGGGTCTTCGCCCTGACCACGGCGGCATGGTCGAGGCTGAGAAGCACGATCGACTCTGAACTCTGACCCGCCCTGGGCCTCCCCGGCCGGGTCTCCTCGTCGCGCGGCGCAGACTAGGGGCCAGCTCTCCGTCCGACCAACGATTTATAGGCGCGGAGGAGAAACGGCGGAATGTGGCTGACCCGTTCGTCCTGGTGGACCAGTTCCTGGCCCAGGGGAAGCTCAAGGCCGCCCTAGTCGCCAAGGTGAAGGCAAGGGGGGGCTATCTCCTCGGGGCGGTCGCTCGGGTAGAGAAGGCGACGGGCTTGAGGTACCCGCCTTACTATGTCGAGCCCACCCTGCCGCTCGCGGTCACGTCGGTGGAGTACGGGAGCGTGGGGGCGTTCTTCGCGCGGGTGATACCCACGGCATTCGAGGGGAGGGTCTCGATCATAGTCCAGTTCACCGCTCCCCTGATCCTGTTCGGGACGAAGGCGACCATCGAGGCGGTCGCGGCCCACGAGTTCACACACTACGTCGACCTCGTCAGGAGGCTCAGCAGGGGCGACATAGTCAGCGAGGAGAGGGTGAGCACGCTCTTCGAGGCCGGGTATGCGGACGAGGAGAGGCTCGTCAGCCCATCGAAGGTCTTCTCCAAGGACAAGCCCCTGGCGAGGCTCGTCGGGAAGAGGTTCACCCCCAACCTCACCGACCCTGCGCTCGACGAGAAGGCGAGCAAGGGCTGGGTCGCGAAGGGGCTCCCCACGAGGCGAGTCGCCACGGAGGAGAACAACGTTAGGCTGGACATGACGATGGTCGCGAGGACCAGGTTCGACCCGTCGCTGCTTGAGAGGATAGCCGCGATGGAGGCGGCGCGGACTGCCCGGAAGTGAGGCGGCTGGAGGGTTGAACATGCAGAGGCTGAGCGACGACGAGAGGAGGCAACTCCTCGAGGTCGCGGACGAGGTGGTCGGGGACGGCGGGAGGGCGCTCGCGGTGGCGGCGTACGGCTCGAAGGTCGCGGGCTACGCGAGGCCGGACTCCGACTACGACCTGATCGTCGTGGTGAAGAAGTTCAGGGGGAGGATAAGGTACCAGTATGTCCACTCCCCCGTGACGTCCGCCGCCCTGGTGGTCGAGGCGGAGCTGCTCGAGAGGGACGCGGTCAAGGCCTACCTTGGGGAGTTCGTCTCCGGGAGGCTCCTCAACATCTACGAGCCTCTCCTCAACGGGGACCTCATCAGGAAGGCGGAGGTGGAGTCGAAGAAGAGGGTGCTCGCGGAGGAGATACTCGAGATAGAGTCCCTCTACGGGGAGTTCGCGCAGGACCTGGTCATCCCCCTCGAGTACTTCCTGTTCAACAAGCTCCACAAGCGTGCGATAGTCTACCCTCCGGCGCTCTACAGCTACATCAAGACCTACACCTGCCCTTCCGGCGACGAGAACAAGGCGTTCACCTTGGAAGGGTTCGCGGAGGCGGCGCTCTCCCTCCAGTCGAGCGGGATACTGCGGTTCGAGTCGAGGGGCGGCACACCTCACATCAGGATATCTGGGGAGGGGCTCAAGAGCAGGGCGTTCGCCAGCATACTCTCCCTGTTCAACCTCACGACGAGGGGAGTGAGGCAGTACGCGGTCCACGGCTACGCCGGCAGGGTCGGGTTCAACGTCTTCAAGGACGAGGCCCTCTCGAAGGTGAAGAGGATGCAGGAGAAGGCGGACCCTCCGGAGGAGCTCGAGGAGCCGAAGCGCCTCATAGGGCTGCAGGAGGGGGTGATTCTCCCCAAGACAGAGCAGATGGTGCAGAAGCTCGCGACCCTCTCGGGGTTCGCGGCGTACACGAAGAGGGAGAAGAGCCTCGGGGAGATCTACTCCACGGCGAAGCTCCTCACCCTGAGGGGGGCCGCGGGCGGGGAGGCGAGGTTCGTCCTGAAGTACTTCGCGGACATCCGCTCGGTGAAGTGGGCGCTCCTCAACGTCTGGTCGCTCTCGCACAAGTTCAGCACCTCACCTCAGGCCAGGATGCACAGGGAGTACCAGGCCTCGGTCGTCCTCAGGTCGAGGGGGGTGGCCACCCCCATGATAGTGGGGGCGATCCTCGACGAGAAGGTCCTGGTCAAGGAGTACATCGAGGGGGAAAGGCTCTCGGACGTCGTGCAGGGCCTTCTCACCGGGAGGTCTGAGGATGCTGGGATGGTGGAGAGGTTCGGGGAGGCGATGGGCGCGGTCCACAGGGCGGGCTTCGCCCTCGGGGACTCGAAGGCGACCAACGTGATAGTGAGGGGCGACGGGGGGCTGTACTTCACCGACCTTGAGCAGGCCACAGAAGGTGGCGACCAGGCGTGGGACGTCGCTGCCTTCGTCTACTACCAGGCAAAGCTCTCGCTCAAAGAGGCTGGGACGAAGAAGGTCGCCGACGCCTTCCTGGAAGGCTACAGTAGGGCGAACGGCGTGGAGAACATCGTGAAGGCGAGGAGCCCGAAGTACGTCGCGCCGTTCAGGCCGCTCACGGCGCCGCAGGTGCTCAAGGCCGTCAGGGAATCCATCGAGGCCTATTCGGCCTAGCCCGTAGGTCTCAGTTCTTTGGCGTGAAGGTCGTGTAACCGCAGTTGCCGCAGGATAGCCTGTCTTTGTGTTCGGCCATGAAATACCCCTTGCCGCAGCGGGGGCACTCCTTCTTC
This sequence comes from Nitrososphaerota archaeon, assembly GCA_027886905.1. Lineage (GTDB taxonomy): Archaea > Thermoproteota > Nitrososphaeria > Nitrososphaerales > Gagatemarchaeaceae > Gagatemarchaeum. The sequence continues at coordinate 4,508 of JAPCJO010000033.1, forward strand.
AGCCGCTCGAGGCTCTCGCCGCTGACCTTGTAGAGCTTCCAGACCTGGACGTTCGCCCGGGGCTTGCGCTCCTTGCGAACCTTTCGGACCTTTGGCGCTTCCGCGGCCTCGGCTCCGGGTGCCGGCGGCGCTGCTGGTGCGGGCGCTGGAGCGGGAGCGGCCGGAGGCGGTGCCTTGGCTTTTTGAGACATTTACTTCTTCTTGCCTGCCTTTGTCTGCTTGACCTGCGCGGCGGCCATCTGCGCCTTCTTCTTGGCCTCCTTCGAAGCCTTCCTCTCCTCCTTGGTCATAAGCCTCTCGCCGAGATAGCTAGGGGAGACGCTCTTCAGGGCTCCCTGGGACTCGTAGACCCTGAAAGTGCCGATGAGGTCGCGGGAGCCCGAGCCAGAGGCGAGCTTCAGGAGGGCCACCCGGTTCTCCTCGACCTTCATGGACTGGGCGACCTGCTGCACCGCTTCTCTCCTGCTGAGGGCGCCGGCCTTCTCGGGGAAGAGTACGTCGAGGTCGGTCCGCCCCAGGAGCTTCGACTCCTTCTTTTCAAGTATCTGCAATCGTGAATTCAGCCACCCCCGCGCGGCGGGGAGATTAAAGGTATTTCCCTCGTGGGAGCGGCGGCGGGGTCACGCCGACATCTGCTTGAGGATCTCGCGGGCGCTGGCCTTGGACTTGGCGTCGACCTCCACCGCGACCACGCCCTCCAGCGGCTGGCCATAGAAGACGACGGCGCCAAGGGGCGCTTCGATGACGGCGGGGATCGTGAGCAGGTCCTCCTCCCCCTCGATCAGGACCATCACGGGCTTCTCACCCGCGAAGGCCCTCTTCATCGCGCCTAGCGCGGCCTTGGTTATGCGGCCAGCGGGGTTCTTGGCCTTGACCGTGGAGGCGTGGGCTATCCGCGGAACCTCGCGAGCGCTCCTCCGCTCCATCCCGTCGACGACGAAGACGTCGGGGGATCTGCCCGTGGTCTCCTGGAGCGTCTCGGTCACCCGGTCCCCGACGGCGACGGTGAAGGGCGCGCCCGTGACCATGGCCAGGAACTCCTCTCCGCGGACGTCCACGGCGGGGAAGAGCCTGCCCAGTGGCTTCTTGAGCTTCCTCCTCAGCGAGGGCGTGAGGACGCGGTCTCCCGCGGACGGCCTCGACGAGGAGCCCGCCTTCAAGGCCCTAGCTTACCTTGAGCGCGTATCGACCGGGAACCGTGATGTTGAGCGTCTGCGCCACGTTGGAATGCTGCACGTCTAGCACGATTATCAGCCCGGACCACTCGGTGGTGAGCTCGTTCGACCTGTCGTTGGGGCAGACCTTGTCGTGGGTGAGCATGTGGCACTTCCTGCACGCCTGCTCTCTCGCCAAGCTCTTCTCACACTCTCCTCTGGTCCTGCGCTACGCCGCTCTTGCGGCGGCCTTCGCCTGCTTCTGGACCTTCGCGACTTCTTCCTCGACCCACTCGAGCGCGCCGAGGAAGGGCTGGCGGCAAGTCACGCCTATCTTGCCCATCGAGATCCCGTGGCCGAGGCTCACCGCGGTGATCCTCACCCTCACCTTGCTCCCGACCTTGAGCGTCCTCTTGCTCTGGGACGCGGTTATCACTCCCGACTTGACGTCGCTCGTGAGGTAGTCGTCCATGATCTGGCTGAGGTGCAGGAGCGCGTCGGTGGGGCCTATCCTGACGAAGGCGCCAAAGTCCGTGATCTCCACTATCTCGCCCTCGACGATCTCCTGCTTGAGCGGGAAGAAGGAGAGGACCTGGAACCTGACCTTGTGGTAGGTCGCGCCGTCGCCCGGGATGATCTTCCCGACCTTGTCGACCTTCACGTTGTTCACCAAGACAAGGTATCCGTTCTCGGGGCTGATGGTGCTCTCGTACTTCTGCTTGAGCAGCTCCAGAGCGACGTTCTCGAGAGAGCTGCCGAAGCGGTCGGGGGGAACCCTGACCACGTCTTCAAGTTCTACAAGCTGAAACATGATATACCCTAGGTAGAGTTTCCGCATTTTCTAACCCTACAAAAGGATTTCGCTATTTGTTGGATTTCAGTTCGCAAACGGCTGAGCCAGAGCGTTTTCCGCGCTGCAAACGTGTGGAGGGTCGCGCGCCCGGACAGGCGCGCTCAGGTCGAAACTCTGCCGCCTCGAAGCGTTATCACGGTCTGCACCCGCGAGGCCCGCAGCCTCTGGGCGAGCTCTGAGTCGAGGGTCGCCACGGCGGCACCCTCGCGCAGGGCGAAGGAGATTATCTCGTCGTCTGGCTTCCCCTTCCCGTCTGGTTCCAGGGAGAACGCACCCTCTTCGACGAGCGCGAGAGCGAGCGCGGCGAAGCCCCCCCTCTTGTCCCCCTTCGAGGCGAGGCGCGCGAGCTCGTCCCTCACGGAGGACAGGACGACCGGAGTGAACGCGCCAACCTTCTCGAGTATGTCCGCGCTCCATGGCGTGGGGCGCTCCATCACCGCGACGAGGAAGCTGCTGTCGAAGGCCACGGCCCTTCTCTTTCTGGCCTCTGCGGGCTTGGTCGACGGGGGGCGCGCCTTAGCGGACGAGGCCTGAGCCAATCAGGCGCCACCTCTCGGCGATTCTCCTGCTAATCGCCACGCGGCCGCCCGCCTCCGCGACCACGGGCTTCTTCAGGTCGAGCTCGGCAACCGTGTCGCGGGCCGAGGTGACCGTCCCGAGCGTGGAGGCGGTCCCTATGTTCAGCCTTAGCGTCTCGGTCGCCTTCACCTTGTCCACCTTGATCAGCGCGGAAGACCCGACGGCCTGGTCGAAGAGCTGGAGGTCGATTGTGATGTGAGTGAGTATCGCAGGGAGGCTGCCAGGCCTGCCGACGACGCTCCCCACGAGCACGTCGCCCTTGGTCAGCCGCGGGTCGAGCGCCGTTCCTAGCGCGATGAGCCCTCCGGGGCCGACCTTCTCGGTCATGCCCGCGCCCGTCCCGAGGCTCGCCACCTTAGTGGTGATCGGCGTGTACTTGCCGCTCCTCTCCTCGGCGACTCCCGGCGATATCTCGATCTCGTCCCCGACGCTCAGCTCGCCGTTGAGCAGGCTCCCGCCGAGGACTCCCCCCACGAGGGACTTTACGTCCGCGCCTGGCCTGTTGACGTCGAAGCTCCTCAGGATGTACATGAGAGGGGCGGCGCTGAGGTCGTGCTTTGGGGTCGGGATGTTCTCTTCGAGCGACTCGATGAGGGCGTCGATGTTTATCCTGTTCTGGGCGGAGACTGGGATCACCGGCGCGTCCGCGCCAACGGTGTTGGCGAGGAACTGCTTGATCGCCTGGTAGTTCTTCCTCGCCCCTTCGGCGTCGACCCTGTCTATCTTGTTCTGGACGACCACCATCTTCTTCATCCCCAGCATCTGGAGCGCGAGCAGGTGCTCCCTAGTCTGGGGCATAGGGACTGGCTCGTTCGCGGTGATGACCAGAATGACTCCGTCCATGAGGGCGGCGCCCGCGAGCATGTTCGTCATCAGGCTCTCGTGGCCTGGGGCGTCGACGAAGCTTACGGCCCTGAGAAAGTCTGTCGCGTTCCCGCAGACCGGGCAGACGGGAGAGGTGGAGTAGGCCTCGGGGGGAGGCGTTATGTGGCACTTGTAGAACGCGGCGTCGGCGTAGCCTACCTTTATCGTGATGCCCCGCTTCAGCTCCTCGCTGTGGGCACTCGCCCAGACCCCTGTGATCGCCTGGACGATGCTCGTCTTGCCGGAGTCGACGTGGCCGGCCGTCCCTATGTTGCACTCGGGCTGCTTCGGGATCAGCCGCTGGACCTCTTGCTGCGGTGCAGGCGTGGACTGGGTTTGCTGGGCCATTAGAAACGGATTTGCTGAGAGCGCGGCCCCGTGTATTTTAAGATGCTGAGAGGGACCTGATTAGGCGACCTTTACCGCGTTGAGCTGGTAGACCTCTTCGGTCACCAAGCCGCCGCGTACGAGCTTTCTGCGCTTCTCTCCCTCCACCGCGTTCCTGAAGCCTACGCCTTCGGTGAGGAGGACGTACCTCTTCCCCCCGCCGAGGATGTCCGCGCGCATGGGGAAGCCAGCCTTGTCGCTGCCTCCGGTTATCTTGACCTTGTAGGCCTGACCGACGGGGGTCAGGTCGACCGTGTCCCCGAGCCTGTGCCCCATGAAGAGCTGGGCGGTGGCGTCCTTCGCTTCGAGGACCTCCGACTTGCCCGTCTTGGAATCGCTTATGACGATCTTGAAGCTGGCCAATTTTCAAAACCCACCCCAAGGCTCTCTTAATAAGCGAATTGTCGCCCGCGGCCTAGAAGCCGTAGAGCATGTCCTTCGCGGAGCGGATGGCGACTATCTCCTCGAGCGCCTGCTGGTCGTCCAGGGAGAGCGTGGTCGCGTACTTGCCCTTTAGGATCTTGGCGTCGTGGCTGGTCGGGAAGGTGAAGAGGTCCTCGTCTTCCTTGATCGTCCTGCCCAGGGTGGGGCCCTTCACGGAGATGGCGACCTGCATCCCCTTGGCCGCCTCCTGGATGTTCTTCCCGTTGTCCTGGATCTGCTCGACCACGCCCACCTCCTCCCCCCTTTGGTTCATCAGCCTCACCTTGGGGCGGAGCCTACCCGCGAGCACTTCGACCCCGAAGACCGCGGGGTCGTTCCTCCTGAAGAAGTTCCCCTTGAGCGCCTTGACCTTGGCGGGCATGGTGACGCCCTGGAGCGCGGTCCTCTCGTCCTCCTCCTTCTTCTTCGCAGCCCACTGGACGTAGCCCTCCACCGCGTCGTAGATGACCTCCGAGGTGATTATCTGGACGCGCTCGGCGCTCTCCTTCGCCTCGGGGAGGACCTTGACGTCGAACCCCACAATGGCGCCGAGGTAGGGGTCGCGCTCGGCCACCGCTTCTGCTTCGATTATCTCCGCCTTGGAAATGTCACCGATGTCGGCCATTCGAACTGGGATGGCGCGGTCCTCTAGCATCTTGAGCAGCGCCTCGAGGCCACCGATGCTCCCGGCCTTCACGACCACGCCCACATTATCGTTCCTCCTCCTCAGCTTGCCGAGGTCCTTCTCGAGCTCAACCTTCAGGTTCTCGAATTCCGTTTCATCCTGGAACGTCATTATGGACGTCCCCGGGATGACGCCCTCGAGGTCAGGGCTGACAAGCTTGACGCCCGCGGCCGCGTAGACCTCGCCGACGGCGGTGAACTTGTCCCTCGGGTCCCTCATCTCGTCGAGGGGCTTGGGCATGAAGAGGGCCTTGACTTTGGTCTGCGCGGCCCCATCGCGCTTCACGATCACTATCTTGTCCCCGACGTGCAGCGTCCCGTCCGTGAGTATGATGTTCGCGGTCTGGCCCATCCCCACCTCCTCCTGGAGCTCGAGGACTATCCCCTTCGACCTCCCGGAGACGTTCGCCCCGCCCTGGGAGAGCTTGGTCGTCAGGAACTGTTGAGCGAGCCCTATGAGGACCGCGAGGAGCTCCGGGATGCCCACCCCATACCTCGCGGAGACGGGGATTATCGCGACCTGCTTGCGGAAGTCCTGGATGCGGTAGAAGGCCTCCGCCTGGAACCCCGCCCTGGAAAGCCCGCCTACGACGTTGTAGAGCCGCTCCTCCAGCTCGTCGTTCCACTCGGGAGGCTGCTGCTTGAGCGCGGCGGCCAGCGCGATGCTCGCCTTGCCGCTGACGGTGTCCTTCCTCCAGCCCCTGATCATGTCGACCTTGTTGAGCGCGACGAGGAACGGGACTCGCCTCTCCTTGAGTATCTCGATGCTCTCCATGGTCTGGTTCTCAAGGCCCTTGAGCACGTCGACGAGGAGTATTGCGATGTCCGCGGCGGAGCCGCCGCGCATCCTCAGGTTGGAGAAGATCTCGTGCCCCGGCGTGTCGATGACGAGGAGGCCTGGTATCTTCAGCGAACCCCCGGTCTTCGAGAGGAGAGGGCCGCAGATTGCCTCGAGGGTCTCCATGGGGAAGAAGCTGGCCCCGATCTCTTGGGTGATCCCGCCGGCCTCGCGAGCCTGGACTCCCGTCCCCCTTATGCGGTCCAAGAGCGAGGTATTATGGATAATCAGGCCGTTACCGAGAAAGTTGTGGTATTCTTCCACCGTGAAATCATAGACATCGCAGGCTTCCTCGACGACCTTCAAGCCTGAGACTTGGACGCTCGCATAATTGTTCACGGTCTCGAGAAGCGGCTTGCTGTCGTAACTCGGCAGCGCGGCAGGGAGATGCCTTATGACGTCCCTGCTTATTTTGGACCGAGTCTCAAACGTTGTGATTTGGAAGCGTTCATCCCAGATTACCTTGTGACCTTCCCGGATCTTCCTCAGGAACTCCCCAGGAATGGGGGTGATATCGAAGATGCGAGAAGTCTCAGATGTCTCGCTCTTGATTCGCGCTGCGAGCATCTTTTCCTTCTCGCCAAAGCCGATTTGCTCCACGAAGGCCTTCACGTTGTCTTTCCCGCTGATGAATATCTCGCGGCTGTGACCTTTCTTCCCAAAGTATGCGAGGCAACCGAACCTTGCGAGCAGCATGGGCAACTGCCTCATCAGGGCGACGCCTTCGCAGCCTACCCCTACGTTCCTGGTCTCCTGGACGAAACCCTCGGCGTCGAAGAACCCTCGCAGGAACTTTGCAACAAAGGGGTCAGGCATCATCGAGATGACCTCTGGGACGCGAATTGACCTGCTCTTGTTCGAGACGGGGTACTCGAACACGTCAACTAGGAAGCGGTGGAGCGACTTGCCCCCCTTGTGGCTCACGATATAGCTGGTCCGCCGCCACGCCTTGCTCGCTCCGACGCCGAAGGCCTCTTCAACGTTGATCAGGAAGAGATCCATCAGATAGCTTGAGGTATTGGCCAAATGGCCGGTTCCTGCGAGCCCATCGCCTAGAAGCAGTCCGACCACGTACGCGAGGGCCTCGAATCCTCTTTCATTCCTCGGCACAGTTATCCACGGCGATCGATGAGAGGCGCGTCTCTTTGGAGACGCGAACTTGAGGCCCTCGATCTCGTCGTACGCGGCCTCGAGAGATACTCCCATTGCTAGTGTTGCTTTGCGGAACACGCTCGCTCTGAAGTATCCCTTCTCCAAGTGAAAGGTGAGTTGAGAATCACCAAACTCCTCACCAAGCAGTTGCATCCGCCCTTTCGCGAAAGCCACCATCTGTCCCTTGAATCTGGTCGAGACCCTTACCAAGAAATCGTCCGAGAGCCTGGCCAAGATCCCTGACTTTACCGCGGAAAGCCCCTTGGACGAGACATTCACCTTGGTCGGGATTACGAGGTGATCTCCCAGCGATAGGTTCTGCGCCTCTACGTATGATAGCTCTCCATTGGCGGACATTGCCAGGAACTTATGCTCCGGAGTGCACTTCACGGAGTAGCCGGCTCTTGTTCGCACCTCGACGAGCCTGTCCGCTCGAAGCTTCCAGACGTGGGTCGCTCTCCTCGTGGTCACATTGCCTTCAGGCGAGGTCGAAAGGAGCTTAAGGTCGTTTGCCTCATAGGCGACCCCGTCTGGTCTCTCCATTGCTGCACCCGTCTTGTGGCGCTCGAATATCTCGTCGGCTCTCGCAATCCTCCCGTCCGCGATTTGAATGAGAGTATCTGCGCTAACGCATTTCCCGGCGTCCGTATGGCCCAGGACGACCACCACTGGTTGTCGGAGTTTTTGTTCTGACTGGGACATGCGAAATCAGCATTCGTGCCCCAGCCGTAGCCACTCCTAATTATCCCTTGCTTCCGCGGGGAGCACGCTAGCCGGGAATCGTGAAGGGGGCCGAGGCCGGGAGGCTTATCCCCACCCCGGCGAACGTGAAGGCGAAGAAGGTCGCGTTGTAGGTCCCCGGGTTGAGGCCGAACTCGACGAGGTGGACGGTGCCTATCGCCCCGGGCGCGATGGTCACGGTACTCGTGGAGAAGTACACCGTCTGGCTGGAGTTATCCCGGAGGACCATTATCACTATGGCCGTGAGGTCGACGGGGAGGTGGTTGCTGTAGGACACCGCTCCCAGGGGGTAGGTGCCCGTGGCGATGAAGGAAGGCGAGCCGACCATGGTCCAGACGTTTGTCCCACCGATGGACGTGTCCGCGTGCGCGGCCTGGGCCGCGCTCAGGACGATGAGGACGGCGATAGAGATGCCTCCGAGGCGGGAGGAGGTGGAGGCTTTCACAGTTGCCACGACGCCCCGGCGCGTTTTAGATGTTGCGGACTGATGCTCGCGGTCCAGGGCCAGCGCCCGCGCTGAGCCTTGAAAAAAAGGGAAAGAAGAGCGAAAGGCTCGCAGCCCTTGCTCTTAGTTCTTCGAACCGATCTTCAGTGGACCGAATGAGAAGCCGCGGTCCTGCTGCTGTGCGAGGAAAGTGCTCTCCACGCCGGTGAGCATGACCATCGTCTTCACGCGCCCTTCCAGGGTTGGATCCACGCGTGCGCCCCAGACGATCCTGACTCTCGGAGGTAGCGACTTCGTTACGAGTTCGCCCGCCCTAGTGACCTCCTCCAGCGTCACGTCTGATCCGCCCGTTACGTGGACGAGCACCCCTTGCGACTTGGTCACGTCCCTGATGTCGAGCAGCTGTCCTTCGATGGCCTGCCTCACCGCGACCTCTACCCTGTCCGTTCCCTTCGCCTCTCCGACACCGATCGCGGCTAGACCCTTGCGCTCGCATATCGCCCTGAGGTCTGCGTAGTCGATGTTGATGAGACTGGCTGTGGTGATGGTCTCGGTGATGCCCTTTACGAACTGGCCTACCAGCTCGTTGGCAACGCCCAGCGCCTGCTGCAGTGGCAGGTCGCCTGCGACCTTGGACAGTTTGGTGTTGTCGATTGCGACGACGGTGTCACAGTACTGGCGGAGAACCTTGAGTGCGTTCTTCGCGTTGTCGTACCGGAACCTCTCGACGGAGAACGGCAAAGTCACGACGCCTATCACTAGGCGGCCCTGCCTTTCGAGTGCCTTCGAGAGTACCTCTGCCGCACCTGTGCCAGTACCTCCTCCGAGGCCTGCGCAAAGGAAGATGATGTTGCTGTTTTGTGTTTCCTTTTGGAATTCGTCGAGCGACTCCCTTGTCGCTGCCGCACCGCGCTGAGGGTACCCTCCGGCACCCTGGCCGTGCGTGAGCTTCTCCCCAATGAGGATCCTGCGATCCGCCCTGGTGATGCTCAGGTGTGCTGCGTCTGTGTTGGCGGCAATGAGTTTGCCACCGGCGATGCCGCGCTCCTTGATCCAGGAGACTATGTTGCTTCCGGCTCCGCCCACACCTATCACGGTGACGTTCGGCTTTGCCATCCGCATCACTGCTGCGATTTTTTCGGCTTCTATGAAGTCCATTCCTTCGTT
>JAPCJO010000034.1 GCA_027886905.1 Nitrososphaerota archaeon
AGATCGAGCTGGGGAACTACATGGTCGAACCGCCCGGCCTCTTCATGGGCAGGGGCGCGCACCCTCTGCGCGGGAGCTGGAAGCCGCGGGTCGCCGCCTCCGAAGTCACGCTAAACCTGGACAAGGACGCGCCCGTCCCCCCGGGCGGCTTCAAGGTCACCAGCGACGACGAGTCAATCTGGACCGCGCGTTGGATAGACGGGCTCACGGAGAAGGAGAAGTACGTCTGGCCACACGAGAGCTCCGACATCCAGCAGTCGAGGAACGTGGAGAAGTACGACAAGGCGCTCAAGGTAGGGCAGAAGCTCCCCACCCTCCAGAAGCGGATGCGCGAGAGGATGAGCGACAGGGATGAGCGGACGCGCAAGATCGCCACCGTCTGCTATCTCATAGACGAGATGGGGATGAGGGTCGGCGACGAGAAGGACGAGGACGAGGCCGACACGGTCGGCGCCACCACGCTCAGGGTCGAGCACATCAAGAGGCTCGACGACCAGGCCATCGAGTTCGACTTCCTCGGAAAGGACAGCGTCCGCTGGCTGAAGACGATGAAGAGCCCCGACCCCTCCCTGATCAAGAACATGAGGGAGTTCATGGCCGGAAAGAAGCCGGACAAGGAAATCTTCGACGGGATTGCCTCCAGCAACGTGAACGCATTCCTCTCGAGCCTCGTACCCAACCTCACCCTCAGTGCCAAGGTGTTCAGGACCTACCACGCCACCAGGACGGTGGAGGAGGCCCTAAAGTCAAGGGACGTGAAAGGCGCGCCCGACCTCGAGAAGCTCTACTTCGCGAAGGACGCGAACCTCGCCGCGGCGAAGTACTGCAACCACAAGCGGACCCCGCCCAAGACCTGGGAGGAGTCGCTGAAGAAGAAGGAGCAGAAGCTCGAGGAGTACAAGGCCAAGGGGAAGGAGGCGATGGCGCAGAAGATGGCCAAGGACATAGTGCTCACCAAAGAGACGAGGGAGTACAACCTCAACACCTCAATGAAGAACTACATCGACCCCAGGGTCTACAAGGCATGGTGCGACTACGTGGGTCTGGACTGGGAGAAGCTCTACTCCAAGTCCCTGCAGAGGAAGTTCTCCTGGGTCGCGCAGTCCAGGAAGACGTGGCCGCTCGACAAGTCCGCGGCCATGACCGCCGCACCCAAGATCGAGGGCGCCTGAGACTAGGCCCCGACAAGGCGCCTGGCCATCCTCATGTTCTCGTCGTACTGGGTCTTCTCTTCCACGGGCACCTCCATGATGAGGGGGAGCTTCGCGACGTCCCCGTAGTGGAGGAACGCCCGGAACCCCTTCTCCCCTATTTGCCCCTTCCCGACGTACTCGTGCCTGTCGAGCCCGCTCCCGACCGGCCCCATAGAGTCGTTGAGGTGGACCACCCTGAGCCTCTCCTTGCCTACGATGTCCCCGAACATCTCCATCGTCCTCTCGACCGCGGGCTTGCTCGAGAGGTCGAACCCCGCTGCGAAGACGTGGCAGTTATGGGTGACCACGAAAGGCGCGAGAAATGTTCCGGACTCTGTCGTCAGATTATAGACTTCGCCGGAATAGCGCTCTCGTTTGACTTCCCCAATCGGAACATAAAACGACTCTTCGTTCCTTAGGACCGTCCTCTGGGGAGCAGTGGGCACCCGATACTCGAATCCCAGCTTTCCCGAGTCGCTCCGAGCGACTTTCACTTCAAACCAATCCTTTCCGTTGATTACCCTGCCCCCGATCGATCCCTGCCTTGGGGCGTGCACGCCGAAGGTTCCGCGTACATCCAACCTGGCGAGCAAGTGGATGAGTTGGTATGCTATCGATTTGGAAGAGGTAATGAAGCGAATCCCGTCCTCGTTGACGTTGCCATCACCATGAAGATATCCCAGGAGGAAAGAGCGAACAATTGTGACTTCAGAATTCATGATGAAATCTGGGATTTTCTTGCTTCTCGCACCATTCCCGAAATTCTCCCTGAAGAACCTGACGAGAATATTGGAAGCGGCGGAAACTTTTAATGAAGTTTCGGTCTCGTCCGTCCAGGCCTTCAACGAAAAGACCTCGTCAAACAGGCGAATTGACTTCGTTATGAGGCTCTTTTCATCTTTACCAAAGGAGAGATAGACCTTGCCATGCTCCGAGCCATCCGCAATTCTCTCCATGTACGTAAAGCCCTCCGCCAGGTACAGGCCCAGAAGATTCGCCATTTTCTCCGTGATTGGCATGATCTTCGGAAATGGTGTGCTGCGAGTGTGGCGGCCGATGTACTTCTCGAAATTCAGGGTTGATACATCGGCGGATTTCAGTCGTGGCATTACAAGGTAGAGCCCTTTTTCTAGAAAATTGGCGGTCACCCATGAAGGTGGTTTTGTTAGGTACGATCTCCACGGACTTTCATCGAGGTGCTTTATTCGATCGAGCTTCACGCATAAGACCGGATGTTCGGGCGTCATTCGCATCCACGGCAAACCCTTCGGTTTGACGAGAACGAGCTCGCCCGTGTAGGGTCTGTTCAAGACTCTGGTTACTTGTACTTGGCCGCCATCATGGTCTGATACGAGGTCACCCGGACGAATACTTTCAATTGGAGTTGGCGCGGACTCTCGGAATACTGCTGATCCCGGAGGCAGGCACGTGTCGAAGCAGACGCCCATCCTCTCCGACTCCCTGACGCCGTCCAGGATCAGCCTGAGCTCCTCGAACCTCGACCCGACGCTGTGCTGCTGCCCCGCCATCGTCTCGACGAGGAGCACGGTCTTGCCCGGATTGGCGTCCAGCGCCTCGTTGCATGCACCGACGACGTTCTTGACCCCATCCATGGTCCCCTTCCCCATGTGCGACCCGATGTGCGCCACAAGGAAGTCTATCCCCAGCGCGTTGCACCTCCCGACCTCCGCCTTGAGCGACGCGCGGCTCTGCTTCTGATAGGGCTTGATCGACGTCGCCAGGTTCGGGAGGTAGGGCATGTGGGCGACCACCCTCTGGTAGCCCGCCTTGCTCCTCTTCTGCCTGAAGAGCTCGACCTGTTCCTCCTCGAGGGGCTTGAAGGCCCACCCGCGCGGGTTCCTGGTGAATATCTGGAAGGTCGTGCAGCCCATCTCAACGGCCCTGTCCACAGCTAGGTCCATCGAGCCGGAGATCGAGACGTGAAAACCTATCATGGGGCCTGGCTTCAACTGCCTTCGTCAAAAGAGTTAGGACGTGGGTTTAAGGCTCTTGTCCGTCGTGCCCCAACCCACAGCTTCGTTTTTCGTTCTCTCTAGTTCGCGAGCCTAGTCCACGCGCTTTCTGGTAGACCTGCTACCAGCGGCTCTGGGCCTGGCCTGCGCCCTCGAGGACGCTGAGCTCTTCCTTGGCGCCCTGTGGCTTCTCGCCGCCGATGAGGCGTGAGACTCCACGGAGACCGACGTCGCTGCGGGGGCTGAGACCGCGGACGCATCGATTGATGCGATTGCCGTGTCGCTCGAGCCTGCCGCCGCCACTCCCGCCGTCATAGTGGATATCGAGCCGGAAGAGATCGCGTGGACCTCCTCGACAGGTGCCTCTATGATTGGAGACTGGGTTGCGGTCACCTCTGGCATGGGCGCCGCGTCGTTCTGTGAGAATGAAGACTGTGATGGGAGGGAGAAGGTCTCGATTGACGAACCTCCGGAGACGAAGGATTGTGAGGCTCCGATATGCCTCGGCTTGACTGTGTACAGAACCACAGCGACTCCTACGGCCGTGCCTAGGAGTATGGTCAGCATTTGTTCGATGGCCATTTTTTCTGTTACCTTGGATGATATGCGGTGGCGCCTCGTCATTTGCGGCGATGTCAAAGGTATTACACAATGAAATCAAAACGCCGCACATCCCCGGAGGCCCGTCGTGGAGGGCATTCTGCCCAAAACATCAAAATTCTTATATCGAGCGAGAAGCAATTGGGCAACATCTGAATGACGTATCCCCTTGACAAGCTCTGCTTCCAGATTTTCAAGTTCGACCGACGCGTGAGATATGCCGGCGTCTTGGACGACACCGGACGCATAATAGCCGGAGGAATGAGGAAGGGCATCTCCTCGCTCGAGCCCGCCAGCGAGGACCTAAGGCTAATGGCGAACCTGACCATCCAGATAGGGACGGACAAGACCTGGGACCAGTACTTCGGGAAGATCCAGTACACCTTCGTGAAGAGGGAGAAGGTCAACATGCTCATCTTCGGGGTCGGGAACAACCTCATGCTCATCACGACCCAGCCGGAGGTCGACCTGGAGCAGATCGCCCAGCTGAGGGACACCGTGATAACCATCTACACCACGGGGATGCTCCCCGAGAAGCCGAAGTAGCCCTAGAACCCTGGCTCTGACTCGTCTTCGGCTGGGGCCTTGGGGCCCTCCTTCACAAAAAAGCGCAGCGGCTCGCCGTGCGTGTCGTAAACCTTGAGGCACGAGTCGTCGGAGTACGGGGCCCCGGCTATCACCATTATCTTGCCGCTCACGTGGAGCACGTCCTGGTGGGAGGGCACTGCCCAGCCCGATGGGTGGGAGTGAGCGACCCCCACGTAGGCGAGGTCCATCGGGACCAAGTTCCAGCTGAAGCCCGAGAACCCACCGCCGTGGACCGCCGCGGGAGGGATGACCACGCTGTCGACCTCGAGGATGTCCCCCTTCTTCCTTCCTCGAAGGAGGAGGATCCCCTCCCTCGGGTGGAACATCTTCGAGTAGGAGAAGATGCTGTCGACGACCTGCCGGCGAATAATGACGCTCTTAACCGGCATGCCAAGCCGCCCGCGTCCTCGATGTCATCGCGCGTTTCGCATCGCCAGAATGCCCTCATAAAAAGCTCTGGAGACGAGATGGGGCCGGGAGATTCCAGAAGGGTTTAAAACAACCAGAAAAGGCTCTCCGCTCAATCAAAGAGGACTAGATGACATAATGTTCGCACCCTCCGCCGGCTACGACAGGGCCATAACGATTTTCTCGCCCGACGGCAGACTATACCAGGTCGAATACGCCCTAGAGACGGTAAGGAGGGGGAGCCTGGCGGTGGGCGTCAGGACCGACGACGGCGTCGTGCTCGCGGTCGAGGAGAGAGGGAGGAAGCTCCAGAACGTAGAGTCCGTGGTAAAGATGTTCCAGATCGACGACCACATCGGGGCGGTCGGCGCGGGCTACATACCGGACGCCCGTATCCAGGTTGACAACGCGAGGGTGATCGCCCAGAGCAACAGGCTAGTCTACGACGAGCCGGTGGACATCGAGACGGTGGCCAAGAGGATCGCCGACCTCAACCAGCAGTACACGCAGTACGCCGGGGTGAGGCCGTTCGGCGTCTCACTGATAATATCGGGCGTGGACGAGAACCGCGGCCCCGTGGTCTTCCTCACCGACCCCACGGGCGCGTACCTCGGCTTCGACGCCATAGCCATCGGGGCGGGCAGCGACCAGGTGAACGAATACCTGGAGAAGACCTACAGCCCCGGGCTCACGCTGGAGCAGGGGATAACGCTGGCGATAGAGTGCATCTACCTCGTGAGCGAGGACAAGCAGGGCGTCTTCCACATCAAGATCGGGGTCGTCGACGCGAAGACCAAGAAGATGAGGCGCCTCACCGAGGACGAGATTGCAAAGTACGCCGCCAGCGCCAAGACGCGCGGCAGCGATAAAGCTCCCAACAACAAGGGAGCCTAGCCTGATGTAGGTTCATGTCAAGCAAGTTCACCACGGTTCGCATCGTCATCGAGGGCGACCGCTACGAGATAATGGTCCACCCGGACGCCGCGCTGGCGTACAAGACGGGGAAGCAGGTCGAGCCCTCCCAGGTCATCGGGATAGACGAGGTGTTCTCCGACGCCAACAGGGGGCTGCGCGCCCCGGGCGACAAGCTGAAGAAACACTTCGGGACCGACGACCACGCGAAGGCCGCCCTCGAGGTCCTAAGGCGCGGCGAGCTTCAGCTCACCCAGGAGCAGCGCCACAGGATGACCGAGGAGAAGAGGAGGCAAGTCGTCGCCATGATAGCGAAGACCTACGTCGACCCCAAGACCGGGCTCCCGCACCCTCCGATCAGGATCGAGCAGGCCATGCAAGAGGCGAGGGTCTCCTTCGACCCCTTCAAGGACGCCAACGAGCAGATGAAGACGATACTCGATGAGCTCCGCAAGATACTCCCCATGAAGTCCGAGAAGGTCAAGCTCATGGTCAAGGCCCCCGCGCAGTACGCCGGCCAGACTATCGGCGTCCTCAAGGGCTTCGGCGAGATACTTAAAGAGGAGTGGGGAGGGGACGGTGGATTGTCTGCGATAATAGAAGTCCCAGCGGCGACCCAGCCAGGCCTACTTGAGAGGCTGGGTTCGGCTACGCGCGGTTCGGCTCAAGTTACATTGGTGAAATAGAAAATTGGTTGAAGTAACAAGAAAACAGGTGATACCGGGAGACGTCATAGTCACCGGCGACTATAGGCCAGGCATGTACGTGCAGAGGAGGGGCAGCGACATGGTCGCGCTGCGCGTGGGGCTCGCCGAGATAGTCAGGAACGACGTCAAGGTCATCCCCCTCTCCGGCGCCTACATCCCGAGGGCTGAAGACATGGTCGTCGGGAAGGTCGTCAACGTCACCGGATACGGCTGGGAGGCAGACATCAACTCCTGCTTCGTGGGATACCTCCCCGGGCAGTTCGTCTTTGGGAGGGACTTCTCCCCCTCGACCCACGACCTCACGACGAGGTTCACCGTGGGCGACCTGATGCTCGCGAAGATCGAGGCCTTCGACAGGACCAGGGACCCCCAGCTCTCGATAAGGGGCCCCGGCCTAGGGAAGATCCCGCAGGGCGAGATAGTCAAGATGACCCCGATGAAGATCCCGAGGCTGATAGGGAGGAAGGGCTACATGATCAACATGATAGCCGAGTTCTCGGCCTGCGAGATCAAGGTGGGGCAGAACGGGGTGGTGGTGGTCGACGGCCCGGCGGAGGGCGTCCGGAAGGCCGTCCAGGCGATCGAGCTCATAGAGCAGGAGGCGCACACCGCGGACCTCACGACCAAGGTGCAGCAGCTCCTCGGCGCTCCGGTAGGCCCGGCTCCGGCGGCGGGCCCCGAAAATAGCGGTGAACAATAGATTTGACTGAAGAGAAGAGAAAACTGATGGACGAGAACGGGATTCGCACCGACGGTCGTCGTTGGGACGAGCTGAGGCCGCTAAAGATAGAGGTCGGCGTGGTGAAGAACGCCGACGGCTCCGCCCTGATCGAGTGGGGGAAGAACAAGATAATCGCCGCCGTCTACGGGCCGAAGGAGATGCACCCGAAGCACCTAGAGCTCGCGGACAGGGCCTTCCTAAAGTGCAGGTATCACATGGCGCCCTTCTCGGTGGACGAGAGGAAGAACCCGGCACCCTCGAGGAGGGAGATCGAGATATCCAAGGTCATCAGGGAGGCGCTCCAGCCTGCGCTCTTCCTCGAGGACTACCCGCGCACCGCCATCCAGATCTACGTCGAGGTCCTTCAGTCTGACGGAGGCTCGAGGGTCGCGGGGATCACCGCGAGCGCCCTGGCCCTCGCGGACGCAGGGATCAACATGCGCGACCTCGTCGTGGGCTGCGCGGTCGGCAAGGTCGACGGCAAGATAGTCCTCGACCTCAACGACACCGAGGACAAGGAGGGATCCGGAGATCTTCCCTATGCGTTCATGCCGAACCTGAACCAGGTGACGCTCCTCCAGATGGACGGGCTCTTCACCTTCGACGAGTTCAAGCAGGCGCTCGAGCTCGCCAAGGTCGGCGGGATGAAGGTGTACAAGCTGCAGAGGGAGGCGCTCCTTAGGAAGTACTTCAGCGGAGGAGGCCCGGAGACGTCCACCGGCAGCGCAGAGATGATGGAGGAGGCGTAGAGCTTGCCAGCCAAGTCATTCGTTGTAGAGACCATCAAGAGGAACCAGATAGTCGAGCTCCTCTCGAAAGGGAAGCGCTCGGACGGCAGAGGCCTCAGCGAGCTCCGGAAGCTCGAGATAAAGACGCATGTCATCGAGAAGGCGAACGGGTCCGCGATGGTGAAGCTCGGCAACACGGAGGTCCTCGCCGGAGTCAAGATAGACAAGGGCACACCGTTCCCCGACACGCCCAACAAGGGCCTGCTGATAGTGGGCGCCGAAGTCCTCCCTATGGCCGCCTCGTATCTCGAGGCAGGCCCTCCAGACGAGAGCGCGATCGAGCTCGCGAGGGTCGTGGACAGGGGAGTAAGGGAGTCGGAGATGATCGACGTCTCGTCCCTAGTCATAAAGGAGGGCAAGTGGGTCTACTCAGTCTTCGTGGACGTGAACATCCTCAACGTCGACGGCAACCTCTTCGACGCGACCAGCTACGCGGTCGTCTCGGCGCTCCTTACGGCGTGGATGCCGAAGTTCGTCCTCGAAAACGACGTCGTGAAGAACACCGGGGAGAAGATGCCGCTACCGGTCCACAAGGTCCCAATCTCTGTGACCATCGCGAACATCAACAACACCTTGGTGTTAGACCCGACCGAGGAGGAGGAGGCGATAATGGACGCGAGGATAACCTTGGACACGGATGACGACGGCAACCTGTGCGCCGGGCAGAAGGGCGAGCCGGGCTCGTTCACGCCGGAGCAGATCATAACGGCGGCGGAGTGGTCGATAGCGAGAGGAAAGGAGATACGCCAGCAGATCAAGGAGGCCGCCGGGCATGCCTAGGTCCAAGTCTCTGAGGGGTCTCGGGGCCAAGTACGGAGGGACCCTGAGAAAGAGGTACACCAACATCTACAGGACGCTAAAGGCCAAGAAGGAGTGCCCCTCGTGCTCCAACATGAGGCTGAGGCGGGTCTCGTCCGGCATCTGGAAGTGTGCGAGTTGCGGCTACACCGTGGCCGGTGGTGCCTACGACGTCTCCCCAGTCAAGGCGCAGCAAAAGTAAGAACGGGAGCATCGCCCATGGCGGCCCTCTCAAGGGCATACGGCTCTCTGTGACCGTGGTCGGCGCGAAACCCGCGCTAGTCGAGCGCATCTCCTCTGAGAAGGGGCTCGCCGTCGAGGAGAAGGGCGGAGACCTCACGGTTGCGATAACGGCGACCTCTCCGGAGCAGGCCCTCGCCCAGCTCAGGCTGCTCAGCGGCCTTCTCGCCAAGAAACCCTGAAGACTTTATTTACTCTCACGAAGGTCGCGGAGAAGGAAATAGTTGAGCCAACAAGAGATACCTCCGTGGCTGAGGGAGCAGCTCGCGAGGCTGGAGCAGCTCCAGCAGAACCTGCAGGCCGTCCAGATGCAGAAGCAGCAGGTTGACGCGGAGCTCTCAGAGACGGACAGGGCGCTGGAGGAGCTGAAGACCACGCCCGAGGGCGAGCAGATCTACAAGTACGCGGGGAACCTGCTGATCAAGGTCACCAAGGAAGCCATAACCAAGGAGCTCCAGGAGAAGAAGGAGGTCTCCAACACGAGGAACCTCGTCCTGGGGAAGCAGGAGACCCGCTTCAAGGATAGCCTGAAGGACCTCCAGACGAAGATAGACGACATGCTAAAGGGAAGGGCGCAGTCCGCCCAGCC
This sequence comes from Nitrososphaerota archaeon, assembly GCA_027886905.1. GTDB lineage: Archaea > Thermoproteota > Nitrososphaeria > Nitrososphaerales > Gagatemarchaeaceae > Gagatemarchaeum. Next base: position 9,518 of record JAPCJO010000034.1, read on the forward strand.
CGACCGGAACGACTCCACTTAGGGATGCGGGCTGGAAGGGGGGACCGCGCGCTCGACCGGCCGTGGCCGTGAGCCGCAGGGCTGCGTGGAGAGATGACCACCGTCGCGTTCCCCTTCGTGGCTCCTGACGGGCTCAAGCGCGTGGGCGTCATCTGCCACAGGCACGCCGACCCGGACGCCTACATGGCCGCGTTTGCGATATCCCGCCTGATGGCGAAGAAGGCCCCCTCCGCGAAGGTCGAGGTGATCCTGCCCGACGGGATGAGCCTTCTGACTCGGAGGCTCGCCGAGTCCTTCAGGCTGGAGAACCTGGTGGAGGGGGGAGGGGAGGGCGGCGACTACGACCTCTTGGTCGCCGTTGACATCGGGCACACGGAGCTCCTGAAGGACTGGCTCGGCAGGCTCCAGGACAGCCACGCCGTGAAGGTCCTGATTGACCACCACCCGATCCAGGAGGGCTCGCCCTACGACCACATGCTCGTGGACCCGGCCGCATCCTCGGCGTCTGAGATCGTGGCGACGCTCTTCAGGGACCTCGGCGTGGACATGGAGGCGCAGGCGGCCCAGGCGCTGCTCCTCGGGATAATGTTCGACTCGCAGCACCTCCTCATAGCGAAGGAGAGGACTCTGAGGGAGGTCGTCCGCCTCCTGGACCGGGGTGCCAGCATCGACGACGCGAGGCTCCTGCTGCGCTCGCCCCCGGACTATGGCGAGGTCATCGCCAAGCTGAAGGCCGCGAGGAGGCTGAAGCTCTACAGGGTCGCGGGCTGGGTCGTGGTGACCACCACGGTCGGCTCCTTCCAGTCCAACGTCGCGCGGTCGCTCGTCTCCATGGGCGCGGACGTGGCCGTGGTCACCGGCGAGACCGGGGGCGAGACTAGGGGGAGCCTGCGCGCGAACCAGAGGTTCTGGGAGGCGACCAAGGTGCACCTGGGGACGGACGTCGCCGCCTCGATCGCGAAGGAGGCCGGCTTCGGAGGCGGCCACCCAACCGCGGCGTCATTCACCTGCTCCCTGTCGGAGGGCGAGGCTGCCGACGCGACGCTCGACATAGTCGCCACGCTCCTGAAGGACCAGCCCGCCGAGATACGCTAGCGGCCTATTCGCGGAGGCGCAGGTACGTGACCACCCACAGGCTCCTCCCGGCGGCCCTGGTCGCCTGGACCTGGGGAAGGCCGACGAGGAAGTAGGTCACGCCGCCCACGAAGAGTAGCTGGAGGACGTTGAAGGCGGCCGTGAACGCCAGTATGAGGTCCAGTCCGTTCCCGGGGGTGAGGGTCACGCCGATCAGCTTGAACGAGCTAGCGAGATAGGGCACAAGGCCGTTGAGCGCGTACTCGCCGCCGAAGAAGACGATGAGGTAGTAGTTTGATATTGTGAGGAAGACCACCCTCGAGACGACCCCGAGGACCGTCCCGAGCGCGACGGCCTTGGCGAAGCCGGGGCTCCGAGACCGCGAGACCACGGCCATCCCAAGCCAGATCCCTCCGAGGGACGCGAGGATCGAGACCAGCTTCAGGATTGGGCCTATGGGGGCGTTCTGCCCCAGAATCATTAGGGTGAGGAACTCTATGAATCCCGCGACGAGGCCTGGGACGGGGCCGAAGATGAAGAACGCGAGGAGTATCGCGATCTCCCCAAAGTCGAACTGCAGGTAGGGGATAAGCGGGAAGTTGAGCCCGAGCGACTGGGAAAGGGTCGTGAGGACGACCGCGAGGGCGCCGAAGACGGCCACCCCGGCGAGTGAAACGCTGTCGAACCGCCCAAGCCTTCGAGCCTGCACGTGTACCCGGGAACCACTGACTTTAATAAGAATATGGTAGCAACCAAGAAAGTGGTAATCTTCGTGCCGGAAGCTGGAGCCGGGGCGGCGGGCCAAAGGGATATGAGGGGTTCGCCGGCGTGGACGGAGAACCGGAGTTGGCGAAGAGCATCCTGGCTGTAGACCACCCTTGAGCGCGACAACGATTAGACTGGGCGGGAAGAAGGTGCTCGCCTCCGTGGAGGGGCTCTCCTTCAGGTACCCTGACTCCCAGAAGCCCGCCGTCAAGGACGTCAGCCTCGAGATAGGCGAGGGCGAGGTCGTCCTCCTCGCAGGACCGAGCGGCTGCGGCAAGTCTACCCTCCTCCGGTGCCTAAACGGCCTAATCCCCCACATGTACCCAGGGGACTACCGGGGGGGCGTCACGGTCAGCGGCCTCAAGGTGGCGGACACGCCCATGAGCACCCTCTCGCAGAGCGTCGGCCTACTATTCCAGAACCCCGAGAACCAGATATTCATGTTCTCCGTGGAGCGGGACGTGGCCTTCGGGCTGCAGAACCTCTCTGTCCCCAGGGAGGAGATGAGGGCGCGCGTTGACGAGGCAATGAGGCTCCTCGGCATCTCCGACCTCGCCCAGCGGGCGCCCCACGAGCTCTCCGACGGGCAGAAGCAGCGGGCGGCCCTCGCGGGGGTGATGGCCATGCGCCCCAAGGTGATAATCCTGGACGAGCCGACCTCCCTCCTGGACCCCAAGACCGCGCTCGACGTCGTGTCCCTCATCGGGAGGCTGAACCGCGAGCTCGGGATAACGTTCATCGTGGTGGAGCACAGGCTCGAGCTCCTCATCCCCATCGCAGACAGGCTGATAGTAATGGACAGCGGCTCCAAGGTGATGGACGGCCCCCCGAGGGAGGTGCTGGCCGACCCGCGGGTCGAGGGCTACGGGGTGAGCGTCCCTCCCGTGTCTCGGCTCTACAACGCCCTCTCAAGGGACGGCGTAAGGCTCCCCAGGGTCCCGGAGACGCCTGAGGAGATGGCGGAGGAGCTGAACGCGCTCTGACCCTCCTGGAGTTCCGTGGCGTCACATTCGTCCACCGGACCGGGGTGACCGCACTCTCGGACGTCAGCCTCACCGTGCGGGAGGGGGAGACGGTCGCCATAGTCGGGGAGAACGGCGCAGGGAAGACAACCCTCGTGAGGCACGCCAACGGCCTCCTCAAGCCCACCAAGGGGTCGGTCCTCGTTGACGGTGTGGACACCCGCGAGACTACCACTGCCACCCTCTCGCGCAAGGTGGGCATAGCGTTCCAGAACCCCGACCACCAGCTCTTCTCCGACAGCGTGGAGAACGAGGTGAGCTTCGCGCTGCGGAACTTTCGTTTCCCCGAAGAGCTGGTCGCCAAGAGGCTCGACTGGGCGCTCAACTTCTTCGGGCTCGAGCAGTACCGCAAGTCCTCGCCGCTCATCCTGAGCGGCGGGGAGAAGAAGCGACTCACCCTCGCGTGCATCCTCGCCTGGGACCCGGAGGTCGTAGTCCTCGACGAGCCCACGGTGGGGCAGGACTCCCTGCAGAAGGAGAAGCTCGCGCAGGTCTTCAGGATGCTCCAGTCGACGGGAAAGACCATAGTCATAGTCTCGCACGACGTGGAGTTCCTCTGGCCCATCCAGCCGCGCCTCCTCGTCATGTCCGGCGGGAGAGTGGTCGCCGACGGCGAGATCTCCAAGATAATGGCGGACCGCGAGCTCCTCGAGGGCGCGAGGGTTACGCAGCCCCAGCTGCTGAGGCTCTACTCAGGTCTCAGGAGCAGGCCCGCGACCCCCTTCCTCGACGTCCCGGACGCGAGGGCCTGGGTCGCAGGGGGGCGGGCTGGACGGGGGGTCGGATAGGCCGTGTACTGGCTCTCCGGGGGGTTCGTGTTCAGGAGGGTGGTCTCCCCCTTCCACAAGCTCGACCCGCGCGTCAAGCTGCTCGTCTCCACCGAGTTCTTCGTCCTATCGCTCCTTGTCCCGACCGTGCCCGAGATAGCCCTTGTGCTCGTCGCGATCCTGCTCGTGGCGACGGTGGCAAAGTCCTTGCGAAGGATCGGGAGGACCATGGCGTTCTCCAGCCTCTTCGCGGTCTTTATCTTCGTGCTGAACTACTTCCTCGTGCCCGGGGTCCTCAACGCGATACTCTACTCCTTCCGCTTCCTCGCGATAATCAGCTCGACGAGCCTCTTCTTCATCACGACCTCGCCGGACGAGCTCGAGCAGATAATGAAGTGGATGAGGGTCCCGCGCGACGTCGTCTTCGCCTTCGTCACCGCGGTCAGGTTCATCCCCGTCGTGATGC
>JAPCJO010000035.1 GCA_027886905.1 Nitrososphaerota archaeon
TCCAGTACTGCAACTACGAGGGCGACAAGATATCAAAGTCCAGGAACTGGGGGATATTCTGCGAGAAGGTGGTCCAGTCGGGGCTCGACCCTGACATTTGGCGCTACTACCTCTGTTACCTCATCCCGGAGAGCAAGGACACGGAGTTCAAGTGGGACGACTTCCAGACCCGCATCAACAACGAGCTGGTCGCCGCGATAGGGAACTTCGTCCACAGGACGCTCACCTTCGCCTCCAACTTCCTGGGCGGGGTGGTCGAAAGGAAGGAGCTCGGGGAGGTGGAGAGGCAGCTCGAGGCGAAGGTCCTCGCGCAGGTCGCCGAGGCGGACGAAGCCCTCCAGGGAGCGCGCCTGAAGGACGCCCTCAAGAACGTCTTGCAGATCGCGATACTGGGTAACGAGTACTTCCAGAAGAGCCAGCCCTGGGTCCTCATCAAGGAAGACCTGGAGGCCTGCAGGCGCGTCATCTACTGCTGCGTGAACATCTGCAACGTGCTGGCGGTGACCATGGCGCCTTTCCTGCCGGGGTCCTCGAAGAAGATAGAGACAGTCCTCAACCTCGAGGGCGGGCTCTCATGGGAGGGGGAGCTCGGCTTCTCGCTAGGGACGGTCAAGATGACGACCAAGCCGGAGATCCTCTTCAAGAAGATCGACGACAAGGAGGTCGCCCGCCTAAAGTCCATCGTGACGAAGAGCTCCGACGCCGCGGAGTTCTTCAAGAATCCGTGAGACGGAGTCGCTGGCTCAGGGCGTCCATTCGCCAAAGGCGGAGAGCATGAAGAGGACGAACGCCACTATGACGATGACCAGAACGGTGACGACGACCGTCTCCTCCAAGCCGAAGTGGTCCCTCTTGAAGAGGCGTCCTTCTTCCGCGCGTTCTTCTTCCTCCACACCCCACCGGGGCAGGCGTCCCGTATTATCGTTACTATCTCGCAGCGTTACGGGGGTTCCGCTTCGGACTAGCCCGACGATGAGGGGCGAAGGGGCTTGTCCTTATTGGTCGCAGGGGGCGATTTGCCCCAGCCCTTCGACGAGGGCGCACTCTAGCGAGTCGTCGATGTTGTTCTTCGCCCCGAGAATCGAGTCGATAGGGTCGTAGGTGTCGTACTTGGTCTGGGTGAAGCCCGAGGCGAGCACGCTGACCTGGAGCTGGGACCCCGCGCCGCTGCGGTAGCTCACGGCGTACTCCACGTCCAGGTTCGGGTTCCCGAACATCGAGCCGAGCCTCCTCACCGCCGTCGCGGTCTCGCTCGCCGAGATGCTCGCGTCCCCGGTCAGCACCACCACCGCGTGGCTGGCGTCCTTCATCTGGGCCTTCTTGCCGATCCCGATTATCGCCCGCGAGAGGGCCTCCTCCGTCTTGTCCACCGACCCAGACGAGGCGCTCGTGAGGAACGAGTAGCCCTGCTGGGCGACCGTCCCGAGAACCTTGTTGAGCCCCACAGGGATGGAATCCTGAGACTGTCTGGCCAAGAGCGAGCCGAGCGCCTTCACGGCCTCCTTGTTCGCGACCTCGTAGAGCTCCTTGAGTGTCGCCTCGCTCCCGACGTTGAAGAGCGAGCCGTTGTCGACCACCACCACGCCGTTCGAGACGGACCTGAGCCTCTTGAGCGCCAAACCCGCGTAGAACCTGAGCCTCTCCTCAAAGTCGAAGGGCATCACGGCGATGCTCACCGCGTCGGCCCCCGCCTCCCTCGCGAGCCCCGCCACCACAGGGGCCAGCCCGGAGCCAGTCGCGCGGCCCAGCCCGGCGACGACGAAGACGACCTTCGCGTCCCTCACGAGCCTCCTCATCTCGTCATGGTGGGGCAGCGCGAACCCTCTCACCATCGATGGGCTCGGCTTTTGCGCCAAGGGCGACTCTATCACCAGCTGGTCCCCGTCTCCCGCCGACTCGAGGTCGGCCGCGTCGCACGTCACGTACGCGAACCTGTTCACCAGCGTTGTCTCCCTGCTAAGGGCGGACACGATCCTGATTCCTGCGCTTCCGATTCCGATTGCGACGACTTCAGAGGAGGAGATTGACCCGGACATGGACTTTTGACATGGTCCATTGGCGGATTGGATTAATGAACCCACGAATGAAAAAAGTGGACCATTGGTTCAGTAATGTTCACCTGTGGCAGATCGACAGAGAAATCCCCGCTAAGACCGATACGTGTTCGAGACAATGGGCGCCACGCTGTGGACATTCAACAAACGTGCGAACGCGATGACGGCCTGTTGCTGTCGCGTTTGGTCGTGTTCTCCGCGTCGCCTTCTGAGCGGTGCAGCCCGTTCAGGGTCCGCACCTGATTAGGTGCGAATCCATACTCAGCTGGCCAGCGATGTTCAGCTGTAGACTTTGCTCCGATGCCTAATTCTCAAGACGAGAACATCTACTCCGATGGCTGTGTAGATGACCCGATAGTCTCCGACCCGGATCTTGAACAGGCCTTGGAACTCCCTGTGTAATGGCTCTCCGCTCCTGGGATTGTCTGCCAATGCGCTTTTGATTTGACCAAGAATCATTTCTTTGCTCTTTGAGTCGATGTGCTTTAGATCCCGGCTGACTGAAGACTTGTAGAGTATCTTCCCTGTCAAGCCTTGATCTCTTTCTCAGAGACGATTTTATCATCCTTGTCGTTCAATCTGTGGAGAGCTATGAGATAGTCTTCGTACTCTTCCAGATACTCAGCAAGGGCTTTCGTGACGATGTAGGTCTTCGAACGGTCGATTGATTTGGACAGTTTCTCCAATCGTTCCGCCAGGTCCTCAGGGAGTCTCAACGACACGGCTTCAGTCATCACTTGTAATACATCAATGACAAGTATTTAGACGTATACACGTTCAGATGAAACGCTCCATACGCGATGTAATTCCCATTCCAGACCTATTTCAGCCCGCAAACAGTAAGCAGAGCGAGCAATGAGGAGATAGCCCGTCCGGGGGCTGCACCTGAATACGTACGAACCCCAGTTCATCAAATGAAGTGAGGAGAGGCAGATTCGAAACCCGGGCTCGAGCGACGCTCTGTGCGCGAATCTTTGGAGGCGTTTTTATACTACTTGAGAGTAAGAAAGTAGTACTTTGAGACAGTATCAAGTTACGCGAAAGATGCAAGTTACTATTCCAAAGAGAATCGCCGAGAGGACCGGAATCAAGCCAGGGGACTCTGTTGTCTTCGAGGAGACACCTGACGAGCGAATCATGATTAGGAAGGTGTCAGGCTCTAGCTTTGACGCAGCGAGGGTTCTCACGGCGTTCGACAATCTAGCAAGCGACATGACCAAGATTAGGAGCCACGTCATTGAAGCGAGGTCTGGGTTGATTGAAGGTCTTTCTGGATACATCGATTCTCAGTGACGAAAAGCGCGACAGAACTCGCGCTGAGATGATGAAGGAATCCGGAACAGGCTTGAGCCTTTACGTGTCTGCGATAAGCCACTTCCAGATTCTCTGGGGATACGTCATCGCCAAGATGTCCCCCTCGAACTATCACGAATTTCTCGAAATCGCGGGTGTCGAGATCGCGCCGCTAATCAAGGCCGATGCGGAAGAAGCGGCGAAGATGAAGCCCGACAGAGCAGACCTCCTGGACGCGCTAATCGCCTCGTCCGCAAGGAGGTACGGCGCCGTCGTGTGGACGGGCGACAAAGACTTTCTGAAGTTCCTCCCAAAGTCGAAAGTGCGCGTGATGTAGGGGCTCTGGTGCTGGGCTGCAAAGTGCGAATCGTCCGCGAACGACGCGCCCTACCACTTCACTTTGAGCGTGAGCGGGTGCGAGGCCTTGACCTCGTCGATCCTCCCGATGCTGGTGTTCTTCGGCTCGTCCTCGAGCTCTCCGGCCTTCAGCTTCTCGAAGAGCGAGTTCAGGACCTCGGCGTAGTCGTCGAGGGACTCGATTGTCTCGGTCTCGGTCGGCTCGATCATCAGCGCCTCCTCCACGGTGAGGGGGAAGTAGACCGTGGGCGAGTGGACGCCGTAGTCCAGCAGGGCCTTCGCTATCTTCCCCGCCCCGCCGTGCCCTCCGCGCACGGAGACGATGGCCTCGTGCTTCCTCCTTATCCCTCCGCCGACCGGGATGGAGTACCCCTGGGTGTTGAGCTTCGAGAGCAGGTAGTTAGCCCCGAGGACGGCGAGGCTCGAGACGTTGTCCAGCCCGTCCGCCCCGAGCAGCCTGATGTAGGAATACGCCCTGAGGAGGATCGCCGAGTTCGCGTAGAAGCCCTTGAGCCTCCCGATGCTCTTCGGGCGGGCGTAGTCGAGCCTGTAATCATCCCCGGTCTTCTCCACCATCGGCACGGGCAGGTAGTCCTCGAGCGCCGCCGAGGCGCCGACCGGCCCCGCGCCCGGCCCCCCTCCGCCGTGGGGGGTCGCGAACGTCTTGTGGAGGTTCAGGTGGACCACGTCGAAACCCATGTCGCCAGGCCTCGCCTTCCCGAGGAGCGCGTTCATGTTGGCCCCGTCGTAGTACATCATCCCTCCCGCGTCGTGGACCGCCTTTGAGATCTCGCTCACGTCCGGCTCGAAGAGCCCGAGCGTGTTGGGGACGGTGAGCATCATGCCAGCGGTCCTCGGGGTGAGCTTGGCCTTTACCGACTCTATAGTGGCCAGGCCGCTCTCGTCCGACGGGACCTTCACCACCTCGAAGCCCGCCATCGCCGCGCTCGCGGGGTTGGTCCCGTGTGCCGAGTCGGCGACGAGTATCTCCGTCCTGTCGCCCCTTCCCTGGTCGCGAAGGTACTTCCTGATCATGAGGACCCCGGCGAACTCCCCCTGCGCCCCTGCGGCCGTGCTCAGTGCGAACCTCTTCATCCCTGTTATCTCGCAAAGCATCCCGGAGAGCTCGTAGAAGATCTGGAGGAGGCCCTGGACGGTTGAGTCGTGCTGGAGCGGGTGCGCCTCCCTCATCTTCGGGGACGACGCGATGGCCTCGGAGACCTTCGGGTTGTACTTCATGGTGCAGCTCCCCAGGGGGTACATCCCCGTCTCGACCGAGAAGTTCATCTGGGACAGCCGGTTGAAGTGCCTGAGCACCTGGAGCTCGGAGAGTTCCGGGAGCGGCGTGTCGCCGCCCCTCCTCAGCGCCGACGGGACGAAGCGCTCGCCGCCCTTCGCCTTCGCCCATTCCTTGATCTTGGGGTCTTCGGGCACCAGGAAGCCCAGCCTCCCCTTCCTCCCTATCTCCGAGAGGAGCGGCTCGTCCCAGAACGCCTGCCGGAACCTGCGCCTCGGCTTCGGGGGAGCGTCGTCCACCTAGACCACCTCTCCCAGGGCGTCCACGAGGCGGCCGATGTCGGCGCTCGAGTGCACCTCGGTGACGCAGAACGACCCTGCCTCGCCTATCTGCGTGAAGTGCTGCGTGAGGGGGTACCCGCCCATGACCCCCCTCTTCGCAAGCTCTGAGAATACCCACGGTGCCTTGCGCCTCTCGTAGCCGACCGTGAACTCGCCGAAGAAAGGCCCGGTGAACAGGGGCGCCTTGACCCCGTGCAGCTCCCCTATCCTCTCCGCTGCGTAGTGCGAGTTCGCCAGGTTGACCTCCCCCAGCTTCTTGAACCCGTTCTTCCCCAAGAGAGACATGTAGGCCGCGGCCGCCAGCGCGAGGAGCGCCTGGTTCGTGCAGATGTTCGAGGTGGCCGCCTCCCTCCTGATGTGCTGCTCCCTCGTCTGGAGGACCATGCAGAAGGCCTTCTCGCTCCCATCCTTGGTCGTGGTCATCCCGATGAGCCTGCCGGGCATGCTCCTCGCGAGGCCGATGTCCTTGACCGCGAATATGCCCATGTGGGGCCCCCCAAAGTTCATCGGGACGCCTAGGGGCTGCCCCTCGCCCACGGCGACGTCCGCGCCGTAGCTCGCGGGCTCTCGCAGGACAGACAGCGAAATCGGATTCACGCCGACTATCACCAGGCCTCCGGCGGCGTGGACCATCTCGACGGCGCCGTCGACCTGCTCCTCGATCACGCCGAAGACGTTGGGGTTCTCGAGGTAGAGGGCGGCGACGTCCCCTCCCGCGGACGCCAGCTTCGACTTCAACGACGCGAGGTCGATGCCGCCGGACTTTGGATCGAACTCGACCGGCTGGAGCTTGACCCCCATCGGCTCTGCGTAGGTCTTGATGACCTCCAGCCTCCCCTCGCCCACGCTCTTCGCCACCAAGATGGTGCCCCTGTTCTTCACCCTGGCCGCCATCCTCACGGCCTCGCCCGCTGCCGACGCCCAGTCGTACATCGAGCTGTTGCAGACCTGCATCCCGAGGAGGTCGCACATCATGCTCTGGTACTCGAAAAGCGCCTGGAGCATCCCCTGGCTGATCTCGGGCTGATACGGGGTGTAAGCGGTATAGAACTCCTGTCTCGAGAGTATCGAGTCGACCGCGGCGGGTATGTAATGGGGATAGACGCCCCCGCCCAGGAAACAGAGCTGGTCTGGCGGGGTCTTGTTCTTCCCTAGCCTGGCGTAGAGCTCCCTCCTCACCATCGCCTCACCCTGCCCGTCGGGGATGGCCAGCTTCCTCTTGAGGCGGAGCCCCTCCGGGATGTCCTCGAAGAGGTCGGCGATAGAGCTCGCCTTCACCTGTTTCAGCATCCTCTCGATGGTCTCGTCCTCGAGGTTCGGCAGGAAGGGATGCGCTTCTACCATTTCTTGGAGCGAGCCACCCGCCTTCGAGAGCCTTAAAATACGCTGTGCCGAGCGACTTGGACTCCTCCTTCAGAACGCTACCTCAACTCAGTCGCAAGCGCACAAATTAAATACGCATCACCTCTGGCTATCCAAATCCTTTGAACTGGAGAGTCTTCGTGGTAGCGGCCATATTGGCGGGCCTGGCGCTCGGATTCGCGCCTGCCTTCTCACAGGCCTCTTCCACCTCGGGCGTAGCCAGCGTTTCGCTCACCCACAACTATGTGCTGAACGACCTCGGATACGGGGTCCTCAACGACAGCTTCACTTTCACGAACAACGGGACTTCCAGCGTGCAGATTCCGACGCTCCAGGTCGGGCTCCCGCACAAGGTCTCCGCGAGGACCCTCGACCTGGTGCTCAGCCCCGGCGACCAGTTCTCTATGGCCCAGTCGCAGAGCGGGGGCAACACCTCTGTAACAATCACACCCGACCAGCCGACGCTGAACGCTGGGGCTAACGTCACGGTCGCCCTCGAGGGGCTCGTGGCCAACGTCGTGAACGGCACGGCGCAAGGCTTCGGCGGCTCAGGCCCGTTTCTCGTGATGCTCACACCGTCCCTGAACGTGAACGTCACGACCCTGAACTCCATCGTCAGCATCCCCGGTGGCGGGCAGTTCCTCTCCATCGAGCCCGGCTGGCAGTCCAGCGCGGCCGGCAACGCGATCACGGAGAGACAGACCGCGGTGATGCCGGGGGCGTCAGAGGTCTACCTGACCTTCAACGCCACCCAGGCCCTGTTCTCGCCGGTCACGGTCTACCACCTCGTCCGGACGATCGTCCCCAGCGCAAACGGCTCCCCGACCGTCGAGGACCAGTTCTCCATCCACAGCCTCGCGAACTACAGCATCGCTCAGATCCACCTCGACCTGCTCAACCCCGGCGTAAAGTCGGTGACGGAGATCCCGAGCACCACGGTCCCCCTCGTGAACCCGCTAGTGATCACCCTCAGCTCGGGAGACGTGACGTTCCAGGCCTCGAACATCGGGGCCCCCCTCCTCGCGGATAGCAACCTCACCCTCACCTTCTCCTATCCGATGCCTTCTTCACTGGTCTCCGTAAGCGGCAACACGGTCAAGGTCACGGTTCCCTACAAGCCCTTCCTCGCGGCCTCTGTGAGCAACTACACCATCGCCCTGGCCGCCGCAAAGGGCGTCAGCCCATCCGGGCAGACAGTCGTGCACGAGGCGGTGACCCCGCTCACCACCGGGAGCGTCGTGTTCACCTACACCGTGAGCGTCGGCTGGGCAGCGGACCAGGCTCTCCCCGCCGGGCTTCTAGTCTTCGCGGTCGCCTTTGCAATGTTCGCGATCCAGCGCCCCTCCTCAGGCGAAGAAGAAGAGGTGAAGTCCATACGCAAGACCTCGGACGTGCTGAGGGCCTTCGACGAGAAGACTGGGCTCGAGGCCACGTACCTGCAGCAGTTCGCCTCGGCGACCAAGGGCTCGATCAGCAAGGCCGACTTCGACCGGATGAGGAACGAGGTGAGCGAGCTCAGGTCACGGGCGATTCAGAGGCTCAACGAGATGAAGAACGTCCTCGGCACTGGGAGGCAGTTCGACGCGCTTACGCGGGTCGCAGACGCCGAGAAGGAGGAGGACAGGGCGTTCAGGGACCTGCTCAACTTGTACATGCAGTATCACGGGAACAGGATGAACGAGGAGACGTTCAAGAGGCTCCAGCCCAACTATCGGAAGAGGGTGGACTCTGCAATCAACCGCCTCTCGGACCTTCTCCACGAGATGAAGACCGAAGAGAAGTAGGCCGCTAGATTCTGTCCGAGGCCCGCGCTGGCCGCCAGACTTGTCCTGGTCGACCCAATCTCGCTTCTGCCGGGGGTCGTCTTTTCGCGCGCGGCCGGCCTATGCCTTTACGACGACGGTCCCGCGCATCCACGAATGAATGCTGCAGTGGTATTGATAGGTCCCCGGCACCGTGAACGTCACGATGAAGGTGTAGCCCGGACTTAGGCTCGCATCGTTGAACGACTGAGCACCCGCCGGGACGCTCGAGGACGTCACCGTGTGGAGTACCGCGTCGTCGTTCGTCCACATCACCGTGTTGTTGACCCCGATGACCACCGTGATGCTGTCAGGGCTGAAGTTGAGACCCGAGGTAGAGCTCGCGCCCGTGCCGTTGGGTATCGAGACGTCCGCGACAGCGGCGCCCGTCGATGCGCTGCTCACCCCTTGCGGGACGGTCTGGCCGGTGTAGTCCCCGATCACGTAGCACGAGTACGGCCAGTTGAGCTCACCTTGGCCGTTCCCGCCGACGTTGGTCATGCCGTATTGGTAGACGGTCTGGTTGGCGCTGTTGACGATGAGGACGCGGTCGTTGAGCGTGTCGGCGATGCTCGTGTCACCGTCTGCGAGCCGCACCGCATTGGAGGGGTACGGTGTCGCGTTGCTGTTCGCGGTGTCGTTGGTGAAGTACTGCGACACGACCTGCCCTGCGGGGTTGACCTCGACTATCCGCGAGTGGCCCGCGTCCGCGATTAGGGTGTCGTTGTTGGGGAGACGGCTCGCGAACGACGCGGTCTGGAGCCCCTGGCTGTATTGCCAGACTATGGCTCCTGTCTGGTCGACCTCGATCACCCGGTTGTTGTTCTGGTCGGCGATGAGGACGTCCCCGTTGGGCAGAAGCTCCGCACTGTTGGGGTTCTTGAGCGCTCCGGGACCGGACGAGGGGCCGTAGGACCAGACGATCTGCTTCGTCGAGTTTACCTCTATCACGCGGTTGTTGCCTTGGTCGGTTATCAGGGTGTTCCCGTTGGGGAGCTGGACCGCGAAGACGGGGACATTCAGCAGGTCGGGGCCTGAACCGTTGACCCCGGCCTGCCCGTATTGCCAGGTGATGGTGCCCTGCTGGTTCACGATTATCACCCTGTTGTCCATGCACGCGGTGACGCCCTGGATTCCGGACGGGTTGCCCGTCCCGGAGATGAGAGTGAGCCCGCCCGCGAGCCGCTCTGCGTCGTTGGGCCCTATTATCGAGCCCGGGCCTGGGTTGCAGAGCGTCCCGTTGTTGGAGCCGAAGCTCCAGACTATCTGGTTCGTCACGGGGTTTAGCTCGATGACCCGGTTGTTTAGCTGGTCGGTGATGAGCAGGTTCCCCGGGGTGTTGAATGGCCCGCCAGACAGGCCGGACGAAGAGGTCTGCGCAGACGAGGACGCCGCAGAGCTACTTGAAGAGGCGCTCGACCCGCCCTTCTCCAAGCTGTAGGCGGCCAGCGCGGCCACCACCAAGATCACAACTACTGCGATCACGATGATTCGCATCGAGGTCTTCTTCGAAGCGGTTGGTCCCGAGTCCAAGTTCAACGCACGACCCGCATGTTTACCATGCTACTATCGGAATAGTATCTCTTGCCATTATATATAAAAGATACTATCATGGTAGTAGGCAGGGCAGGGAGCGAGCGACCTTATCATCCAGAGACCCCGAGATAGGAGACCTTGAGGCGGACGTCCTCAAGACGCTGAAGCGGCTCGGAAGCGCTTCAGCGGGCGAGATGATGGAGGAGCTGAGGCCGGGGAGGGTCCTAGCCTACACCACGGTCAGCACCACCCTGGACAGGCTCCACAAGAAGGGCATCGTCTCCAGGAAGTCTGTCTCGGGGAGGACCGGCCAGAAGTACGTGTATTCTTTCCCTGGGAACCCTGGCCTTGAGAAGCAGGTGGTCAACAGGATGGTGGACAGGCTCGTCAGCGCATTCGGCCCCTCGGTAGCCTCGACGATCTACGACAGGCTCAGCGAGGTCTCGCCCGACGAGGCCGCCAAGCTCAGGGAGACGGTCGACGCGAAGGTGAAGCAGCGGAGGGTCGACGGCAAGGCATGAGCTTCGTCGACGTGGTCGTGACCTACTTCACCAGCCAGCCGTTCCTCGTGACCTTGGCTTTGTTGCTCTCGTCGCTGGCGCTCCTCTTCTCCCTGTTCATCGTCGAGAAGCACCGGCCCAAGAGGAGGCTCCAGATACTCTCGGCTTCCTTCGCCGTCGAGGTGCTGACGTGGAGCTTCCTCGGGTCCGGCCTGCTTTTCTGCGCGGCCTTCGTCGGCCTCTACAACACCGGCGGGGACTGGGCGGCGGTCAGGACGGTCTTCGGCCTCTCCGTGCTAGCGAGCCTGTTGGTGGCGCTCCCCCTGTCGGCTTTCGTCACGCTGAAAGTCCCGGGAGCCGTGGCGAGGAGGCTCACGGAGAACCTCCTTGAGCCGCAGGGCGCGGTCGCCGAGGCGGGAGGGAGGCTCGCCAAGAGCTTCGGCGTTACCTCCGTCAGGCTTCTCCAATCTCCCAGCGGCGTCCCCTTCGCATATTCAGTGGCGGGCGAGAAGGGCGTCGTCGTTGTCTCCGAGGGGCTGGTCGTGCAGCTCGACGGGGACGAGGTCGAGACGGTGCTGGCCCACGAGCTCGCACACCTCAAGAACCACGACGCCGCGCTCAACACGGTCGTCGCCGTCTACAGGAGGGTCCTCTTCTTCGACCCCTTCATCCGCATCTTGGAGGGGGCCATCTACGGCGAAAAGGAGTTCTCCGCCGACGAGCTATCCGCCCGCGCGACCAAGAAGCCCCTCTCACTCGCTTCCGCCCTCCTGAAGATCAGCTCGGGGCAGTCCGGGGGGAGATGGCTGTCGGTCAAGATCGAGGGGCTGCCAATTCTCGGGAGCAGCAAGCTCGTGAGACCTCCCAGCGTCAAGCGGCGGGTAGAGCGCCTTGTGGAGCTCGCCGCCGAGCTCGACGAGGGGGCTGTCCTTCCTGCGGGCGCCCTGTACGCCAGCTGACGCGCTCAGCCGCTCACGAATATGGGGCTGCTCGTCTTGCTCGAAGCAAGGACGGCCTCGGCTATCCTCGTCACCATCAGGCCGTCCTTACCGGTGACCAGAGGCTGCCTCCCTTCCGCGATGGCGGCGACGTACTCCTTGAGTTCGAGCATCAGGGGCTCCTGGGTCGTGTGCTGAGGGACCCTCGTCCCAGACTCCTCGTGGACCTGTATCTCCTGGGAGACGAAGTCGAGGGTGACGACGCCCTTCTCGAAGACCGCGCTCAGCTGCCTCACCCTGCTGGGGGTCACCCAGTTGGTCGTGATGAACGCGGTCCTCTCGTCGCCGAACCCGAGCAGGATGGTCGCAAAGTCCTCGTTCTTGCCCATGACGCTGCCCACGCGAGCATAGACCGTCTTCGGCTCCTCCCCAAAGAGCCACCTCGCCGTGTCGATGTCGTGGACCGAGGCGTCCTTGACCACCCCTACGTCGACTATGTTCTCGCCCCGCCTGTTCTCCCGGTGGTACTCGAAGAGTATCGGCCTCCCGAGCGCCCCCTTTGTTATCATCTTCTTGAGCTCGGTGATGGCGGGGTTGAACCTCTCGATGAACCCCACCGTGAGTATCCTCTTCGCCTGCGCGGCGATCTCTATCAGGTCCTGCGCCTCTTTTACCGTGCTCGTCATGGGCTTCTCGACGAAGGTGTGCACGCCGGCCTTCAGGGTCTTGCTCGCCACGGCGAAGTGTGTGGACGCGGGCGTGCAGATGGTGACGCCGTCGGGCTTCTCCTTCTCCAGGAGCTCGTCGACGCTCGAGTAGGGCTTTACGCGGAACTTCTCGGCGTAGGCCGCCGCCCTCGCCGGGTCCAGGTCGCACACCGCCACCAAGACTCCCAGTTCGCTTAGCACCCGGACGTGGTTCTTCCCCCATCCGCCTGTGCCGATCACCGCGATTCTGACCATGAGGTTGTCTTCTCTGGCGCCTTTTCTGCTGGTTTTAACGGTTTACGGAACTAGGCGTCAGGCCCTGCCTATCCCGCTGGTGGCCTTGAGTATCGTGATCTCGGAGCTCCTGAAGCTCTTCTTGAGGCCCTTGAGCCACTCGAAGTCCGCGAGGGTGCAGACTATCGCCACGGTGTGCTTGTACCCGTCGATGATGTCGTCCGGCCGGGACCTCGAGTCGACCAGCCTAACGTCCGTGACGTAGTCCCTGAGCTTCTCCGTCAGAGACTGCGCCGTCGCGAGCCTGTCGGCGCGCATCTCGTACTTGTCGGCCGACCACGCCACGAGCACCCTAGTCCTGCTCGCCTTGAGCTGGAGCTCCCGCAGCAGGTCGCGCGTCTCTTCGACCACGTACCTCCCGTAGTTCTCGATGCTCTTCACGGCCGCGCCCGCCAGGTAGGTGATAGGCTCCCCCACGTCCTCGCTCGACTGGATCGCCGTCAGGTCGTAGATGAGCGAGGCGAGCTGGTCGACGTATCTCTCGGGCTCCGCCCCGCGAGCCACCTTCAGCTCGCGGGCCTTGCGCATAAGCTCGACATCGGCGGCCATCGAGGTGCAGATTGCGAGGACGCGAGAGATGTACTCAAGCTCCAGGCCCGCGATGCCACCGTAGGTCACCTTCATGCCGAGGTCCTCAAGGGACGCGAACTCCTTGGAGGCCGCTTTGGAGCCCAGGACCGCGACCCCGGCGTCGGAGCCCGGCCATTGGAGCGGCCCCATCGGCAGATAGGCGTAGTTGATCCTCTCTCCGGCCTTCAGCCCGGTCTGCTTCTCCAGCAAGGCCACGTTGTCCGCGTTCCCGCCCACGCCCGTCGGGAGGAGGTTCACGACCGTCGAGCCGCTCGAGGCGTGCTTGGCGACCTCCCTGAGCTTGGAGTTGGCCTCGATGACGGACTCGTCGCCCACCTTCCTCAGCTTGGGGGTGAACAATATGACTCTCGCCTCCGAGAGGACCTGCGAGACCGGCTTGAGGCCCATCAGCATCTCGTCGTCCACGA
>JAPCJO010000036.1 GCA_027886905.1 Nitrososphaerota archaeon
GAGACCGCGTAGAGGGCGTAGTAGGCGGGGAAGGTCATCCCGTAGTTCTCGAACTCCCAGAGGTACGAGCCTGACCTGCCCATCAGCTCCACGGATGTCAGCGTGTCCACCTCGGTCATCTTCTCGACGCCCACCGCCATGGCGACCTCGGCCTCGCCGCTCGCGACGCTCAGGTACGCGCTCCTCACGGCCGCGCTCCCGCTAGCGCACGCGGCCTCGACCCTCATCGTCCCCACGTCCTCGAACCCGGCGTACTCGTTCACGAGCACGGCGGGGAGGGACTCCTCGTACCAGCCGCCCGCGCTCCCCAGCGTGACGTTCTGTATCTCCTTCTTCTGCACCCCGGAGTCCTCGATGGCCCCCTTGATCGACTCGAAGGCGAGCTCAGCGACGTCGACGTCGGTCCGCCGGCCGAACTTTGAGTGCCCTATCCCCACGATGGCGACGTCTCTCAACGCGCGCTCAGTCCTGAAGGATTTCCCTCGAGAGTATCCACCGCTGGACCTCCGAGGTCCCCTCGACGATGTCGAGTATCTTGGCGTCCCTGAGGTACCGCTCCAGCGGCAGGAGCTTGCTCAGCCCTATCCCCCCGTGGATCTGGATGGCCCTCTCGCAGACCCAGACGGCGGTCTCCGTGGAGAAGACCTTGGCCATCGAGGCCTCCTTCACGAACTCCTCGCCCTTGTCCCTGAGGTAGGCGGCCCTGTAGGTGAGCAGGCGCGAGGCCTCGAGCCTCGTCGCCATGTCGGCCATCAGGAACCTTATCCACTCGAACTTCTCGAGCGGCCTGTCGAAGAGCACCCTCTTCTTGGAGTATGAAATTGAGGCCTCCAAGGCCGCGCTCGCGACGCCGAGCGCGCCCGCCGCGGCCCCGATCCGCCCCTGGTTGAGGACGGCCATCGCTATCAGGAAGCCATCTCCCTGCGAGCCGAGCATGTTCGTGGCTGGAACCGTGCATTCGTTGAAGACGAGCTCAGCGGTCCCGGTCCCCCTTATCCCGATGACCTCGAGCTTGCCGCCGACCTTGAAGCCTGGGGCCCCCTTGTCGACCACGAACGCGGTCATCCCGGCGGCGCCGTCGGCGACGCTCCCGGTCCTCGTGAAGAGGACGACAACATCGGCGACGAGCCCCTGGGAGATCCACAGCTTAGACCCGTTTATCTTGTAGGAGCCGCTCGAGGTCCTCTCCGCCTTGGTCTGGATGTTTGCGGCGTCGGACCCAGCGCCAGGCTCGGTGAGCCCGTAGGAGCCGAATATCTCGCCCTTGACCAGGCGCGGGAGGTACTTCTCCTTCTGCTCCTGCGTGCCGAACTCGCAGATCGGGTACGCCACGAGCCCGTTCTGGACGCCTATGATGAGCGCCGCGGAGAGGCTTACCTTGGCGATCTCCTCCGCCACGACCACGGACGAGATCAGGTCGAGGCCGAGGCCGCCGTACTCCTTGGGCGTGCCTAGGCCTAGCAGCCCGTAGTCCCCCATCCTCTTGGCGAGGTCGCGCGGGTACTCGTCCGTCCTGTCTATGGTGTCTGCGACTGGGGCGATCTCTCTCTTGGCGAAGTCCCTGGCCCAGGACCGGAGGTCCTCGTGCTCGGGCGAGAAGCCGATGGCGGGGAGGCCTGTCAAGTTCTCCGAAAAAAGTTCGGCCTGACTGTATTTATCGTTTCATTCGCCCTTGAACTCGGGCTCCTTCTTCGAGAGGAAGGAGCTGATGCCCTCGGACGCGTCCTGCGTCGAGATGGCAAGGCCGAACCCGCCGGCCTCGAAGAGCTGGCCGGCGTCAGCCGAGGTGACCTGCTGAGCGAGGTTGATCGCGTACTTCGCGAGCTTCAAAGAGACAGGTGCGCGTTTGGCGAGCTTCCTTGCGAAACCCTCGACCTCAGACTGAAAACCCTCGTTTGCGTACACCCTGTCGAGGAGACCCGCCTTGAGGGCATCCTGCGCCTTAAGGCGCTCCCCGAAGTATATCATCTCCTTCGCCTTGCTCACCCCCACGATGCGCAGGAGGCGCTGCGTTCCTCCCGCCCCAGGGATTATCCCGAGGTTGGTCTCAGTGAGGCCGATCTGGCTCGACTCGGAGGCCAGCCGGAAGTCGCAGGCGAGGGCCAGCTCGCAGCCCCCGCCGAAGGCGTACCCGTCGATGGCCGCGACGACCGGCTTCGGCATCTTCTCGAAGAGGCTGAAGACCTCGAACATCCTCCTCGCAGACTCGAACGCCTTCACCGGAGACGTGAACTCGAAGGCGGTCAAGTCTGCCCCGGCGCTGAAGGCCTTCCCTCCCTCCCCCGAGATGATGACGACCCTCACCGCCCCGTCTTTTGCGAGGTCGGCGGAGACGGCCTCGAGCTCGTCCATCATCTTCGGGGTGATGGCGTTGTGGCGATGGGGCCGGTTCAGCGTCACCCAGGCGAGCGGGGGCGCCTTCTTGAGGATGACCTCTTCCAACTTGGTCTCTTTCGAGCCGTAGTCATAAAAACCTCTGCCCGACGACGAGCCCAGGTCGCCCGACTCCTCCATGCGGAGGAGGAGAGGGTCGGGCGCGTATGCGTCGCCGTGAGCGGCCTGCTTCTTGCGGAGAGCCGCGACCGCCCTGTCGATCCCCCACGAGTCGGCGAGCTGTAGGATCCCCTCGGGGAAGCCCAGCCCGAGCTTCACCGAGGTGTCGAGGTCATCCTTGGAGCAGACGCCGTTTCGCAGTAGCCACGCGGCCGCGTTTATCCCCACGGAGAAGACGACCAGCGGGTCGAGGGCCTCGCCTTCGCCGCGGGCGTAGGAGGCGCCCCCCATCGAATATTCATAGAACCCCGCGCCGCTCTTGCGCCCCAGCCTCCCGGCCTTCACCATCTCCCCGAGCGCTGGGGCGACGGGCAGCGAGGACGCGCCTCTGCCCTTCATCGTCTGCGAGGCCGCGTAGATGACGTCCAACCCTGTGTAGTCCGCGAGCTCGAAGAGCCCCTTGGGAAGGCCGACCTTGTGGACGCAGCAGGAGTCGACCTCGCGCACCGTCGCCTCTCCCCTGGCCACCACCCAGGCCGCCTCGTTGATCATCGGGCCGATTATCCTGTTCACGATGAACCCGGGCACGTCCTTCTCGCACACGACGACGCGCTTGCCCAGTCCTCTGCAGAACGCGACGGCCCTCCGGACCGACTCGTCGCTGGTCCTCGCTCCCCTGACCACCTCCACGAGCGGCATCATGACGGGCGGGTTGAAGAAGTGGATTCCGACGACCTGCTCCGGCCTGCTCGTCGCGGCCGCAATCTCCGTGACCGGGATGCTGCTGGTGTTCGTGGCGAAGAGAGAGTCCTTCGAGAGCGCGTCGAGTCGGGCGAACAACGCCCTCTTCAGGTCTAGGCTCTCCGGGGCTGCCTCTATGGCGAGGTCGCATAGGGCGGCCTCGCCGAGCTCGGTGGTCGGAGATATGGCCGAGGCGGCCTCCTCCGCCTTCCTGCTCGTGATGACGCCCTTCTCGGCGAGCTTGGATAGGCTCCACCTGATCTTCTCCATCCCCGAGTCCAGGAAGCGGCGCTCGACGTCGTAGAGGACGACCCTATGTCCTGCGAGCGCCGCCACCTCCGCTATGCCGTGGCCCATGGTCCCGGCGCCGAGGACTGCCACGGAGGATGTCCCGTGGACGTCGGGAGAGGCGCTGCCGCTCAAGCTAGGTTGTGCGAGGGCCCCGCTGACCTTGTAAAGTTCCGCTTCGGATGGTATGAGGGCGAAGTTCAGCCCGGCGGCGGAGAGATCATTATGATGTTGTCCCCCCTCACTATCAGCGTTCCCAGAGAGGCGGACTTGCCGTCGGCGGAGATGTCCTCTGCCTTCTCCAGGGAGAGGTTCATATGCTGGTCAAAGCCCTGCAGCGAGCCCCTGATCACCTTTCCTCCCTTCAGCTTGATCAGGACGACCTTTCCGACGCTCGTCTCGAGCGCCTTGATTGCCATGTCCGCGGACATTGTGTCTAGTTGCACCGGTTGAGATTGGGCGTCGCAGGCTGGCTTTATTAAATTGATGTATCTGGCGCTCAATCGAGAATTGAAAAGGCAGGTTGTGTCCAAGCACGACTCGAGGGAGCTCATCGCTGAGATCGAGGGCTCCGCCGGCGTCCATCTCGAGGTGCCGCGCTCGGCCCAGGTCGAGATACTGGAGCCCGACGAAGAGTCGAAGTTCGTGATAATCGACGGGAGGTTCACCTTCGTGAGCGGCAGCGGGGGCGGCTACCTACCCTTCGTCGGGTCGGCGGACGCAGTCGGGCTCTTCCCTTCGGTGACCATCGACGAGGGCGCCCTGAAGTACATCATCAAGGGGGCGGACGTGATGCGGCCGGGCATCTCGAAGTACGACGACTGGGGAGAGGCCGGGAAGCTCGTCGTCGTGCGCGAAGACAAGAAGGGGAGGGCCGCGGCCGTGGGAAGGACCGCGCTAGCGAGCGCGGAGATGGCGGAGCTGAAGAAGGGCAACTGCGTCAAGAACTTGCACCACGCGGGAGACAAGTTCTGGGAAGCGTACAAGAAAATTTGACCTCTCGCATTATATATCGCATTTATGTTTAAAAGCGGGTAAAATGTATTCAGCGGTGACAAGATTAGCTTGGAATCGAGCTTAACGACAGAGTCCGGAGACGGGGCTTCGCAAGAGGGGACGGGCATGCTCCTGAAGGCCCTGCAGCTCCGGAGCGCTGAGGACCTCCAGTCGATACAGGACGACGTGGCGAAGCGGACGATAGTGATACTGCGGGTCACCCCTCTGGCTCAGAAGAGCGTGGAGGACCTGAAGACCGTGGTCGAGCAGCTATACGAGTTCGCGACCTCGATAGGCGGGGACATCGCGAGGCTGGGCGAGGAGAGGATAGTAATCACGCCGCCCGGCGTCCGAATCTGGAGAGGCTCGCTCTCCGGCTAGAACACGCGTATCGCTTCTTGCACCGCTGGCCTCAGCGCAGGCACCCTGTAGATGCGCTGGATCACGTAGGCCAGGTTCTCTATCTTCCTCTTGTCCCCGTGCTGCACTATGACCTGCTGGAGCTTGGGGCGCATCTTGCCGATAAACCTGATTATCTCGTTGTAGTCGCTGTGACCGCTGAAGCCCTCGACCTTCTGGGTCGCGGCCTTGACGTCCACTATCTTGATCTTGCCGTTGTCCCCCATCAGGCTCGCCTGGTGCGTGCCGTCGAGGACGCGCCTGCCCAGGGTGCCCTGGACCTGGTAGGAGACGAAGAGTATCTTGTTCCTCTCGGAGGGCGCGATGTGCTCGAAGTACTGGAGGACAGGCCCGCCCTCGAGCATTCCCGAGGTCGCCATGATGACCGCGGGTCCCTCCCTCAAGGCCTCGTCGCGGTTCGAGGGGTGCTCGATGGACGTGAGGTACTCGCTAACGAACGGGTTGATGCCCTGGTCGAGGATCTTGCTCCGGAGTTCCCTCGAGAGGTAGTCGGCGTAGGAGACGTGGATCGCTGTGGCCTCGGAGATCATCCCCTCGAGGAAGACCGGCGCCTCGGTGAGGACCTTGTTCCTCATGTAGTGGTCGAGCACGAGGATTATTTCCTGAGCCCTGCCGACCGCGGGTACCGGGATGAGCACCTTCCCGCCGTTGGCGAGGGTGTTGTTGATGGCGTTGACGAAGTTCATCTCCACCTCGCCGCGGGGTGGCATGATGTCCTCCTTGTTACCGTAGGTGGCCTCTGTGATGAGCGTCTCGACGCGCGGGTAGTTCCAGCTCGCGGAGTCGAAGAGCTGGGTCCGGCCGTACTTGTAGTCGCCCGTGTAGACTATGTTGTGGACCCCCTCGCCGATGTGGAGGTGCACCGTCGCGGAGCCGAGGATGTGGCCGGCGTTGTTGAGGACAAGCTTGATGTCGGGCGAGATGTCCGTGACCGTGCCGTATTGGAGCGTTATGGTGTGCTGTATCAGGTCCCGTATGTCCTTCTGGTCGTAGAGGACCCTCCCTCCCTCCATCTGTGCTATCTTGATGAAGTCGTTCTGGAGCAGGGTCATAAGGGGTAGCGTGGGCTCAGTGCAGTAGACAGGGCCCTCGTAGCCGAACTTGTAGAGCGCCGGAAGGAAGCCCATGTGGTCCAAGTGGCCGTGGCTCAGGACGACCGCGTCTATCTCGTTGAGGTTGACGTCCGCCCAGTCGAGGCGGGGGTAGGCGTCCCAGCTGTTCTTCGCGCCCGGGGATATCCCCGCGTCCATCAGGACCTTGCTCTCTGATGTCTCGACGAGGAAGGAAGACCTCCCGACCTCCTGTCCCGCGCCGAGGCACTTTATCGTTACCTGCTCCGCGGAGGTGTACCTGGGCCTGAAGATCGTCTCGCCGAGCTCCCTGTAGAACTTCTCCCTCTCGTCGCTCCCCGTCCTGAGCGCGTAGTACACGCTCTGGATGGCAGATGACGCGATGTGCGGGGCCTTCCTGACCCTCAGCTTCCAGCCCGTCTTCCCCATGAGGTCCCCCAGGTCGTAGCCCACGTCCGGGGAGAGCACCCGGGGGTTGTTCGCCTCGAGGGTCACCTCGCCCGTCGCGTCGTCGAAGAAGAAGTTGGAGACGCCGGCCTCCATGGGGAGCGATTTTTCGAGGATGGTCTTGGCGTCCTGCTCGGGCTTCCGTATCGACTTCTCGGTGCGCGTGACGACCCGCTTCTTCACGGTGTTGACTATCTCGGAGATGATGTAGTTGTTCTGGTGGAGGTACTTTGGGTTCTTCGTGTAGAGCGCAATCCGTGGCCCCTCGTATTCGATCCTGGTGATCTGAGCCTCCGCTGGGATACTGTTCAGAATCGTCCCCATGAGACTTACGTGGTTTGCCTTTTGCGCCATGACTAATCGTTAACCTTTGGGCGTCTATGCCCATGCGACATCCCGGCCGTCGTGCTTGCCTTCTGCGCCAAACCCTAACTGCGTCCCGCGAACTGAGCGAGGAGCTTCTCCTTCTCCTGCTCTGAGACCTCCCTGAACCCGGCCTTGTCTATGATGGCGATGTCAAAGTGGTCGCCGGTGTAGACGTTGCGCCTCATCGCCGCGATTATCGCGTTGGCAGCGAGCGTGACCCCCTTCGATACGGTCATGCCCTCCTGGAACCCCTCCTCGAGCACTCCGAAGGCGACTGGAGAGCCGCTCCCCGTAGCCGTGACCTTCTCGGGGATTGCCGACCCGAAGAGGTCCACGTTGTAGATGGAGCCTCCGGTCCTGTCGTAGCCCCCGATGATGACTATGGCGATGTAGGGATAGTAGCGGGAGCCGAAGAGGATGTTGGAGACGATCCGCGCGGCAGACTTGACCGGGAGAGGGATTCCCTTCTCTATCCTGTAGGTGCTCGCGTAGTACTTGAGGCTGTCCACGACGTTCTGCGCGTCAGCCACCCCTCCCGATATCGTGACAGCGAGGTGCCGGTCGACTTGGAGGAGCTTCTTGCCCCTCTTGTGCGCGATGTAGCCCCCCGCGGTGACCCTCGTGTCCGTAGCGAGGACCACGCCGTCGGAGCAAACAATCCCCGCCGTGGTGGTGCCGTGATACTTGGCCTGTTCTGGAATTTTTTGGGTCGGCGCGTTCAAGCTCTATTTTCTCCCTCTATCTGTATCGATGGTTGATTGGATATGCATCCGGAATTGCCCTCGCGAAAGGACGAAAAATGGTTGCTCTGCGTCGCTTAATTAACCTTTGCATGGACCTCGACGACCGGGCCGTCAGAGGAGACCGGGTTGGGAAGTTTTTATCCTCGGGGTTGCCAGCACAGGAACCGATGCCGCTGGGCTCCCACACGATGGAGTTTCCTCGGCGCATCCGGATAGGAGACGGAATCCTGAGGGAGCTCGGCGACTTCATCGAGTTCCCCGCCGGGAAGAGGTCGGCGGTCATAGCCTCGGGGGCGAACGTCCAGGAGAAGGTCAGGGGCGTGGTCACAAAGTCGATAGACGTCCCCCTTGAGTGGGTGGAGGTCGACTCCTCTGACCTTCGCAACGTCGAGAGGGTCATCAAGGCCTCCTCCAAGGCTTACTGCATCGTCGGGATAGGCGGCGGGAAGAGCGTAGACGTCGGGAAGCTCGCCGCGTACCGGATAAACCTCCCCTTCTTCTCCGTCCCCACGAGCGCGTCCCACGACGGGATCTCCAGCCCATTCGCCTCCATCTCCGGAACCGGGACGCACTACTCCGAGCGCGCCAAGCCGCCGGTCGGGATCCTCGCGGACATCGACGTCATCGCGGCCGCCCCCAAGAGGCTCGAAGCTGCGGGGTGCGGTGACCTGGTCTCGAAGCTGACGGCCGTCAAGGACTGGGAGCTCGCGAGCAGGGAGGCGGGGGAGTACTTCGGCGGCTACGCAGCCAACCTCGCGCTCATGAGCGCGCAGGTCTTCCTGGACGGCTCCAAGCAAATCGGGGCCTACGACAAGGTCTCCGCTCGCGCCCTGGTCGAAGGCCTGATCAGCGCCGGGGTCGCAGCCGGGATAGCGGGGAGCAGCCGCCCCTGCAGCGGCTCGGAGCACCTCTTCAGCCACGCCCTGGACGCCATCTGCCCGGGGAAGGGGCTCCACGGAGAGCAGTGCGGAATCGGGACGATAATGATGGCCGCGCTCCATGGCCTCGATTGGGAGAATGTCCGGAGGGCGCTGAGGGACGTCAACGCGCCCACTTCGGGGGCCGAGCTCGGAATCTCTGACGACGAGATAAGGCGGGCGCTCCTCGAGGCGCCCTCGATAAGGCCGGAGCGCTACACCATACTCTCGAAGGTGAGGCTCGACAAGAAGAGCGCGGGCGAGCTTGCCCGGAAGACGGGCGTGATATAGCGCCGCTAGGCCGTCTGCTTCGCTTCTTCCTTCTTCTCTGCGGACTCGGGCTCCGCTGGCGCTTCGGCCGCGGCCTTGCCCTTTGTCTTGCCCGCCTCCTCCTTGCGCGGGTAGACCTCGGTGTACGTGACCTTCGTCACTTCCGGGACGAAGTGGAGCACGTCGTTCGCTATGCCCCTCTTGATGAACTGGAGGCCCTCGACCAAGAAGGCCTCGTCTGGGATCGTGACCGCAACCTCTCCCTCGTTCTGGGTGAACGCGAGCTTCTCGCCCTCGCCGGGGAAGCGCCTCTTGATGAGCGAGCGAATCGTGTCTTCTCCCGGTTCGACCTTCCTCACCACCTCTATGTCGTACACCAGCGTCTTGCCAGCCAGCTTGTGATTGAAGTCGACCTGGGCTCTCCCGGAGCCGATGAACCGGATGACCGCGACGCGGTTGTCCATCTCCACCTCGTCCCCCACCCTGAGCTCGTCGGCCTTCTCTCCGAACTTGCGGAGCGGCACCATCCTGAGCAGCGTCGGGTCCCTTCCGCCCCACGCCCTGTCCGG
The DNA here is from genome assembly GCA_027886905.1 of Nitrososphaerota archaeon. Taxonomy (GTDB): domain Archaea; phylum Thermoproteota; class Nitrososphaeria; order Nitrososphaerales; family Gagatemarchaeaceae; genus Gagatemarchaeum. Next base: position 9,321 of record JAPCJO010000036.1, read on the forward strand.
CGGGAGCTCGGCGGTCTTCTTCTCGCCCACATCCATCTTGGTGATCTCCTCGTCCAGGCCCCTTAGGACCCATTCCTCACCGACCGCGACAAGCCGGGGCTCGTACCTGCGGTCGGCGTCATAGATGTCCAGCTTCTTGGCCTCGTCCTCGATGGTGGTCTCTATGGGTTCGCCAGTGTCCTTCACCTTGGCGAAGTAGTTGACATAGACGAGAGTCCCTTTGGCGAACGGCATTTGTTGTGAAACACCATCGTCGTTCCGAGTCAGTTTAAATGCTTAGTGCTTATGGTCCGCGCACGGCAACGTCGGCAATCGGCTTGTGGTGAACCTGGTAGCCGAGCTTGGAGAAGACCTTGGCCATCGCGTCGACGGTCGTCTGGATGTTCGCGCTCGTGACGTTGCCCATCGAGCCTAGCCTCAGGATCTTCCCCTTGAGCGGGCCAAAGCCCCCCGTTATCACGACGCCGTGCTCTTCCTCGAGGATCTCCCTGAACTTCTCGTCGTCGACCCCCTTGGGGCACCTTACGGTGATGACGGTATTGGACCGGCAGCTCTTCTCGGCGAAGGGCTCGAGGCCCATCGACTCGATGGCCGAATACAGCTGGTTGGCGCACCTCACGTGCCTCGCGACCCTCTTCTCCAGTGTCTCCTCGAGCAACGCGGCCAGGGCCTCGTCGAGCGCGTAGTAGAGCGAGACGGCCGGCGTGTACGGAGTGAAGCCGTGTTCAAGGAAGTCCAGGTGCTTGCCCAAGTCGAAGTACCTGACGGTGGGCGAGGTCTTCTTCAGAAACTCCGCCACCTTGCCGTTCAGGGACACTATGACGAGGCCTGGCGGCGCCGCAATGCACTTTTGACTGGCGGTGACGCACATGTCCACCCCCCAGGCGTCGACAGGGACCGAGTATCCGCCTATGCTGGAGACGCCGTCTACGACCATGAAAGCGCCCTTCTCGTGGGCCGCCTTGGCTAGCTCCTGGACGTATGGGATAGCGCAGCCGGTGCTGGTCTCGTTGTGCACAGTGTAGACGGCCTTCAGGTTGTCCGTCCTCCGGATTGCCTCCTTCACCTCGTCGAGTCGAGGTACGTTCCCCGGCTCCGCGAAGACCTTCACCACGTTGCCGCCCGCAAGCTCGATTGCTTCGGCCAAGCGCTGCCCGAACTCGCCGTAGACCGGTACGACGACGTTGTCCCCGGGCCTGACAAGGGCGAAGGCGATCGCCTCGACCCCTCCGGTCCCCGACGCGGTGATGGTGACGATGTGCTCCTTGGTCTGGAACAGGTACTTGCTCTTCTCCGTGATGCTCTCCAGGAGGGCGGTGAAGTCGGTCGACCTGTGGCTGATCATCGCCTTTAGCATGGCGTTCATGACCTTGTCCGAGACGTTGGTCGGCCCAGGAATCATCAGCAGCTTCTTGGCTGGATTGACCTTAGACATCGGCTTCCCCCTCACCCCTCTCCTTCAAGGTCTTTGTGAATCATGCTTCTTACCCTCTCCACGCCTCCGATGCTCGTCACCATTGAGGCGACGGGCCCCGGCACGAGCTTCTCCCACTCCTTCATCTCCAGGATCCTGTTCCTGACGTTGGTCGCCGAATAGCTGGACCTCTGGAGGTAGGGAACGGCCTCGACCCTCATCCCCTGCTCCTTCAAGAGCCTGGTCGTCAGGCCGTCGTTCGTGAACACCCTCGTGAACGGGGGGACTGTTATTCTCAGGATCCCAGGCCAAAGAGCGTGGGATATCGTGTCGGCGATGGGGACGGCCATCCACCTCCCCGGCTGGACGTCGCTCGCGTCGAGGGCGGCCTTTATCATCGCGATCCTCTCGCCGGCCGTGAACGGATTGTCGCGCTCGTGGCTCTTCTGTGAGCTCCCGATGACGATATAGAGGTAGTCGACCTTCTTCAGGGCATAGCGCACGGCTTCGAGGTGTCCGTTGTGGAAAGGCTGGAATCTCCCCACAAGTACGCCGACGGTCAAGCTTTTCTACGCCTGCGGGACTTCGGTGAGTATTTAAGCGGTTTTCACCGCTCCTACGCAGTCACGACGCGAACACATCGCCCCGAACTCTCCCTTACAGGCCCGGTCGAGGTGGACGGGTCATTCGGGGAGGGCGGGGGGCAAATCCTGAGGACTGCGGTCTGCTTCTCTATGGTGTTAGGGGTTCCCATCCACGTCACCAAGATCAGGGCCGGGAGGAAGGTCCCGGGGCTCCGCCCCCAGCACTCGGCCACGATAACGATACTCGGAGAGATCTGCTCCGCCGAGGTGGAGGGGGCGACCGTGGGGTCCACCGAGCTCTCGTTCTCGCCCGGAGAGGTGAAGTCGAGCCGGGGATCGTTCAACCTGGGGACGGCCGCGAGCATCCCCCTCGTCCTCCAGGCGGTGATACCCGCTGTCTCTTTGATGGGCAAGTCGTACGACATGGAGCTGGTTGGAGGGACAGACGTGCCTTGGAGCCCGACGTCGGATTACATCGAGAGGGTCGTGTCTCCGGCGATGACTGCGGTCGGGATGGGCTTCACGTTCAAGGTCGACAAGCGCGGCTACTACCCCAACGGCGGGGGGCGGGCGAGCCTCCACATCGACCCCTGCGAGCGGGTCGGGGCGCTGGAGCTCGCCACGGAGAGGGCCGAAGGAGAGGGCGGGAGGCCTTCCCTGGTCAGCAGGTGCGGGGAGCTCCCGGTCAGCGTGGCCGAGAGGCAGGCGAGGGCCGCGGTCACCGTGCTGCGGGCACGCGGGGTCGAAGTGGGCGAGAGGGACGTCCGCCTGGAAGACTCCGTCTCGCCGGGGAGCTCGCTGCTCGTCTCGCTCGTAGGAGAGAGGTGCTACCTGGGCGGGGACTCGATCGGGGCGCGGGGGAAGCCGGCCGAGACGGTGGGAAGGGAGGCCTCGGAGACATTCCTGACGGCGTACTTCACAAAGGCGAGAGCGGACATACACCTCGCCGACATGCTCGCCCCGGTGCTCTGCCTCTCAGACGCGCCCTCGGCGCTCCTCATCCCCTACGTCACCGAGCACCTCAGGACGAGTCTCCACGTCGCGAGGCAGTTCACGTCCGCCGACCACGGGTTCGAGGACCGTGGAGGAGCCTCGCTGCTCTCAATCTCGCCTCCGCGAGCAAAATAGCTAATAACACCGCGCCGACGGCGACTACTCGGTCGTCAAGAGAAAATGTCGTTTGATGCATACATACCCGGAGCGACGGCGGTCGGAGTGACCTACAAGGACGGCGTCGTGCTCGGGGCGGAGAGGAGGATCACGCTGGGCAGCATGGTTGTTAGCAAGAAGGGAAAGAAGGTCTTCATGGTCACGGACAACGTAGGCGCGGTCTGCGCCGGCATGGTGGCCGACATGCAGAACCTGGTGAAGGAGGTGGGCGTCTACGCGAAGCTCAAGGAGCTGGAGGCGAAGAGGCAGCTGAAGGCCTCCGCGGTCGCAAAGCTCACCTCGGTGATAATGTTCGAGAGGAGGTTCTCGCCCCTACTGACCCAGGTGATCCTGGGCGGGGTCGACGCGAAGCCGAGGATATGGGTGCTGGACCCCCTAGGGAGCCTCCTTACGGACGAGTACGCCTCGGTCGGCACCGGTGCCGAGATGGCGACGGGAGTGATGGAGGCGGGGTACACGGCGGAGATGTCGGAGAAGGACGCGAGGGAGCTGACCGTGTCATCGATAAAGGCGGCGATAGAGAGAGACTCGATGAGCGGGAACGGCATAGACCTCCTGACGCTGGACAAGCAGGGCTTCCGCGAGGAAGCGATTTCGACCTAGT
>JAPCJO010000037.1 GCA_027886905.1 Nitrososphaerota archaeon
ACTTGGCCGTATCGGAGGCGTTGACCTTCAAAACACCGTTTTTAAGGCGGAATCGCCTTCTTCAAGGCATGCCCCCAGGATGGAAGGTCACCCCGCCAAAGGACGACGCTGAGTATTTCGAGAGGATGAGCAAAGCCATCTTCACCGCCGGGCTCAACTGGGAAATGGTCGAGAAGAAGTGGCCGAACTTTCGCAAGGCGTTCGCGTCTTTCTCCCCTGAGAAGGTCGCGAGGCTGACGGAGAAGGACGTGAAGACGCTGATGGGTGACGCGGGCATCGTGAGGAACGAGCGGAAGATCAGGGCGACGGTCCACAACGCTGAAGAGTTCGTGAGCCTGAAGAAGGAGTTCGGCTCCTTCAAGGGGTACGTAGCCTCCTTCGGGAAGGACGAGGGAAGACTCCAGAGTGACCTGCAGGAGAAGTTCGAGCACGTCGGCGGGTCTACGGCGAGGATGTTCCTCTGGTCGGCAGGGTACGACCTCACCCCGACCGCCGAAGAGAAGAATTGGATGGCAAAGAACGCGGGCTGACAACCGTCACTTCCAGCGGCTGGAACTCCGTTCTCAAGATTAGAATCATATAGCATGCCATTCCTCAGGGAGGCGAGTTCCAATGATTGCAAGGTATTCGGCGGGAAGGCCCGCCTTGGCGACAGCGGCCTGGGCGGCGGTCCTCGTCGTCGTGGCTCTGGCGGGCGTGGCTTCTGTCTTGGTGATCGAGGATGGCGGCGCGGCCTCCCAGCACTCGGGCACCTCGGTCTCATTGTCGATGTCGACCACGTCATCAACGTCCATGACCTCCACCACTTCGGCGAGCGTCTCGTCCACGAGCGCAACGTCCGCGGCGAACGGCCTCCAGCTTTCCTTGAGCCTGAACGCGTCCGGCGTCTCGGCGGGTCAGTGGGTAACGGCCACGGTTGTGGAGACGAACACGCTGACCACGCCCAACAACGTTTCCGCCGCTGCGGAGTGGCCTTTGGCGAACCTCGCGGCCGGGCCTTGCGGCCACATGAACGAGCCGGTCGGGATAGCTGTGCTGAGCGGGAACTACGATGCCGGGAACATCTCGTCGGGCAGCGCCCTCCAGGTCTACCAGCCCGGACTGACCATGTGCCCCATGATCCTCAGCGTGATCAATGGGTATCTCTTCCAGCCCTCGAGCGACAACGCCTCGGTCTTGGGGAGCTGCCAGTCGGGCCCCTGCTTCAACGAGACCATAAGCGCCAGGGTCTCGGCCAACGGGTATTGGACAGAGACAGGGAACACCTTCACGAACTTCCCCGCCGGGGTCTACACCGTGGTCGCGGGAGACGAGTGGGGCGGCGTGGCGATAGTCCACTTCACGGTGAAGTGAAGCGCGCTCGGCGTGGGTGCGGGCCCAGGCCCTTCGCAAGAAAGCTGACACTAAAGCTCTAATAGCAGGCCGGCCCAGCGTGTGGTCACCGGTCCGACAAAGAGAGCTTAGGTGGTATTAATCCAAAAGAGAGCCTTCGTCTTGGTTACGGTCTACAGTGATGTTGACCGCTCCAGCCTTTTCGAGATTCGCGACATCCCCTCGGTTACTCAGGTGGACATGGTGCTGGGGGCCTTCGACGCGGTGGTGACGGTCGAAGGAGAGGACGAGAAGGCCATCGAGAAGGCGGTCGCCAGCATCTCAAGGACTAGAGGAGTCAAGGAGGCTAAGCCCTTGGTCGAGGTGGAGGTTAGCTCTCGCGGGGGCTTGAAGCCCGTCATAGGCCGCTCCTAGCCCTAGGCGAGGTCCATCGCGAATTTCCGCTTTCGAAACTCTGCGCAGCTTAAGTATCGCGTCTAGTCCGAGAAGACCGCCTTGGTGAGTCTGCCCGGCGTCGCCTTCGGAAGGAAGGAAGGCGACATAATCCACAGGCTGCAAGAGGACCTGCGCATGGTCAGAGAGACAGAGCAAGAGATCTCCGGCCTCGTCGCCGCGGCCGCGCAGGGCGACGTCGCCACCTGCCGCTCCAGGAGGGACTGGATCTTCGAGCTTGAGGGGAAGGCGGCCGATGCCAAACGCGACCTGAGCACCCAAATCGCCGAGGGGGCGTTCTTCGGCGGAGTGAGGGAGGACATGCTCGGCCTACTCGACAAGATTTGGAAGATCGCAGACAAGACGAAGGACGCGGCCCGGCTGCTCACTCTCGCGGAAATCACCGACTCGAACGCCAGGAGCATACTCCAATCAGAGGACATGAGGCGGTTCCTGGAGAACCTCGACCTGGCCGTGGGGGCTCTCCAGCACCTCATCGAGGCCTTCGAGGTAGACCGCAAGACCATCCTCCAACGCGTGCACGCAGTCGACGAGTACGAGGAGGCCGCGGACGGATTCAAGCAGAACGTGCTCGCCGCCCTCTTCGAAAGGTCTCGCGGGATAGACCCCGTGACCGTAATCCTGGTGAGGGACTTTGTGTTCAACGCGGACGACGTGGCGGACTACGCGCAATACGCGAGCGACATCGTGCTGGTCCTAGTCGCGAAAGGCTATGGATGAACGCCTCCCGCTCCTCCTGGCCGGGGTCCTCACTTTCGTCTTCGGCTGGAACAACAGCGGGCTTCTGATAGGGAACGAGAGGGGCTCGGGGACGCTCTCTGCGCTGGAGTCGACCATCCTCTGCTCCATCGGCATGCTCCTCGGGGTGGCGGTCGAAGGTAGAGAGATGACCAAGAGCCTCGGCGGGATAATCGCGGTCCCGCCCACGGGTTCCGTAGTGTTGGTCACCCTCGTCGTCTCGATCGCCCTCACCTTCGGGCTGACGCTCGGGCGCATCCCGGTCACGTTCAGCGCGACCATGGTGGGGGCCTTCGCAGGGGCGGCCTTCGCATCCTCGGCGCCGCTGAGGGTGGGCGACCTCGCGACGATAATCGCCTTCTGGATGATAGCCCCGCTGGCTGCGATGGCCGCTACCTTCCTGAGCTACAGGGTAATCGAGCGGGCCACGCAGAACCTGAGCCTCGTGTCCGTGGACGCCTTCAATAGGGCGGGGGTCGGGCTGGTCTCCGTGGCGCTGGCGTACGTCCTCGCTGCGAACAACATTGGGACGATCTACGGGACTTCCTTCACCGGGAGCCCGCCTTCTTCGGCCGACGCCGTCCTCACGCTCCTCGCCCTCGCTGCGGTGGCCGTGGTCGCCATGGCAATCTTCGGGAGAGGGAGCGTCGCGGGGACCGTCGGCGACAGGCTGCTCTCCCTCTCCCCTCAAGGCGTCCTCGCCGCCTTCAGCGGGACTATCATCGTCATGCTGGCGGCGACCCAGCTCGCGATACCGGTCTCCGTCACCCAGTGCCTGGTGGGCGGGATGTTCGGGGCGGCCTTCACAAAGAAGATCGCGATAATCAACCGGAGGCTCTCCCTGGAGGTCGTTGCGTCCTGGGTAGTGATCCCCCTGGCCGCCTTCTTCCTCGCGGCTGTCGTCACCCCTCTACTGTGACGCGGCCGGGCGAAGGCAAAGATTTTTCGAGTGGGGCGCGGGCCGGTCCAAACGAAGAAGATGCACTCCCCATGAGCGTGAGCGACCGGGCGGCCACTGCGCTTGAGGGCCTAGGCCTCACGAAGACAGAGATTAGGAGCTACGCGGCGCTCCTCGAGGGGGGGACGATGACCCCGAGCGAGGTGAGCAAGGCGGCAAGGGTCCCCTACTCGAAGGTCTACCAGGCGCTGGAGTCCCTCCACAAGAAGGGGTGGGTCGACAGACAGAGAAGCAGGCCGACCCTCTACACCGCAAAGCCGCCTGAGAGCGCGCTCGAGGAGCTGAGGTCCCAGCACGAGTCCGCGACACGAGAGATGGAGAAGGTGGCGCTGGCCGAGCTGATGAGCATCTACGAGAAGAAGGGGGAGCAGGAGCGGCCGGACATCTGGATCCTCAGGGGGACTTCGGAGATACTGTCTCGCGTGAAGAACACGATCGTCAACTCGAGGGACGAGCTGCTCATCGCGCTCCCGGCTGGCATCGCCCCCTACGCGGACCAGTTTGCCTCGCTCCTCACGGCCGTCAAGGAGAAGGGCGTGAAGATATCCATCCTCACCTCCCTCGGCATCCCCGAGGACTCCCTCGCCGCCCTCTCCGCGAGCGCCGAGGTGCGAACCAGGAGGATGATGTACGGGGGAGGCGTCATCGCTGACTCCAAGGACGTCGTCATCCTCCTCGGCGGAGGGGGGAGCGGAGAGGGGGGCGGCTCAGCCCTAGCGATTTGGGCGGATCACCCGGGCCTCGCGAACTTCGCGCGGGACTACTTTGAGTTCCTTTGGAGCTCGCGGGAGACTGTGAAGGAGACGGGACAGTCAGGCAGGGCGCGGGCCGGCTAGCTGAGATGCCCGCCCTGAAGGACGATTATCAGCATCGTGGCGTAGAGGAGGACCAGGCTGACGACCAAGGTCTTCTCGACCCTGAGGCCTGAGGCGACGCTCATCCCGGCTCCCACTACGCCCGCTCCCCATGCCTGGAAGAACGCGAACATCACGGTCACCGCGGCGCTGTCCGCGAAGATAGATAGCGGGAACGAGGCCGACGCCGGGGAGGCCTCCACGTAGAGGAGGTGGAGAGCGGCGCCGAAGAGGCAGAGCGGTATGAAAGAAAGGGCGGTCGAGGTAAGGAGCGTGATGGCATCCCCGCGCTCCTTGAACGCGACGGCCAAGGCGACGTAGACGGCCGCGGTGAGCGCGGCGAGGCTCGCGGCATAGGTGGCGACCGACAGGAGCACGCTCGACGAGGGAGAGAAGGAGAAGAGGACCAGCTCGTCACCCGAGAAGAGGAGGAGGGCGAGCGCCAGCGCCGAGATCCCAACGAGGCTCGCGACGGCCCTCGACCTCGTAGACGTGAGCGGGACGATCAGGCTCCTAGGGACGAACACCTCCGTTACCGAGCCCCCCAGCGTCTTCTTCTTCATCGCCTTCTCGATGCCCTCGATCGACTGCGCGGGCGTCTTCTTCTCGTCGTTGAGCTGAGCGAAAATCTCCCGCCCCAGGCGGGTGAGCGTGTACCTGCGCTCAGAGTCCCTCGTTACTATCTTCTCGAGGGTGTCCAAGTGGTGATACAGAGAGCCGGTCCGGACCCCCACCTCGGTGGAGAGCTCCTTCCAAGACATCGGCTTCACGGCGAGGAGCTCTATGATCCGCATGCGGACGGGGTGATTGACGATTCGCACGACCTTCGCGGAATCTAGCGTCTCGTCGCTCAATTGTTGCAACTTGCAATCACCATTCTAAAAGAGTGATGGAGTGGAAATTCCTCTTCCACGGGCGTGCGCTACAGGAGAAGCCCGTAGGACTCGGCGAAGGCCTTGAACTGGTGGTAGTGCGCAAGGTACTCCGCGCCCTTGGCGCTGACCACGTATCTCACGCCGCTCCCTTCCTTCTTCTCGAGGAGCATCCCCGCCGAGAGGAGCTGCGAGAGTAGCTGCTCCAGGCCCCGATACGAGAGGTTCGAGCGCCTCATGAGGACCGACTGGCTTATCCCGCCCTCGTCGCTGGAGTTCAGGGCGACGGATAGCACGTCGGAGATTATCCGGAGCCTGTTGCGATATTGTTGCATTTCTTGTCTCGCCACCAACTCGAACTATCCTATCATGGCAGTATGGAGTAGTACCTCTTCCTCGCTGCGTAAGCGCCGGCAAAGGCCAGGGTCACCACGATGATGGAGCCCACCAAGAGAGGCGCGTCGAGCGCCAAGGAGGACTGGACGCTGTGAACCAGCTCCCCCGCTATCTGGATGAGGTGGAGGGAGAAGTGGGGTATCGAGACGAGGAGCTGGATGGAGTCCGCAGTCCCGATGAGGACGTACCTGGCGGGGTCTGAGGACGTGGGGTTGAGGACCTGAAGCGCGGAGGTCGCCTCGACGACCGGCACGCCATCCAGAGTGATGTTCAGGGACGGGTAAAGCGCGAGGGGAGCGGTCCTGCTCATGTTGATGAGGAGGACGCGCGGGCCGGTCACGTTCTCGCCGGAGATCGCGATGACCAGTCCGTTCCCCACCTGCTGCCCCACCGAGAGCGAGAACCTAGAGTCAAGGACGGTCGTGGAGCTCTGGAGGGGCGTCACCTGGACGGTGGCAGGGATGGTGAGGTTGGACACCGCGTCCTGAATCTGGGCCTCGACCGCCGACCCTGCGTTTAGCGTCGTGACCGCGGTGGTCACGGTGCTCGTGACTGCGGACGCGGGCGTCGCCGAACCCTGCGACTCGCTCGAGATTCCCGAGGAGACCAGCGGGGACACGGCGGTCGCCGGGACTATCACGGCGAGCTGCGTGTCGGGGTCGCTGGTCATTACCAGCACCGGGCCGTTGGCGTTGAACTCCGCGATGTCGGAGACGTCGTAAACCGCCAAGCCGATCAGGTACTTGCCCGGGTTGACCTGGACGCCGGAGTGGAGCTCAGCCCCGCCCGCCGCGTTGGTGGTCATCGAACCCAGGTTGAGGCTCGTCCCGTTGAGGACGAGGTCGGCGGTGTATGTCGTCGACGGGTTGCCGTTTTGGAAGCCGAGCACGACGTTCAGCAGCGAGAGATGCGCGTCGAGGGAGACAGCGGCGGTGCCGGAGGTCGGGAAGCGGTATCCGGGCGGGACGCTCCCTATGACTGCGGGAACCAGCCTGAAGATCCACTCGGGCCCCCTCGTGGTCTCGTTGGTGGTGGAGAGTGTGGACGTGCTTGTTGACGAGCTCGTGGACGGTGCTCCGACGTTAACTATGAAGGTCGCAGGGACGCTCGCCAAGATAGCCGTGGGCGTGTTGAAGCTCGTCAGGTCGACGACGCTGAGGCTCAGCGCGAACCTCCCAGTCCCTAGGTCGGTGCCCGCCTTGGCCGTGGCGCCCCCGCTGGTGCCCGTCGTGTAGTTGCCTATCGTCCGAGGAGTCCCGTTGACGGAGAGCACGAGCGAGTAGCTCGTGTGCGGATTCTGTCCGCTGAAAAGGAGGCTGAAGATGATGCCGCCGCCTGTGAGCGCGAAACCCCCGTATCCCTTGCCGTAGAGATACCCGCTGGGTGCCCCGGCCGTCGTGACGGGAGCAAACTGCAACTGGCCGACTACTCCGGGGGTGGGAGGCGAAGGGCCGCTCGTCGTAGTCTCGTTGGTCGAGGTGGTCGTGGTCGTGTAGCTGCTGGAGGAGCTCGCGGTCGTCGCCGTCGTGCTCGAGATCCCCGTCGTCACGGGCAGCGTCACCCGGATCGCCCTTGGCATGCTGACGGCCACTGGAGAGGCGGTGTTCCCGTCGACGTAGAGGAGCAGCCCCACGTCGTACGTGCCTGGGGCGAGAGTGACGTTCCCCTTGAATACGCCTCCGCCCGTGGAGGTGGTCGTCACGGCGCCCAGCGTGAAGTTCTCGTTCCCGGTCTGGACCACGTTGACGAACTTGGTGTTGGGGGCCCCTAGGAAGCTGGTGGTCACCCGGAGTTGGTTTCCCGATGCGACGATCAGCGCCCCTCCTTCCCTGAAGGAGTAGTTGGTGGGAACTGCCTGTCCTAGGTAGACGGGCAACGGGACCAAGGAGTAGCTCAGCCCGTTCTCGGCGGACGGCGGGGTGATGTTGCTCTGCGAGCTTTGGGTGGTCAGCGGCGGCGCTATGACGACCTGGGCAGAACTCGGGTCGCTCGTGAATATCGTGCTGCCGTTGCTCGGGTCGATGACGGCCAACCCGATCGAGTAGTTGCCGGGGGCCAGGGTCGCGGAGCCCGTCGACTTGGCCTCGCCCTGCGGGTTGACTTGGACCGTTGCGAACGTGAAAGGCTTGCTGGCCCCCGTCGAAGTCGCGACCGCGCTCATCACCATCTCCAGTTGCTCTCCCGGCGTCCCGCCGGTGACGAGCCACTCGACGCTGAGGAACTGGGCATCGACGGTTATCCCTGCGTAGCCGCTCGCGTTGGCCGCCGTCGCTGCGGGCGCGACCGGGACCAGGCGATAGTAGACGTTCTCCCTTTGGGGTGCAGTCGCGGCGTCTCCAGAGCCGCCAGACGCGGAGCCGAGGCTCCCCACCCCGGGGAATGCATAAACGACAAAGCCGAAGCCTAGCAAGAACAGTATTGCAAAAATTGCAAGAGCGTTCAGCCCTGCGCGCGCTCGATTCATTCTCTTACGGCACCATAATCTACCGCACCCCCTATAACGGGTGGCTTCCTGGAAGTGGATTCCTGAAAAAATCGCACCTTCCCGCGGAAGGCGTTGCGAATAATTTAAAGTCGGGTCCGCAGGGCTTTTAATCCAAGAGCCCCTCGTCACCACGTGCCCAGAGACAAAGAGTCCTTGGTCCGGGACATCCACGAGTCCCTCGAAATCCCCCTTGAAGAGGCGGAGCTCTACGTGAGCACCCTCACGGGCGGTGGCTGCTTCGCTAAGGACGCGCGGACAAAAGCACTGGCGGAGTCCCTGTCCGCCCGGGGCATGCTGATACTCGACGCGAAGGGTGACTCCTACCTGGCCGTCCACCCGCGGATGGCCCTCTCGAACCTCTTCAGGGCATACGAGGAGAGGGCCGTCAGGCAGAGGAAGGAGAAGAGGCTGCTGGTCGACAAGCTCACCCTCGAGCTGATCCCACTGCTGCCGGGGGAATCGAAGGGCACAAATGCAAGCGGTCCGAGGGGAGGACGAACGGGGACAAGTTGATTTCGATATGAGCGGCGATGCGCAGCACAAGCACGAGATAGTCCTCGCAGGGATGGTAAACGTCAACAGGGACAACTACCTGCAGGGTGTGGTCGACGTCTGGATCTGCAGAGGGTGCAAGAAGCTGTTCTGCGACGACAAGCGCTACGGAGAGCCCTTGAAGCCGAGCGTCGGCTTCGAGGAGGTCCCCGAGGACGAGCAGTGGGGGATCCTCACGTGCACCGACATCAAGGGCGTCTACATGATGAGCCTCGGGGTCAAGCCCGGGAAGGTGCTGAAGCACACGTGCCCCAGGAACGGGAGCCAGCACGAGTTCGTCGTGAAGGACGACTGGACCATCGCGCCGGACGACGGCGAGACAGTCCATCGCCTCTTCCTCGTGAAGGACCACATCAACAAGGTCATAGAGGCCGGCTTCTACAAGTTGCGGATGCTGAAGTAGCGCTTTGACGCCCATTCGGGTGGCGGGTTCGGTCATAGGCCTGGTTGACGGCATCGTGGCGGCCTTCATGGTGATTTCGGGACCTGCGATCCAGGTCCAGCCCCTATGCCATGGCCCGCTACCTTGCACATCCCTGCCGATGCCGCCCTCGCCCGGGCTGGACAACGCCCTCCTCGCCGCCGGGGCCATACTCGCGATAGTCTCGCTCGTCTCCTTCACAGGCATACGGCTGACTTTCGCGCTGGGGGCCGTCCTCTCCGCGGCGGCGCTCGTGGTCGTCGGGCTGACCTGGGGGACTTATGCGACTGACGACTCGATAGCCGTCGCCGCGCTCTCCCTGGCGGCGCTGGTGGTCGACGCGGTGGGGTCGAGGCCCTCGAAGGGCCTCTCCGAGAAGGACAGCCCCCTGAACCTTCCCGTGTTCGGGTGAACTACCCGTGACTCAAGTCACGGGCTTCTCGCTTCATAGGAGCGAACTTGCTTATCCGCCTGCGTTGGACAAGTAGAGGACTCTCCTCGACGCGGGCCTGTTCCAGGCCCGCCTTTAGGATGTTCTGGGCGGCGTTGACGTCCCGGTCGATGGTCAACCCGCATCGCGGACAGGCATGGGTCCGCAAGGACAGCTCCTTCCGGACGACTGCCCCGCATCTTGAGCATTTCTGCGACGTCCCGTTTGGGTCGACGGATATCACTCGTCCGCCGCGCCTTTCCGCCTTGTAAGCGGTCATTCGGCGCAGCTGCCCCCACGAGGCGTCCATTATTGCCGATGCCAGACTGTTGTTCTTGGCCATGTTCCCGACCTTCAGGTCCTCGAAGACTATCAGCCTGTTCTCCTTTGTGAGTCTGTCTGAGAGCTTGTGTGCGAAGTCTTCCCTCTGCCGTCGCACCTTTCTATATGCCTTGGCGAGCGCGATCCTTGCCTTTTCCCTGTTCTTCGAGCCACTCCTCTTGCGAGACAGCGCTCTTTGGAACATGCGGAGCGGGCCCGCCGACCGCTTCATGAAACGAGGTGATTCGGTTGTCGTCCCGTCGCTCAGTGCCACGAAGTTCGTAACCCCGAAGTCGACGCCTATCTGGCCTTTCCTCGCCTCGATGCGATTGGCTTCTCCATCCGTGAGGATTGCGACGAACCATTGGTTGATGTCCTTAATCAGAGTGACCCTCTTGATGACGCCAACCACCGAGCGATGGACCGTCACCTTCATCTGCCCTATCTTGCTCAGTCGGAGACGATTATCCTTCATCTTAAAGCCCGTCTGCGGATACGTGAAAGAGTTGTATTTGGTTCGTCTCTTGAAGCGGGGGTGCCTTGCCAGACCAGCGAAGAACGCCTGGTAAGCCTTGTCGAGCCTTAATACCACATCCTGAAGGACCTGAGAATGGACGGCCTGGAGATGCTTGCACTGTTTCCTCACCTGCGTGAGCGTCTTCTTCTGCTCATAGAAACCTGTCCGGTTCTCAATCCTATCGGCGAGCATCGCGTTGTATAGCCGTCTGCAAGTTTCGAGGGTGTCAACCAATACATTCTCCTGAGCTGTCGTCGGGTAAAATCTGAACTTGTATGTGATCAAAGGCCTCCTTCTCCGCTACGTAATTCCAAATCGTATTTGAGGAGCAACGTCCATGAGCAGAGACGAAGGAACTCCCTGTCCAGGCAAGTCGTGAATCCAGACGCACCACCTTGTTTCTTCTACTAGGCCAGTTTCATCCCACGCCCAAAGCGCGTGGGATGCCCGCCAGCATAGGCTAGATCTTGAAAGGCGGAAGCTCGCCCTTCTCGAGAGAGAGCTCAACCTCCCTGCGAAGGCGGGGGACGTCGACGCCGTGGTACGCCCTGTCGCTCCACTTGATCTGGGGCAGGGCGCGCCTGTATATCCCCAGCGCGACCTCCCGCTCCCCCCTCTGTTCGTGCACGAGGGCCGCGCAGACCAGTATGATGGCCTGGACCAGGCTCTTCTCCTCGCCCTTCGCGGGTCGCCAGACAGACTCGAGGACCTCGTGGCACTCCCAATACCTCTCGGAGTTGAAGTATCCCCTTGCCTCCTCCAAGACCTCGTCCTTCGGCTTGAAGGCGGGCGCCTCGTCGAGGTTCTTGGTGAACTCGACCGTCGCGAGTGGCTCGAGGGCGGCGACGAGGAGCTGGGAGTCCTCGACGGAGGGGACGAATACGTCGATCTCGAGGGCCCCGTACGACGTCCACCGAGGGTGCGTGACCCTCGCGCCAAGTGCCTTGGCGATGCCCTTCACAGACGAGAGGAAGGCCTGGCGGTCAGGCTCCTTGGGGAGCAAGCGGACTAGGAAGCGCAACGGGACAGCTCGCGAGCGGGTGGAGGGCGTCTGGAGATAGGTCTTTGCCGAGAAGGAGGGCGAAGATGGCGACAGGCCAGGACGGTCAGACTCGCCTAGCCAGAACACGCGATTCCAAGGTCGGCCGCTCGTTGGTGTGAAGTGTGGGTTCTCATCTCAAGTATCGTCGTCATTCGGTTGTCAGACGGCTTTGTCGGTCATTACCCACCGTTTGAGCCTCGTGGAGAGTTTGATTAGGCTTCCTCTTGCCTCAGCCCTGACGCGGCTGGGGGCGCGCCGTCCGTCGTGTCAGGAGCTCCCTCGAGTTGGAGCTCGCGCTTCATCTATGGCCGGAGTGCTGAATCAGCTTGAAGCCCTGGGCGCTGCAGGCGGAGTACTGGTGCAGGCACCCCGGGCACTCGTACTCGCGATGGACGTGGTCGGGACCGACGACCCGCTCCCCCACGAACTTCAACCCCGCCCCGCACCGGTCGCAGCGCGCGCTTTCGCTCATGACGGGCTCGACCGCGGTCGCACCATGTCTCGCTCTACGCGTCTGCACGGGCTACCCTATATTCAAATATGACCAATTCTGGGTCAGCAGTGTCCCGGGAGGGGGAATCATCATGGTGGAAATAGACGTCACTTGCCATCTTGAAGCGTTCAGGAGGTTCCTTGTCAACAGCACCTGCAGGAGCTTCATCCCCGAGTCGTACCTCAGGGACCCCGAGGTCTTCCCGGAGAAAGAGTCCGAGCCCGGCTCGATATACATCGAGGCGGTCGACAAGGTCACCCTGAAGAGGATACGGGACATCACGTTCGTGAACGCGAACGACGTCCTCGGGATAATCTACAAGTCGAAGAGCGGCCACAGCACGCTAAAGTGGCGCCACATCGAGCACGAGATGGGCAGGGTCACCGGGGACGCGTCGAACAACAGCCTGGTGAACCTCTCGATGGCGAGGGTGATCTCCCCCGAATACGTGGAGGAGCTGGCAAGGCGGGAGAGGGAGATGGAGGAAGAGCCCCACGAGACCCCACCCCCACCGCCGAACGCGGCGCCTTCCGCAGAATCGACCGCCCCTGCGCCACCACCCATTGCCGGCGAGCCCGGCTTCCCTCCAGACGAAGAGGAGGAGGACTTTGAGGCCGCCGACGCGGACGAGGACGAGCAGGAAGACGTAGAGGAGCAGGCGCGGGAAGAGACCGCATAGGACTCCAGGGCCACAAGATTCTAATATCACTCGCCAGGAAAAGTTAGGGTTCGTCATGGTGCAAGTCAAGGTCCACCGCATCAGCAGCGTGACCGACCCGTACACGGGTCTGCCGGCGAAGCAGATAGAGCTCGTCGAAGTGAGGCAGAGGGCGTCGGGGCAGGTCTACGGGATGGGAGCGGAGGAGAACAGGATGGTCCAGAACATGGTATCCCAGCTCCAGGGCATGGGCCTGATGCCCCAGGTCAGGGAGATGGCCTTCCCGAAGATAACGATGGTGCTGACGGAGAGCGAGTACGACATGTTCGGGATAAGGCTCGACGTCAACGAGGTCTACGAGCT
>JAPCJO010000075.1 GCA_027886905.1 Nitrososphaerota archaeon
CCCCGCGTCCGCGAGGGCGCGCAGCGTCTCCAGCCTCCTCTCGAGGGGCGGGACGCCCGGCTCGTAGAACCTCCCCGACGCGGTCGAGATAGAGCATCCCACCCTCGCCCACTCCATCCCGCTCAGGACGTCGAGGTCCCTGAGTACGAGCGGCGACCTCGTGAGCACGACGACCGGAAAGCCGGAAGCGCGGAGCTCCTGGAGGCAGCGCCTGGTAAGCCTGTACCTTGCCTCGACCGGCTGGTACGGGTCGCTCGCGCTGCTCAGGAAGACCGGCGCCTTCTCCGCCTGCCTGAGCTCCCTGCGGAGCGTCTCGGGGGCGTTCACCTTCGCGTCGACGTAGCCACCCCACGTCCTTTCGTCGTGGACCAGCGAGGGCGCGTAGCAGTAGACGCAGCCGTGGGTGCAGCCCCTGTAGAGGTTCACGGTGTACTCGAGCCCTCTCCTCCCAAAGTCGAGCTTGCGTAGGAGGGTCTTGCAGCGCACCTCCCGGATCTCCGGCCTGGGGGACAACGCCGGATAACTTTGGGGGGATAATTAAGAGCAGATGCGACGCGGGAGGCTACTCGGCGTCTTCCTCGATGGGAGCCTCGTCGTCACCGTCGTCGGCCGGCTCCTCGATCGGGATCTCCTCCTCGACGACCTTCTCTCCCTTGTCGGTGAGCATCTCGTCGGTGGGATACCAGTGCTTGTTCCCGTCGAGCACCGTCATCTCGACCTCGGCGAACCCCGCCAGCGTCCGGCCTGTCAAGACTCCCAAGCGGTGCTTGCCCGCGGGGACAGCCGCCTTCTTGACCTCCACTCCGTCCTCACCGAAGATGGCCTCCTTGGTCGGGTTGCAGTTGACCTTCAGGCCTTTCGCGGGCTTGACCTCCATTGAATCCGCCCCAGAACACCCCAACAGTTCTTTATCAACGATTCGCCGGGCGCTTCAGAGCAGGGAGCCCATTTCGGCGAGCAGCTTTCGCGTCTCCTCGACGACCGACGCAGGGCTGAGGGGCTCCCTATTCCTCATCGCGAACGACGCTCCGAGCATCATCGCGCCGGGTACCGCGGTGACAGGGTCGGGAGCGAGTATCAAGGCCACGCCCGCCCTGCGGAGCGTCCTCGAGACCGAGTTCGGCTTGGCGACCTGCCTCAGCCTCTCCCTCGTAAGCCCGTCGCCCACCACCGAGGCCACCGCCGCCCGGTCCTTCATGACGCGCGTCACAGAGCCGGCGCTGGACCTGAGAAGCTGACCTCGAAGATAGCCTTCGCTGACCACGGACGGATGTCCTGACCTGGGCTTAACCACTGTGGAGTCAAAACGAGTTGGCCACGGGCTCAAATGTGCGAGCGCCGCTAGGCAGGTGATGCCGGGGCCGCGGCAGTCGCCACCATGGACTTGCGCCTGCTCCTGACCGTGAGCATCCCGCCCAGCCCCAGGAGGACCAGGATGACCAGCGCTAGCCCCTCGTGCGCCATGAGGAGCATCTGGTCCGGGGCCGAGAGCTCCCTGAACCCGAGCGCCGCCTGGGCCAGGGTCAGCACGAACGCCAGGCCGTAGACGACGGTCGGCAGCGTGGAGGTCGAGTTGAGGAAGATGTTCGACACCAGGAACGCCACCAGGGCGATCCCGGCAATCCCGATGAGCATGTGCGGGAGGATGAGCATGCTCCCGGTCGGGTTCCCGGAGCCGACGAGGGCGAACCCTATGATTATCTGTATGACCAGTCCGACAGCGCCGATCACTCCGGCGAGCGTCGTGTTGTTCAAGCTTCGGGCCTGCGGAGTCATCCCGACTAGGATATAATACGTTTCCATTCCGTCGGCACTCCTTAACTACTCCCGCCCGCATCGTGACGGGCGTGACGACCCTTTCAGAGGCCCAGGTCGAAAGGGCGCTCAAGCCCCTGACGGGCTGGAGGCGGGAGGGGGACTACATCACGAAGGAGTTCCGCTTCCGGACGTTCCTGGCAGGGATAAGGTTCGTCGACGCGGTCGCGCTCGTCGCCGAGGCCCAGGAGCACCACCCGGACATCCACGTGGTGTGGACGACCGTCACCCTGAAGATAACCACCCACGATGAGGGAGGGCTGACGAAGTGGGACCTCGACCTTGCGAGGGCGATCGAGAAGGACCTCGCCACGGCCAAGAAGAAGCCTGCGCGCTAGCGCCCGAGAATTCTTATATACAACGTGAAGTTGTATACCTGCAATCAAGTGATTGAAGTAATGGCAACACAAGCTATCCAAGGTGTCACATCAAACGGGCAGCCAGTCCTGATTCTCAAGGAAGGCAGCAACCAGTCCAGAGGTAAGGAGGCTCAGAGGAACAACATCCAGGCGGCCAAGCTGGTCGCCGAGATCGTGAAGAGCTCCATAGGCCCCAGGGGCATGGACAAGATGCTCGTCGACTCGCTCGGCGACGTCACTATCACCAACGACGGCGCGACGATGCTGAAGGAGATAGACGTCCAGCACCCGGCGGCGAAGATGCTCGTGGAGGTCTCCAAGGCGACCGACAACGAAGTTGGCGACGGCACCACGTCGGCCGTCATCCTCGCGGGCGCCCTCCTGGAGAAGGCCGAGGGCCTCATCGACAAGGGAGTCCACCCGACCATAATCGTGGAAGGCTACAACAAGGCGGCCGTTCAGGCGATCAAGATCCTCAACGACATCGCCGAGAAAGTGCCCGCGAACGGCAAGGAATGGCTCGTCAAGATCGCGCGCACCAGCATGCAGACCAAGCTCGTCTCGAGGGACTCGCAGGAGCTGGCCGAGTTGATAGTCACCGCGGTGCTGCAGGTCGCGGAGAAGACCGACGCAGGCGGCTACAAGCTCGACCTAGACAACATCAAGATCGAGAAGAAGCCCGGCGGCTCGGTCCAGGACACGTCGCTCATCAAGGGGATAGTCCTCGACAAAGAGGTCGTCCACGCCGGCATGCCCAAGAGGGTCGAGAAGGCGAAGATAGCCCTAGTCAACGCGGCGTTCGAGATCGAGAAGACGGAGTTCGACGCGAAGCTCAACATAAGCGACCCCTCCATGATGAAGAAGTTCCTGGACGAGGAGACCAGGATGCTCAAGGAGATGTCCGACAAGGTGGCGGCGATCGGGGCGAACGTCCTCGTCTGCCAGAAGGGGATGGACGACATCGCACAGCACTACCT
>JAPCJO010000076.1 GCA_027886905.1 Nitrososphaerota archaeon
GCTTGACCTTGGCCGAGCTATCAGAAAAGGCGAAGAAGCTCCTGAAGGGCAAGAACTTTGCCTTCGTCGCGACGGTGAACAAGGACGGCACCCCACAACTCACACCGACCTGGGTCGACACGGACGGGGAGAACGTCCTCGTCAACACCGCGCTGGGAAGGCAGAAGGCGAAGAACGTGGACAGGGATCCCAGGGTGACCGTCGGCGTCTTCGACATCTCCAATCCATACGACTACGTCTCGATAAGCGGGAAGGTCGTCAAGAAGGTGACGGGCAAGGGCGCGGACGACCACATCGACAAGCTCTCCATGAAATATCGGGGGGAGCCGAAGTACAAGAGGTGGGACCCGAACGAGAAGAGGGTCATCTTGATGATACGCCCCTCGAAGAGCGCCTAAGGCCTCCGAGCGACAGAGGACAGAGCGGTCTAGACAAGGAGAAGATGCCCCGCCATGCCTACATGCATATGCAGCGTTTGCGGGCACTTTAACACAGTCTCGTGCGTTCGCTGCACCTGCTGCTCGTATAGGAAGGTGGCGTGCATGCGGAACGAGACGGACGCGTGAGTCGCCCGAAGTAGGCGGCGCCCCGACCACACCGAGATATACCGCCGCGGTTGACGCCCGCGCAGCATGAAGAACCCCCGGATAGGCTTCGTCGGGCTCGGGATAATGGGCCGCCCCATGGCCCAGAACCTCCTCAAGGCAGGATTCTCCCTCACGGTTCACAGCAGGACCCAGTCCTCGGTGCAGCTCTTGGTGTCGTCAGGGGCCACGCGCGCCTCATCCCCGAAAGCCGTCGCGGACCGGAGCGACGTGGTGATCACGATGGTCACCGACTCCGAGGCGGTCAAAGAAGTGATACTGGGGCGGGAAGGCGTCATCGAGGGCGCGCACGACGGGCTGGTCGTGATCGACATGAGCACCATCTCGCCGAGCGTGACGCGGGCCATCTCCGCGGCCCTGGCTGCCAAGGGAGTGAGGATGCTCGACGCTCCCGTGAGCGGCGGCGACAGCGGCGCCCGAGAAGGGACGCTCACCATTATGGTGGGGGGCGACGCGGCGGCCTTCGAGCAGTCGCTGCCAGTCCTGCAGACGCTGGGCAAGAAGGTGGTGCACATGGGACCGACGGGCTCCGGCCAGCTTACCAAGCTCGCCAACCAGATCCTTGTCGCGTGCAACATGGTCGGGGTCTCGGAGTGCCTCAACTTCGCGAAGAGGGCCGGCCTGGACGTCGGCAAGGTCATCGACTCGCTCTCGGCAGGAGCGGCGTCCTCGTGGAGCCTGGTCAACCTCGGGCCGCGGATGGCGAGGAGGGACTTTGCGCCGGGCTTCAAGGTCAAGCTCCTGCAGAAGGACCTCCGCTACGTGCTCGAGACGGCCGAAGAGTTGGGCGCCCCTCTTCCTGCGACGGCGCTGGTCCACGGGCTCTACACCCAACTCGAGGAGAAGGGACTCGGGGACGTCGGGACACAGGCCCTGCTCACGGCCATCGAGCAGTTGACGACAGAGGGTTGAGGTCCTTCTTTATTCTCTGCTCCCATTCGTCTCGGGTTATCGCGCCTTCTCGTCCCAAGACGTCATTATTGCCCCTCAGCCGTGCAACGGAGTCAACAGAATCGAGGGAACGCAATCCGTATATATCTGCCAGTCGTCTCGCGAACTGATATGTGCGACTGCGAAGAGCTCGAATTTGAGGACTTTGAAGTGATGCTGTCCGCGATCTCCAAGAGGTCGGCCGCCCCAGTGGCTGAAGCGCCAGCGCCAGTCCCGCAACTGGTCGTCGCGAAGCAGCGCAAGTAGCCGCCTCAAAGCGCTGGCGCGTTTCTCGCGTCGGCCCGGAGATAATGAGCCAAGGAATAACCGAGTCAGAATAACTTATAAGATATGAATAATGCGCAGGGCCTCTTGGCGAAGCTTTTACCCCGCACCTCGGGAGGCGCCTGGAGTTGACAGAATACCAGGTTTCACTGACCGGTCTTCACGCAAGGAACGAGAAGACAATCCAAGCCACCCAGGACTGGGAGCGGAGCAGGATCAACGAGGTGACGCTGAAGGAGTCCTTCGACAAGGACTGCGAGTCGCTCGTCGAGCTCCAAAGGCACGTGGGGGCGGAGCACGTCACGGACGGACAGATAACGCTGGCCTGGCAGGACCTTTTCCGGCCTATAAGCTCGGGATTCGAGGGGCTCGAGCCCGGCCCCATGGTGAGGTGGTTCAACACCAACACTTTCTTCTACACGCCCATAGTCAAGGGGCCCATCTCGAGCGACGGGAAGGTCCTCTCCAAGGTCGTCCAGAGGAGGTTCGTCGACCACGGCTCCTCGCTGAAGATCATCCTCCCCGACCCGCTGACGTTCGCGGAGCTAGCAGAAGACAGGCACTACGGGAGCAAGGAGAAGCTGCAGTTCGCCTACTCCGACGCGATACGCGGGGAGCTGCGGACCCTCTCGTCGCTGGGGGTGAAGTACGTCCAGTTCTCCGCTCCCAGCCTGGTCTACAGGCTCAAGAAGAAGCCGTTCTCGCGCGCGGAGCTCGGCCAGCTCGGCGAGGCGGTCAGGAGCGCGCTCAAGGGTGTCTCGTTGAGGAGCGGGTTCTATCCTTTCTTCGGGGACGCCTCGCCCTACCTCCCGGAGCTCTTCGACGCCATCCCGACCGACGAGGTGGGCGTCGACCTCACGCAGACCGACGACGCATCGCTCCCGGCGACCAGCAAGGGCGTCATAGCCGGGCTCGTCGACGCGCGCACGACCTACCTCGAGGACGTCGAGTCGCTCGCCGCCCGCGTCGAGGGCGTGGTGGAGCGGACCGGCGCCAAGACCTTGACTGTCGCCCCCTCTTCGGACCTCAGGTACATACCCCGGGTCAGCGCCGACGAGAAGCTGGAGCTCCTTGGACGGCTCAGGGCTAGGGTGCGGAGAGGAGGCGCCCCGCAGAAGGCGAAGGCTTCCTCGAGGAGGGGAGCGAAGTGAAGCCCTTCCCTACGCAGGAGATAGGCAGCCTCCCGAAGTTCGGCTGGAGGACCAAGCCCTTCAGGCTTATGGCGCTCACCGACGACGACCTCCAGGCCGCGAAGGAGTGGGGAGACCGCCTCCAGGTGGAAGGGAGGACAGACCTCTACAGGCTCCTCTCGAAGCGCT
>JAPCJO010000038.1 GCA_027886905.1 Nitrososphaerota archaeon
TGATTCGCAGCGTCAGGCAAGGGCTTGTCAGTGTCCTACCGGAGGCAGAAGGCGAGATCGGCGAAATATCAGGCCTGCTGAGCAGCATCCTGGTGGATGCGGGCACGGTCGGCGGATACTCGCTGAACTTCGAGGCTGCCAACGAGGACGCCGAGAAGGTCCTGGCAGAGGCTGCAGCAGTCGCCGAGCAGAGGATGAAGGAGAAGTTCCCAGAGATTCCCTCTGGGCTCCCCTCGATGGAAAGCTCTACGGAAAGCACATCGTAAAGGACTCAGGAATGGAAACAGAAGAGGGGTGCCCACCCCGCGCAAGCGGGAGCACCCCCTCACCTCCTCTTTTCTAGAATCCATCAGCGCGAAACCCACACCTGGTCCGAACCTCTTGACAACAATTAGAAAAGAAAGCGCCGCGGAGCTGAAGATTCGCAGCTTGTTCAGTCATTTGTTCTCTTTTGTTGACCAAAGGCATGATTACTTCGCATCGCGTCCGCGTGCAAGGAACGTGCTAGTGTCCTTGTTAGCATACGCTCTGGAGCCCGTTGCGGAGGTGCCGATATAGTGATGGCCTCCATGGACTCACTTCGGTTCTTTAGGAGGGGCGGCGGCGACTACAAGGGAAGGATCGCGGTGGCCATTCGTGACATCGAGACGCAGCGAAAGGAGTTGGAGGCCCTGAAGGTACGGCTCGCGGAGAGGAGGCAGAAGCTCTTCGAGACCTCCGTCCGCGCGCTTCAGGAGAAGAACAGATCGAAGGCGTCGGTCTACGCAACCGAACACGCAGAGGTGCGGAAGGTGAGCCGCGTGGTCGAGGCGAGCGAGCTCGCCCTGATTCAGGTCTCGCTGAGGCTGCAGAGCATCACCGAGATAGGGGACGCGATGCTTCACATGGACACGGCGTTCAGGTCGCTCAAGCACGTCAGCAAGGAGATGCAGGGCGTCCTCCCGGCCCTCGACGCCGCGTCGACCGACATCAACAGCACACTCGTGGAGACGATGGCCCAGATGGGGCAGATCTCTCCGGGCATCAACATCGACATAAGGACCGAGAACTCCGAGGAACTCGTCGAACAGGCGAAGAGGTACGCAGAGGAGGAATCCGCGCGCCTCCGGAACAGCCTCAATGTGATGCCGGACAAGTTCGATGAGCAGATCTTGCGCACCTTTGACGATCACACGCCGCTCCTGGCGACGGGTGACGATGACGAGGAGGGCATCGTGCTCGGCACGATTTACTCCGCTCCAAAAGACGAGAACGTGGAGCGCGAAGTTCTCAGGTACGCGGCAACGCACGAGGGAGCTTTGGACGTCTCGAGGACGGCTCAGCAGCTCGGAATCCCACAGGACCAGGTCGAGGAGTCGATGATTCACTTGGTCGCCCAGGGGAAGGTTAAAGCGGCACCGGGACGGAGTGGAGACTCTAGATGAGCGTAGTAGCCGCGCGAGAGCTCGAAGAGGACGCGAGAAAGTACGCGGGAGAGGCCATACGCCTCGACTCCCAGGGTGCCCACGGGATGGCCATCCAGAGCTACCAGAAGGCTATCTCCACCCTGATAAAGCTCGTCAGGCTCTATCCTGACTACAAGCTCAACCGGCACTACATGGACAAGGCCTCCATCTACCAGGAGCGGGTGAAGGCCATCCAGCAGGCGCACGGGCTCGTGCCGCAGGACGCCCCGCAGGAAGGGGCGAGCTTCTCCGTCATGGGTCCCAGCGGGAACGGGAACGGCAGCGCCCGCGGCGAGGCGGAGGCTCCGACCTCGGCGCTCCTCTCGAACGGCGGGGACCGCGGGAACGGGAACGGTGCGGCTCCCAGGGGGCCGCAGATGGTCCCCCAACTGAAGGCCTCCTTCAGCGAGCTCGTCATCAGGGAGAAGCCCAACGTGAAGTGGGACGACGTCATCGGGCTCGACGACGCGAAGAGGGCGATCCGCGAGTCCATAGTCTTCCCCTACGAAAGGCCCGACCTCTTCCCGCTCGGGTGGCCCAGGGGCATCCTCCTCTACGGCCCGCCGGGCTGCGGGAAGACGATGCTCGCCGCCGCGACCGCAGCGGAGATCCAGGGCTACTTCATCTCGATAGACGCGGCCTCGATAATGAGCAAGTGGCTCGGCGAGGCCGAGAAGAACGTCTCCAAGCTCTTCACCGAGGCGAGGAAGCTCCTCGACAAGGGCGACCCCGTGATAATCTTCATCGACGAGCTCGACTCCATCCTGGGCAGCCGGACCAACGAGGTCGGCGGGGAGACCAGGGTCAGGAACCAGTTCCTCAAGGAGATGGACGGGATCCAGGACAAGGGGAACGACGTCCACCTCTACACGGTGGGGGCGACGAACAAGCCGTGGTCTCTCGACTGGCCCTTCTTGCGCAGGTTCCAGAAGAGGATCTACATACCGCTCCCGAACTTCGACGGAAGGATGTCGATGTTCAAGAACTACACCGCGCCCATCAACGTGGACCAGGGCATCAGCCTGGAGGACCTTTCCCGGATCTCCGACGGCTACTCGGGGTCCGACATAAGGGACATCTGCCAGGGTGGGCAGCTCCGCGTCGTCAGGGAGCTCTTCGAGACGGGCAAGGCCCTGGACAAGAGCGTCCAGCCGCGCCCCATAGTCATGACCGACTTCAAGGAGATAATGAAGTCGCGCAAGCCCAGCGTCTCCCCGGAGATGCTCAGGGCGTACGCGAACTGGGCTGAGCAGTACAAGGCCCTGTAGATTCTTAAGGCGCTAAAGGGGGACGGGCATCCTTGCAAGAGACCGCCGCGCCAGAAGCCATCGCCAAGAAGCTAGGCGAGAAGGTCACGGTCAGCGGGTGGGTCCACGACGTAAGGCTCCTCGGCGGCATCAACTTCATACTTCTCAGAAACAGCGAGGGGATACTCCAGGTCACCGCCCCGAAGAAGGCGGTCTCGAAGGAGGTCATGGACAAGGTCGCTGCGCTCCACCCGGAAGACGTGGTTCGCTGCACCGGCCTAGTCAAGGAAGCGAAGGTCGCGAGGAACGGGTTCGAGATAATACCGGAAAACATAGAGGTGCTGAGCGCCTCGGCGACGCCCCTCCCCCTCGACCCCAGGGGAGTCACCGACGCAAACATCGACACCAGGCTGAACTGGAGGACGCTCGACCTCAGGAGGCCGGAGGTCCAGGCCATCTTCCGCATCCAGGACGCCCTCGTGGAGGGGATGGAGTCTTACCTAAGGTCGAGCGGGTTCCTTAGGGTCTTCACTCCGAGCATCCTCGGAGGCGTCTCCGAGGGAGGGGCGGAGGTCTTCAAGACGGACTATTACGGCAAACCCGCCTTCCTCCGGCAGGACCCGCAGCTACACAGGCAGCTCGCCATCGCCGGGGGTCTGGGAAAGGTCTACGACCTGGGGCCGAGCTGGAGGGCCGAGCTCTCCCACACGCCCAGGCACATGAGCGAGCACAGGACGATAGCGCCAGAGCTATCATTCATCCAGGACGAGAGGGACACGATGCGCGTGGAGGAGGAGATGCTCGTCAGGGGGATACGGAACGCCAACGAAAAGTGCCAGCGCGAGCTCGATATCAGACAGCTCGACCTCGAGGAGCCAAAGACCCCGTTCCCCGAGCTCTCCTTCCCTGAGGTCTACGGGATCCTGAAGAAGGAGGGTCACGAGCTCCCGCGCGAGAAGGACTTGGACAGGGAATCGGAGAAGCTCCTTACCGAGTTCGTGAAGAGGGAGTACAGCTCCGACTACTTCTTCGTAAACCGGTTCCCCTCGTCGGTGAAGCCGTTCTACGTGATGCACGTCGACGACGAGCCGGAGTTCGCCCGCTCGGTGGACATGGTCTACAAGGGGCTGGAGCTCTCCTCGGGCGGGCAGAGGGAGCACAGGCACGGGAAGGTCGTCGAGCAGATAGTCCAGAAGGGCCTCGACCCTTCGGGCCTCGCCTGGTTCACGGAGCCCTTCAGGTTCGGGGTCCCTCCCCACGGCGGATTCTCGCTGGGCATCGAGAGGTTCACCGCGTCGCTGCTGGGCATCGAAAACGTGAAGGAGGCGGCTCTCTTCCCGAGGGACCCGGAGCGCCTCCAACCCTAGCTTTAAGCCCAGACGAAGCGTTTATGGCCGCGGACGGGCCTGGTCACCCATGGAACTTTCGCCTGGTGTGCACCAAATCGAGGGGGTCAGCGGGGCAAACTCCTTCCTCGTCGTCACGAACCAAGACTCCGCTGTGATCGACACCGGGCTGCCTGGAAACGAGAAGAAGATAGTCGAATACGCCAGGAAGCAGGGGATCGAGCCCAACAAGCTCAGCTACATCATACTGACCCATCCTGACCTCGACCACTCAGGGAGCGCCGCGAAGCTGAAGGGCCTGACCGGCGCGAAGGTCGCGATACACGAGGCTGACGCTCCACGGCTCTCCGGGGAGAAGAAGTTGAAGGAGGTCAAGGGCGGTATGGGCTTGATCCTCGGGGTGATGGGGGTGTTCATGAAGTTCACACCCGTGAAGCCCGACGTCGTGCTCAAGGACTCCGACAGGCTACTCGACCTGGTCGTCGTGTACACCCCCGGACACACCGAAGGGAGCATCTCCCTCTACAGGGAAAGGGTGGCGATGTTCGTCGGGGACGCTCTCAGGACCAACTCCGCCGGCAAACCCATCCTGCCTCCTGGCGGTTTCACCGTCAACATGGATCAGGCAAAGGAGTCGATAAGGAAGATCTCTGCGCTTCAGTATGCTTTCCTTCTTCCCGGACACGGGCCGCCAATAACCAAGGACGCTTCCAGCGCGCTAGCGAGCTTCGTCCAAAGCGGATTCAAGTGACGGCCGCTGCTTCGACAAACCTACGAGGCTAGCTCTCGTCCTCTTCGGCCCACTGCTGGAGCTCGTAGAGCGGGAACTCCTCTCCAACAAAGTCCTCGTCCTCGCTCCTCTGGACGCTATCGATGCGGAGGTTCACCGACAGGGCGACCTTTGCGACGTTGACCGGCTCCGCCAGTGCGGACACCGGCGTGTCAGGGATGGTGGACATCACCGCCTTGCAGTTGGAGCACTGAAAATACCACCGCTCCAGCGCCAGCTGGTCAACCCCAGTCGCGACGCCCCACAGCGAGGGCGACCGGCACAGGGGGCACGTGGGCAGGTTGTCGTCGATCCACCTCTGCGAGGCGCCCCCTTCCCCATCCGCTCGGTGAAACTCCACAGGTCGCGTCAGGCGTGCGGGCGTTTCTAAATCTTGGCCCGCCCGCGTCGACGAGCCGCGCCACCTGCCCTCACTCGAAATGGCAGGCGGGGGCAGGTCGAAATGGTGGCGGCGGAGTTACCTCATTCACGAAAAGCTGTAAATACTTTGGCGAATCCTGAAGTCGCGTGGTCGGCGCTGAAGTCCCCTCAGGAAAGTATCATCCACGGCTGCTGGGGCTCGCGCCTCCCCTCGAGAGCATCCGCGCCGGAAAAGTCTACGAGTTCCTGGCCACCGGCAGGGACGAGGTCGGGACGCTCTCGAAGTTGAACGGCCTCCTGAACTCCCACCACCTGAAGCTCACAACCGCGGGAGGATACTCCATCCCGGAACCGGGCTCGTTCGTCTGGTCGGGGTTCGCCGACTACTCCCGGTCAGAGTTCACGGTGGAGGACACCCTGAGGGAGATCAGAGGGCTGAGCTTCGTGACCTACGCCGAGGCCTCCGTCATAGACGACGTGGTGTTCGACAGGTACCTCTTCCCCGTGACGATGCTCGGCGGGCAACGGGCCATCATAGTCAGGGCGGAGCCGTTCATCCGGGTCGAGCAGAGGCTCATCGCCGCGTTCGGCACGGGAGGGGCGACGATCATGTTCGACGAAGGGAGGCACTACGCGCTCGAGGCCTTCGCGCAATACCTCGTGATGCTCCCCGGCGCCTTGCCCGAGGTGATCCTGAAGAACGCGATAGCGGGCCTTCGCGCCACTGGCTGGGGAGTCTTCGACGTCGACGTCTCGAGGCTCCTGGTCGACGGGATCGCTAGGGTCTCCATTCGCGACCCGCCCTTCTCCGGAGTTCCCGCCGCCCGCGAGAGCTTCTTCACAAACGGGATCGTCTGCGGCGCACTCGAGGGCATCTTCAGCGCCAAGGCGGCCGTCCAGTCCTCGACCTACGACGAAAAGACGAAGACGCTGCGGCTGGTCCTGAAGAAGATTCGCTGAGCTTCCCGCGCGCTACATCCTTAGGGTTGCTTCCCGCTCTGACTCGACGAGGAGCTCTATGCCCTTGACCTGCTTCACTATCTTCTTGAGCACCTCGATCTCTCCCCGCAGCCTCTCGGGCCTCCTTCCGGGGATTATCACCTTCGTGAGCTTGCTCCCGTCTGGCAGCCACACGGTGTTCACGGTCAGGATCCTTATCGGGTAGAATAGCTCCTCCAGGAACCTCCTGTCGGAGTTGGACACCCCTATCACCCAGACCTTGCCCTTTAACATGTCCTCGAGCTTCTGCTTTATCTCTGGCTTGGACCTGACCAGCGTCGCGTCAGCCTGCTCCATCTCCAAGACGTAGTTCCCCTCTACCTCGTACGACTTTAGGAGCGCCGCCTTGTTCAACTCGGGGGTCGACTCTGCCAGCTTGACCAGGACCTTCGAGGCGACGATGTCAGAGTTCGATATCTGTCTCGTACTGAGCTTCGCCTGGCACTTGGCGCAGAGGATACCGGTCTTCGCGTCGAAGGCGCATATCGGTATCCTGAGTGGCAAGACCTGCTTCGGAAAACCACTTTTCCCGCTGATATAAAAATGTCTACCTCGTAAAATAGGGTTCCTCTTTTCCCGATGTTTTGTGCCCGTCCGAGCAGGCCATGCTATTTTGGCTACGAGCGGTGGAAAGAAGGCCGGCGGGGCCTAGGTTTATCCAAGAATGCCCTTTGGTGGGTGCTCGTTCATGAGGCTCTTCGAGTACGAGGGGAAGGCGCTCTTCTCGAGGTACGGCATCCCCGTCCCGCGCTCGAAGCTTGCCCGCGACGAATCGCAGGCGCTCTCCGCGCTTGGGGAGGTCGGGCTGCCCGCGGTCTTGAAAGCGCAAGTCCTCTCCGGAGGACGGGGGAATGCCGGTGGGGTCGTCCTCGTGAGGACGAGAGGCGATGCGGAGAAGGAGGCGGGGCGCCTCTTCGCCTTGAAGGTGGGGGGCGAGCCCACGCGGGCTCTGCTGGTAGAGGAGGCGTCGGAGCACGGGGAGGAGATGTATGTCTCGATTACGCTGAACCGGGGGAGGCGCGAGTTCGTGGCCCTGGCTTCGAGGAGCGGGGGGATGGAGGTCGAGTCCAGGGCAGAGGGGGCGATGGTAGATGTCCCGGTCCCGCTCGAGGGCCTCTCCGACTCCGCCGCCTCAGAGCTCGGCGCAAGGCTCGGCTTGAGCGGGAAGACTTCGGCCGAGTTCCGCTCGATACTCCTCAAGCTCGAGAGGCTCTGCCGTGAGGAGGAGTGCGAGCTCGCTGAGATCAACCCGCTCGCGGTCCATGCCGATGGCAGCCTGATAGCGCTCGACTCAAAGGTAGTTTTGGACGACAACGCGCTCTTTCGCCACCCAGAGTTCTCCCAGCTCCCTCCAGAGGACCCGCTCGAGGGGGAGGCCGCAAGGTTCGGGTTCGCATTCGTCAGGCTCGATGGGAGAGTCGCCGTCGTCGGGAACGGCGCAGGGCTCGTCCTCTCGACGCTCGATCTGGTGGCTGACGCGGGAGGGAAGGCGGCGTGCTTCCTCGACCTGGGCGGAGGAGCCCAGAGGGACAGGGTCGAGGCCGCCCTTAGACTCGTGCGCGGCCTTCCGAGCGCCAGAGCGGTCCTTGTCAACATATTCGGAGGGATAACCCGGACCACGGACGTCGCGGAGGGGCTCATCGACGTGGTGTCCGAGCGGCCCATGGTACCGGTCTTCGCGAGGATCAGCGGCGCAGAGGAGGCGGAGGCGCGAGCCCTCCTCTCGGGGTCCGGGGTCCCCGTCTATGCCACCGCGCAGGAGGCTGTCCTCGCGGCGGTCGGGGAGGCGGGGCGTTGACGTTCGAGATGCCGGAGAAGGGCGATCCCGTGATCGTCCAGGGGATCACGGGGAGATACGGCAGCCTCCACGCGGGCCTGATGTTGGGCTACGGGACCAACGTGGCGGCCGGAGTGACGCCGGGAAAGGGCGGACAGGTCGTGGAGGGCGTGCCCGTCTTCGACACGGTGAAGGAGGCCGTCGAAGAGACGGGCGCGAGGGCGTCCGTCCTCTTCGTCCCCGCGCCCGCGCTGCTCCCAGCCGTCGAGGAGGCGGTGGCGGCGGGCGTAAGGCTCATGGTCGCGATTACCGAACACGTCCCCATCCGCGACACCCTCAAGGCGATCCGCCTCTGCGAGGAGAGCGGAGCCCGGGTGATAGGCCCAAACACGCCGGGCGTCATCCTTCCCTCGAGGAGGCTGAAGCTCGGCATAATGCCCGCCCCCTCCTTTCGCGAAGGCGGGGTCGCCCTCTTCTCCAGGAGCGGGACCTTGATGTACGAGGTGGCGGACGCGCTCTCCAAGGCCGCCCTCGGCCAGCACGTCGCCATCGGCGTGGGAGGCGACCCCGTGAACTGCACGACCATCACCGAGTGCCTTGACTGGGCGGCCGCGGCTGACGAGGTGAGGTCAGTCGTCGTGGTCGGGGAGATAGGCGGCGACGCCGAGGAGAGGCTCGCGGAGCACATCGTCGAGAGCAGGTTCCCCAAGCCCCTCGTCGCCTACATCGCGGGGAGGTCCGCCCCCAAGGAGAAGCACATGGGCCACGCGGGAGCGATAATCTACGGGGACTACGGCACCGCAGAGTCCAAGATCGCGTCGCTGAAGAGGGCCGGAGCGAAGGTCGCGACGACGACCTCGGAGATCCCCGCGCTCGTGAGCGACGCGCGCTGACGGCCGTCCCCGCGGTGTTCTGGCTCCTAGATTTTAGTGTCCCGGGGTGTCTCGCCAGACGCGGGTTCCTTCTTGAACCAGGCCACCGGCTTCCCCTTCTCCACGCTGACGCGGGAGAGCTTGTACCCGGCGCCCTCGATCTGCTTCGTCATGTCGCCACCGATCTCGCCGTTCGCCGTCTCTACGCTGAGGATATCGTCGATCATGACGCCGATGGTGTACGCGGGCTGGACAGTCCACCTGAACGGCCTCAGGAGTTTGGAGATCCGGACAGCCTCCCTCATGTTCTTGGACCCCCCTTCGATGTACCAAGACCTCGATACGAGCAGATAGTTGCCCTCTTCGGCCTTGGGCTGCTTCAGACCTCCGCTCGAGGCTGCGGCGGGTGTCGCCACCCCGCTCGATCGTGGCGAGGGTTCTACCAAGGCTACCGGTTCGGGGGACGACCTCGCCGCAGCCCGTCGAGATGTCTTCGGCGGGTTTCGGGAAGCGGGGGGATGGGGAGGTTCGGCGGAAACGTGTGGGCTCGGAGGTGCCTGGACTGCGGGGGCCTCAGCTCGAGGAGCGACCTCTTTGGTCGCCAGACCAAGCCGCCCTCGTCCGGAGGCCGCGACCCGAAACTCCTCACCATCCGAGGAGGCCGGGCTGCCCTGGCTCCGGAGGGAATCTACCTCGGCCGGACCGGGTAGAGCGGGATTCGGGCTGCGAGCCAGGCTCATCGCCAGCGTCGCGTCTTCAGAGAACGTGACCGCCTTCCTCTCCCAGACGTAGACCGTGTCGGCGGAGCCGGAATCGAGGAACTTGCCCTTCTCCAGGGTCTCATTGACTTGGTCGCGCTGGCTTGGAGAGACCACCTGGACGAAGGCGCTCTTCAAATCCTCTTTGACTCCGGTGATCGTGAAGACGGGACTCGGGTAGGTCGGGAGCATCACGAGCTCGACCAGCACCTTCAGCAATCTCACCTTCTCGCTGTTTTCGGCGTCCTGCCTCCCGTTGGGCGGCTCTCTCTTTGGCCCAGCCGTTGGCACGTCCGTCTCCCCTTCCACCATGTCGTGGCCGACGTGCTCCCTCCTGAACCTCTCGACGCTCATGCTCGAGTAGAAAGACTCCGAAACCTGGCAGTTCTCGCACGTTATGACTATCTTGCGCAGCCTGATACTGCTCCCTAAGCGATTCATCAAGCCTCTGACCGCCCGAAGACGCCGCCGGAAAGCGCCGTGGCGATGGAGCCATCCGCGAGCTCGACCGCGTCTGCCGCCCGCCTCGAGTCGGAACCTGCCTTGGCGCGGTCTGACCGCCTGGCGCCGGCCCGGTCTCCTAGTGCGAGGTGGGTCATCTTCGTCGCCATGGAAGCGGTCTAATTCCCGGCATATCAGCCGATTGGCGCAGGAATACAGATTGCGACTCCATCTCTGCCTCGCTTCAGGCCGAGCGAGTGCTGGGGACTGGATTCGCGGTCGAGCGCCGCCTGGCAAAGAAAAGTCCTTAAGCCGGTCTTGAACGGCTTGGGAACGAATCCATCAGATGCCGATTGCCGACGTCACCAAGAAGCAGATCGCCCAGAAGAGGCGGCTCTTCCTCAAGGTCTGCCTCCGCTGCGGAGCGAGGAACGCGCTCCAGGCAACCAGGTGCAGGAAGTGCCACGCTTCTGTCCTGAGGCTGAAGAACAGGTCGGTCGGGCTCAAGAAGTAGCAAGGAACCCAGAGCTTAAATGGCGACAAATGACGCGTACTGATTCTGGGCCGATCGTCTAGCCTGGTTAAGACGCTGCTCTCACACAACACGACTCGAGTGTCTGCTGGGCCTTCGGCTAGAGACTACTCGATGCACGGTGCTGTATGGAATCCCGGTTGACCTCGCTATTTCGCGCAGGCTAACTCCTGCTTCATGGCGCTGAATAATGTCTTGCTGAACCTCGGGCCGCAACGAAGGCTTTCGCCCAGCGAATCGCCAAGCCAATTCCATGGCCCTCTTGGCGCCTTCGTTCCGCGTCCAAGGCATGTCCACGAACAATCCAAGCCTCTCCCTATCTCCCCTTCGAACCGCTGCTCTCAAGACTTTTTGGAGGTCATTGCCGGATATCTTACCAGACAAATAATCGAGCGTCGCTCTCGCTTCTGTCTTCTTCTTGTACAGGAACGGCAACATTTCGAGGAGGGCTCGTGTCACACCCTCGATTGTCCCCACCTCGATTCTCCAAGCATCTCCATGTTTTGCCATCAAACCAGTGCGAATCCCGCGCAGCCGCAAGAACTCCCTAATCATTGCAATTTGACGCCTTGATTGGTCGCCGAATTCCAGGGCCGGAAGAAGGGTGAACGGTCGTCCTCGAGAGGTTCTACGAATGCTAATGCTTCCATCGCCGTCGAAATACCCGGCCACCTGGGCCCACGACCTATATGGCGAGACTTTCTCTACGGGTTTGACATTCAACCAAAGCAGACGCGTTCGAGCCTAATAACCATCCCTCGAGTTATTACATTGAGTGGCCGTGTGCTTTTTTTATAGGCCCAGAAATTAGCCTGATTCGGGCCGGTCGTCTAGCTTGGTAGGACGCCAGGGTCTCTGCCCCGTCAAGCTCTCACACGGCGGAGGTCGTGGGTTCAAGTCCCTCCCGGCCCATTTCTCTTCGCTTCCCCGGTTCAAATCCGGGTCGGCCCATCCCTCTCCAGCCCCGAAATCCCACCGGCCCATGTCCGGGGTGTTCACAATCCTCGCGGAGAAGACGACTCGGACGGTGAAACCCCCTGGACAGACAAGACGATTGCCGGAGGTCAGACTCAGCGGTTTATCCTGAGCTTCTTGGCCACCCAAGGCTTCATGATGATGTCCCAGGGCGTTATCACGGTCCCTCGCGAAGTGAGGCACTGGCCGATGTCTCCGCTCAGGGTGTTCGCGGCCGCCTTCATCGTGGTCCTGCCGGGCACCCTCCGTGGCCTGCTCTTCTCTATCTCGGCTATCGGCATCTCCAGGAGGCTGTCGGGGTTGGCGGCAAGGTCGTGGAGGACGGCGGGGCTGAACAAGTGGCTGATGATGCTCCGGTCCGAGATGAACGCGCCTCCCGCAGACAGGAAGACCCGCCTGAACCTGTGGCTGAACATGAAGAGCAGGGTCTTCCTCAGCGGGGTCATCCCGGGGAGGGAGAAAACCGGGGACGCGACGTCCTTCACCTGGAGGTCGCTCTCTATCGTCCCCGTCTTGTAGAGCTCCAGGACGTCTGCGAGGCTCACCGGCACCCCCGTCCTCTCCGTGTCGCTGATCCAAGCGAAGCCGAAGCGCTCCTTGAGGAAGACCTCGAAGAGGCGATCGAGGCTCTCGTCGGCGCCCACCGTCCCGATGCTCTGCGCCGCGTCCTCGCAAGGCCTCTCGATG
The DNA here is from genome assembly GCA_027886905.1 of Nitrososphaerota archaeon. Classification (GTDB taxonomy): domain Archaea; phylum Thermoproteota; class Nitrososphaeria; order Nitrososphaerales; family Gagatemarchaeaceae; genus Gagatemarchaeum. The sequence continues at coordinate 12,230 of JAPCJO010000038.1, forward strand.
AACTTCCAGAACCCTCCCTGGCTGAGGGCGAGCAGCCTCTTCA
>JAPCJO010000039.1:0-3827 GCA_027886905.1 Nitrososphaerota archaeon
TTGAGCAGCCTCATCGCCATGATGAAGAGCGTCATGTAGTACGAGTCCATCTTCGGCACGAAGTCTTTCTTCGTGACCTCCATCTTCGCCTCCGTCGCCTTCCCGGCCCTGTCCCACTCTACCCCCGCCGCCTTGATCTTCTTCGACCGCCCCGAGAATAGCCTCAGGCCGTCCCATATCCTCACCTCCACGAGCGCCCGGACCTCGAGCGGGTCGACCTTGAATGCCCGGAGAGGCCGGTCGTCCCTGATGAAAAAGACCTCGGCTATCTCCCGCTTTGAGAGCCCGTCGAGGCCCGAGACGTCGACCCGGCTCCCCAGGGGGACGAGCTTCTTCACGTCGGGGTCGAGTCCAATCTCCTCTTTTATCTCCCGCGCCACGTCCTCGAGCTTCTCCCCGGCCTTGTAGTGCCCGCCGACGGTGCTGTCGAGGAGCCCCGCGAAGGTGGGCTTGTCCTGGCTCCTCACCTGGAAGACCACCGCCCCGCCCTTCCTCTTCGTGACTATCCAGCAGTGGAGGTTGAGGTGCCAGTAGCCCTTCTTGTGGGCCTCGTCGCGGGTGACCACCCCGACCTTCTTCAGAGAGTCGTCGTAGACGTCCACCAGCTCGTCGTCGGGGTGCTCCAAGTTGCGTCACTATGGGAGGCTGCTGCTGATAAACGTGGGCTCGAATCCTGTCTTACGGCAACCGGTTCCGTTCCTCAATTTCGGGTTCGCGGCATCGCCCCCACGGCGTCTAGGCCCATGTTGACTAGGCGAGGGGTTCGGAGATGCCGCTCGCGTTCTCCGAGCCGACCATTGTCAAGTTCCTGTAGCCAGGGTAGGCGACGGTGAAGAGGCGTCGATCACCTTGAAGGAGGGTTGAGGCATCGCACGGCCTCGTCGGTGACCAGCAGGCGGTCGGTCGTGACGGTCTCGGCGATGGTGAAGGAGGTCATCCTGACGAACCGCAACCCAGACCTGTCGAGCTCTGAGATAGCGGTCTGCACCTTCCCGATGGTGAGCTTGAGCTCCACCATCTTGTCGGGCATCAACTTGTGGAGACTCGGGGCCCGCCTTAAAGGCAGTGACGGACAAGAATTCTACACAAGAGAGTCGGCCCGTCGCGCGGGGAGGGCGAGAGCAGCCGGGCTCAGGGCTCGGACGGCTTCAGGATTATATAGCGTGAGCCGAAAGACCGGCTCATGTGTTCATCCTGTAACCCGTCTAACTGCAATTGCGCAAACCACACCACCCCGCTTGGAAAGTGCTCCGGGTCTGGATGCGACGTCGGCTACGGCAACTCGTGCGGTTGCTGCGGCCACTCGTCCTCCTAAGGCCGCCGACAAGGTCTAATCGACTCGCCTTGCGCCCGCCGGCGCGCTCGCCTTCTTCAGCCCATCACATGGGAAACCCTCGAGGCACGGCCGGGCGCGGGGCTAGAACGGGTAGAACTTCGGGAAGGATACCCCGAACACCGACGTCATGACGAGGTCGATTACGACCAGGACGACCCACGCGACGGCCACGATCCCTATCGCCGCCATCCACCCCGTGTTGAAGGAGGCGCGGAAGACAGCGAGCCAGGCGACTATCGCGAGCACGAGGGCGATGGCGACGGCCGAAGGGCCGAGAAGGGCAGCCAGAAGGATAGCGCCCACGTACAGGACTGTCACGTAGACCAGCGCGCCCCCGAGGGTCGCGCCCATCGCGGACCCCAGGCTCGCCTTTTTGCCGCCCAGGATAAGCTCGCCCGAGACGTACACCGGGACGGACACGACGACCCAGAGCACCAAGAGTCCGACAGCCAGGAAGAAAAGCCCCGGCAGCGTCGAGGGTAGAGTGAACCCAAACTCGAACATTTTTCTCTCGGGAAAAAGGCGTCGCCGTCTCATAAAAATCGAACGCAACAATCTTCTATGCCGATCCACTGGAGGATTCTCTCGCTGCGAGGCCCGGCACCGTCACCGCCAAGTTCACCTGGCAGCCCGATAGGACGGCGCAAGGACTGTCTTGGACGGCGAAGGCGAAGTAATCACGGTGGTGCCGTTGGCCCGAACTTGTCGCGAGGACGACTCGCTTTAATCCTCACCCCTGCGAGCACGGAGCCGATGACCGGGGCCGCGGGAGACTGGGAGGAGAAGGTGCTCTCCTCCGAGCTGCTCTACAGGGGGAGGGCGGTGGCGATCCGCAAGGTCGCAATCGAGATGCCGACGGGGAGGCGCGGCACGAGGGTGATAGTCGAGCACCCGGGGTCCGTGGCGGTGGTCCCTCTCCTCGACGACGGCCGGCTCGTGCTCATCAGGCAGTTCCGGCTCGCCGCGGGCGGTGTGATCTGGGAGATCCCAGCCGGCCACATCGAGCGCGGGGAGGAGCCCGAGGCCTGCGCGAGGAGGGAGCTGGAAGAGGAGACGGGGTATCGCGCGGGCAAGGTCGAGAGCCTTTTCGAGGCCTACCTCTCGCCCGGCTCGAGCACAGAGCTGATGCGGTTTTTCCTGGCGACCGGTCTCGAGAAGAGGGAGCAGAGGACGGAGGAGGACGAGATGATCAGCGTGGAGCCCCTCGAGGTCGAGAAGGTCGTCCGCATGATAGCGTCCAATGAGATCAGGGACGCGAAGAGCATAGCGGCCGTCGCCTACCTTCAGGCGATGGGGAGGCTCCAGAAGCCGCCCTCCCGCCGTCGCGAGAATCGTCTCCGTTGAGACCGGCGTGATGGAGAAGCGGCTCTGGTCGGGCGAGAGGGAGGCCGCCTCGAGCAATCATGGTCCCCGGATTCACAAAGAGTAATATCTGGCCGGCTGGCCTTGCCAGCATGAACGACCTTAGGCCATGGACTGGACCCCTACTGGTCGTCGTCCTGATATTGGCCGCCGGGTATGTGGTGGCAAACCCGCTCAATCCCAACAGCCCGGACTTGCGGGGCACGATTTCGACAACGAAATACACCGTGAGCATGGCAACCAACGCTCAGCTAGGCCGCTACTTGGTGAACGGCTCCGGATTCACGTTGTATTACTATGACAAGGACTCGGCGAACGGGACGAGCGCGTGCTACGGCGGGTGCGTCACCTTCTGGCCGCTCTTCTATGCGGGCGACAAGCTCACCCTGCCGCCCGGCTTGAGCGCGAGCAGCTTCGGCCTCGCGACGAGGACTGACGGGCAGAAGCAGAGCACGTTCGATGGTCGTCCGCTCTACTATTTCGTCAAGGACACGGCGCCCGGGCAGATCACCGGTCAGGGTGACCACGGCTTTTACGTGTGTTGCAGCGTCGTCAACTCCTCCGCGACGAGCGGCTCTCCTGCTTGAGAGCGGAGGCCGGAAGACGTTGAGCCTTTGACCCGTGTGCCCTCGTCTCCCAGCCCGGCTGGTCAGTCAACCGCTGAGGAATTCAGAACGGATGAGTCACTTCTGCGCGCCCCGGCCTGACAGTTGTCACCTAGGCATCATTGACCGTCGTCCACTCCGGGCGGAGGCGTCTGGCCGGTGTAGTCGCCGATGACAAAGGCGGTGTAGGGCGCGTTGAGCTGGTCCGGCCCGTTGCCCGCGACGTTGAGCTGCCCGTACTGGTAGACATTCTGCTTCTGCCCGTTAATCACGAACGCCCGGTCGTTGAACTGGTCGGCTATCGAGATGCGTCCGTCGCGGAGCATCACCGCGTTGGACGGGGACGGGTTCGGGTTGCTGCCGAGCTGCGTGTTGGTGAAGTATTGGAAGACGGCGTGCTTGTCCGGGGTGACCTCGATCACGCGCGCGTGCCCGGAGTCTACTATGAGCGTGTTCCCGTCGGGGAGCCTGCTCGCGAAGGCAGCGGTCTCGATCCCCGTACTGTATTGCCAGACGATCTGGCC
>JAPCJO010000039.1:3927-12055 GCA_027886905.1 Nitrososphaerota archaeon
GTATTGCCAGACGATCTGGCCGGCCTTGTCCACCACGATAACCCGGTTGTCGACGCAGCCGTTCGGAATGGCCGAGCTCGCGCCCGGCGGGATTCCCGTCCCCGCGATTACTGTAAGGCCGAAAGCGAGCCGCTCCGCGTCGTTGGGGCCGATCACCGCGCCAGACCCGGGGTTGCAGAGGGCCGGGTTGTTCGAGCCGAAGCTCCACACGATGGCGTTAGTGCGGGGGTTGACCTCGATGACGCGGTTGTTGAACTGGTCTGTGATCAACAGGTTGCCGGGATGGTCGAAGAGGTTCGGACTGCCTGTCCCCTGCCCGCCCGCCGTGCTCGCGAAGACGGCCGCCGTCGGGATACTGAGAGCGACAGCGACGAACGCCGCGAGGAGAAGCTTTCCGGGATTAGACCTTTGAATCCGCGTCATGCCGCACCTACTATGGCAGTAGTAGCATTTAAAGTTACTACTTCGATAGTAGCTAATGACGCTGCGAATCCGGTTTGGTGTATTCGCGTGTCACTGGGCGAGGAGGGTCCCTAGGCTGTTCTTGCCTATGGTCTCTACGACCTCGCACCATAGCACGTCCCTGACGCCGTCTATCGCCTTTACCGCCTCGAGGAGCCGCAGGAGCTCGGTGTTGCTCATGACGAGCGCCTCGGCCCTCAGGTTGATGGCGTGCTCTCCTAGCATGCTCGCCACGCTAGAGACGTCCCGGCGCTTGAGCAGCTCCTTCCCCACCTGCAGCGTCGCGCCTCGCTCCGTCGCGATAAGGAGGTCCACGGTCCTCCATCCGAAGTTCTTGGAGTTCAGGGAGTAGTTCGCGATGATGTATTCCTTCTCGAGCTGCTTTCGCCTCCGTTGCACCGTGCTCATCGGGATCCCGAGCCTCTTCGACATCTCGCTGGAGCTCACCCTCCGGTCGGCTTCGAGCAGGATGGCAAGGATCTTGCGGTCGATGCCCGACAGAGCCCTAGGCATAGGTCACCCTCTCTCCTGAGCGCGAAAATCCTCGGAATGAATATACTTGACGCAACCGGGTTCCATTTTGTCCGGCCTGCCAGCCGTCGCGCTGAGAGTGGCAAGACAAGGATTGTCGATGCTCCGCGGCCCTAGCTCGTGGCCGTCTGGTAGGAGCTCGTCGCCGCGGCCCCCGCGGCGCTAGGCCTGGCCCTCCTCGAGAGGTAGAGCGCCCCCCCGGCTGCGAGGACGCCGACGACCGCGACGGCGGCCCAGAGGAGAGGGTCGAGGTAGGCGGGCGGTTTCGAGAAGACGAGCGAGTTGCCCGCCGCCTGCGCGTAGCCCCTCGTGGAGATGGAGGCCGAGGGGTCCGAGGTCATGACGAGCGAGTACGCACTCCCGCCGCTCGAGAAGCTGGCGGAGAAGGTGGAGTTGCCCGCGACCGTCTTGGAGAAGGTGGTCGTGTTTGTGAGCGGGTCGTAGCTCCTCGTCCAGGTGCTCAGGGCGCTGCTGAGGCTCGAGAAGTTCAGGGTGGGCCGCGTCCAGAGGCCGCCCCCGGCGAACATCCCCGAGAGCAGGGCCGTGCCCGCCCCCCTCCCGAGGACGCTCTGGGTGATCGCCGAGCCGGCGAGGTTCACGTCCACGGTCTTGTTCCCGAGTTCGAGGTCGAGCGCACCGCTCACGTAGAAGCTCCTCCATCCGAGGTCAGCGGTCACGCTGCCGTTGGAGACCTTGAAGAGGCCGGCCACCGACGCGGTGATGGTGGTCTGCTTGTAGACCACGAGCGCCGTGGAGTTCGCGTTCGCGCTGTAGCTGTAGGAGACGGTCATGTTGGTGATCGAGACGTTCTCGCCGGCCCCGTCGCGGAACTCCGCCAGAAAGTGGCGGAGGCCGTCGGTGCTCGAGTTGAAGCTCCCAGAGAGCGAGGACGACGAGTTGTACTCCTTCAGGTATGAGGAGAGAGTGGAGTTCGCGGGGTAGCTGAGCACGAAATTCGTCGTGCTCACGCTGGTCAGCCTCGCGACCTGGGTGGTCGGGTTGAGGTCTACCTTCAGGGTGGAGGCGAAGGCCTCCGGGGTGAGCGAGAACGCCAGCAGGGCCAGCACCGCTGCGGCCGCCGCCGAGCTACTCTTCACCCGGGTATCACCGCGCCCTGGCCTTCCACTCGGACCAGCGGCACCGTCATCATCTGTCTGATCATCGTCGAGACCCTGACAGGGTCGCGCACCTTGACTAGGGGGATGTCCCTGTGGCTGTCCGTCTCTATCACAATGTCCCCCGTGTTCAGGATCCTTCCCACGAGGCCCCTCGACACCTCCAGGTCGGAGAAGCCAGCGGCGGAGATGGTGAAGAGCCTCTTCCTCACTATCCCGTGCTCGACCTCGAGGCTGGACCTCCTGAGGGCGTAGCGGGTGGAACGGGCGAGGAACTCGAGCTTCGCCGCGCCAGCGAGCCAGAGCGACGCGACGAGAAGTAGCGTGACCCCGAGTATCCAGAAGGCGATGTTGAGAGTCAGCTCTACGAAGGAGAGCGCGATGGCCAAGAGAAGCGCCTCCGCTGTCAGGGCGACGAGCCCGGGGGTGACCCACGGGCTCCCCTCCCAGAGGATGATGTCCGGGTCCGAGGAATGGCTTCCGCTTGACAAGGAACGGCCACGACTCTCCAGGGGTGGCTCCCGCCTTTTATCCTCCACGGAAGATTGTTCCATGCTGGGCCAGGCGGTTCGCCTTGGGCAGGATGCCAGCGAAGGGAGCGATTCTATCAGAGGCCTCCCCGCGGAGATGGGCTCGCGAGTGGACTCGCGAACGCGTAAATACGATTTCTTGTGGATAACGACCGGCGTGGTCAAGGTACCCGGGACGGCGGCCCCCGCGGCCGAGTGACCGCCCTTGCCCGACGATTCGTCCGACGGCGACTCCACCCCTGCGGGGCAACTCTCCGGGGCGTCCCTCGCGCTCTACGACGGCTGGATGACGGGGTGGTCCTACGAGGCATGCAGGCACCTGTACTTCATGAACGATGACCCTGGGTCGCTGCCCCCGGACGAAAGGCTGACTCTGCTGGGATGGCTCTCGACCTACAGGAACCTCATTGACGCGTGGTGTCCGGTCGATGCCGAAGGCACGACGAAGGAGCTGGACATGATGGAGGAGCGCGCGGGCGCGGCGTCCAAGGGGCATCACAGCGGGGAGCCGATCACCGCGGGGAGCTTCGACTCGCACTTCGAGGAGGTCAAGGGGGCGATAAGGGCCAAGGCGCCCTACGACTACTACACGGTGCTCTTCGCCTCGTATGCCTCCAGGCTGCGCTTTCCCCGCGAGGGCGACGTGAGGCCGAAGCTCGTGGGCAGCTTGCGCGTCTTCCTCGAGAACATGAAGGGCGTGCTCCAGCCCGGGGTCTTCGACTTCATAGACAACGACCTGGACGAGGTGAAGGACGATGCGGAGGGGGAAAGGGATCTCAAGCAGAGGATCCAGATCTGGTCCGACCTCGTCTTCGGGACGCTCTCGGTCGACGACGCTCTGAACGGCTCGGGAAGGGCTCTCGTGGTCCTCTCCATCTTGGGGGTGGGGCTCACGCTCTTCCTTCTGGTGGGGGGAATAATCTACGGCGTCTTCAAGGTGATCCAGGTGCTTCCCGGCTTTAGCCCGCAGGCCCTGAACTCGCTGTCCATGAGCAACCTGTCGTCGGTCATCCAGAACCTCGTGCCCGCGGTCGCCGCGCTCGGGCTCTCGACGTCCCTGCTCGTCACGAGGGCGTGGGACGCCGTGCAGGCCTTTGAGGTCTGGGTGGCCGTGCAGCTGGCGAGGTTTGTCCGCCTGCGGCGGCGGAACGTCTACGCGATGATTGGCTGAGGGAGGCGGCCGCGCGGAAGTGGTCTTGCTTTTATAGACGGAAGATTTCTCACGCGGATGTGTTTTGCACGAAGTGCGGGGCGCAGAACGCAGACGGCGCGGCCTTCTGCGCCAGCTGCGGCGCGAGCCTTTCGGCAGGGCCCCAACCGGCTTCGGCGACACCGGCTCCGGGCGGCCAAGGCATGCCCTCGTCCAACCGATACGCAGGCAAGAGCCCGATAGTAGCCGCGGTCCTGAACCTTTTCTTCGGGTTGGGCTATCTGTACCTGGGCACGAAGAAGGTTCTGGGATTGTCGACGATCTTGTTCGTCGTGGTGGCTCTCGTCCTCCAAATCCTCCTTGGAATCTTCACCGTCGGAATCCTGAGCTTTGTGTTCGCGATACTCCTAGCCGTGGACGGATGGCAGAAGGCCAACGGCGGCAAGGGATTCATCAGCGCAGAGTAGCAAGCGCGCTTTTCGACCGCCAGACCTACTCTCGGCCTAGGCGGTAATCGAGTCGGAGACGCGAGCGCTGGTCTGCCCGGGGCCTGTGCTCCTCGTCGTCGGGGTGCCGGCCCAGCTGATGGTCAGGGAGAGCGTGGCGCTTCCGCCGTCTGACTTTTGGGCCGTGGCCATGACCGTCAACCATCCCGTATCGCTAAACCAGGGGACGGTCACCGTCGTGTTCCCTGTCCCCGTGAAGGTGGAGTTGAACGCGAAGGGTTCGGAGATTCCGCTGGCGTTGTCGGAGCCGACCACGGAGAGCGCCCAGTTCCCCGGATAGGCGACTGTGAAGATGAACGGGGCCAGGATGCGGCCCGCGTCTGGGTTCAACCCCCACGGGTCGGTGTAGCATGCGCCCGACTCGTTGCAGGTCGTCGAGGTGAGGCCGTCGACGTAAAGGCCCACCACGGCGGTCCCGGCCTCGTTGACGAAGGCGTTGACCGTCCTGACCCCATTTACCTGGTAGAACCGGATGAAAAAGTCCTCGCCGAATGTCTGGTTCTCCGCGGGGAATGGCCCAACCGAGTCTACAAAATAGGGCGGGTCGGTCATGAGCGCCACGACGCTTTGGTTGGCGAGGGCGGTCCCTATGGCCGCCTGCTGGTCTTGGGTGAAGGCCCGCGCGTAGCTCCTGTCGGGGAGGTCGACCGAGAAGGCCCTGACCACCTTGGAGGAGGTGGTGTCAGGGTCCTGGACCGTCACGTTCACCATCTTGTTCTCCACGTAGGAGACCTCGTACCCCGTGCTCCAGTTGCCCGTCACGACCTGGGACCCGGTCACGTTCAGGATGCCGTACTCGGCGTAGGGGACGTACTTGCTCGTCGCGACGAAGGCCACGGAGTAGTGGTATGCCCCGTCGATGTAGGCCTGGACCTGCGGCGACTCGAGCGTAGCCAGCTCGGAGTTCAGGTTGAGGGTGTAGGAGAGGCAGGAGCCCACAGTTATCGTGATGTTGCCGAAGGACTCGACGGCGGTGGCGCACGGAGCCGAGCTCGTGTAGCTCGCCGTGGAGGTCGTGGTCGCGGACTGCGAGGTCGTGTTCTCAGAGGGCGCCGACTCGAACGCGCCGCCGCTGGGGACCGTGGCGGTAGTAGTTCCCCCTGTGACCACGCCAGGGCGGCTCGTGGGTGGCGGCTGGGCGGAGAACGAGAGGAACGCGACGGCCGCAACGGCAGCCACAGCGAGGACTATTGCGGCGAACGACGCGGCGGATGCCCCAAACCGGCCCTTCTGGCGCACCATCCCAAGCCAGAAGTCACGGCGCGGTTTCTCCGTTTATACCTTTGTCCGAACGCCCTTTCAGAAGGGCAAGGGCCGAGGTCACGGCGGACGCTACAGCGTTATCTTCCGGGCGATGGACATGGCCTGCTGGAAGAGTGCCTTGGGGTCTATGCTCATGCTCGTCGGTGTCATCCCCACCCCGTGACGGGCCTGGTTCTCCCACATGTGAGAGAAGACGGCCGCGGAGAGGCTCGCCTGCTCGGACATGCTCATCTCTCCCCGGAAGACCGGCATGAGGAAGTCGTAGCAGGTCTCGTAGAACGCGAACTTCTTGAGCACCTGGCGGCGGTACTCGTCTAGGTCGTCGAGGTGCCTGACCAGGAGCTCGGAGCACTCGAGGGTCGGGATGATCCCCTCCCCGAGGAGCGGGAAGACCGTGCCGATGCTCTCGCCCACGCCTACGACCTTCCCGGACTGGAAGGGTTGGCAGTACTTGGGCGGGCAGAGCCGGACCGCCCTCCCCACGAGCTTCTGCTTCTTCCCACCGTAGCGCTCGAAGAACCCCTCGACCGCCTTCATGTGGCCGCGGTGCAGGTCGCCCGCGCCGACGTGGGCGATGCCGTCCTCCAACGGGAAGTACCAGAGGTAGCCGCTCATGCCGTCGAGGATCTTGACGTAAAAGTCCTCGAATGGCGGCTTCTCGTACTCGACCCGGTACTGGACGCAGGGTATCCTGAGCTCGTAGCTCTCTATCCTGGGGAGCAGGACCCTGAGCCCCGTGGCGTCGATGATGAGGTCGAAGTCGTACTTCTTCAGGTCCTCCTCGCTGTTTATCCAGCTGTCGTACCTGACCTTGTGCCCCTTCCGCATCGCCTCCACGAAGCCCTGCTTGTCGAAGCTGACGAGGCCGAATAGCTCGCTCTTTATCGCCATCCCCGCGACCTCGGTGAGCAGGGTCCGGCCCTCGTGGAGCACGTGCTCGTCGATGTCGATGTCGCATTGGTCGCCGAACCTCCGGATGTAGTCCTTGGTCGTCCCCCAGGCGCAGACGCACTGGAACTTCTTGAGCGGGTACCTCTCGAAAGCGGTGACGTCGTGGTCGCGGCTGAGCTGGTTCAGGAGGTAGGAGCCGGCGACCCCCATGCCCACGATGCCGATCTTCAACGGTGCGCGAAGGATGCACCGGCCGTATATCCTTTCCTAACGGCCCCCGGTCTCTTCACACCGCGCCGCATGGCCTTAGCCCGGCGAGATTGGGACTGAGTTCCAGCAACCTTAAATCGTCACGGAGAAAATCAACATTCGTCGTGGCTCCCACTATCGACATTCCCAATTCGGACATCTCCTCAAGCTCGGCCGGCCCTATCACTATCGATACCATCGAGATCAGCCCGGTATCCATCCCCAGCGTCACCCTCAAGGACTTCAGCGGGACGTTCACCTACGGCTCGGCGACGGCGAAGAACGTCGAAATCGAGATGACGATCAACTTGAGCAGCACCTTCAGCGGCGAGGTCATCACCCCCGACTGGCTCCCGAACGTCAGCGTCAGCGGCGGGATCAACTTTGACCCGTTCGTCCAGTCGAACTCCCTGGGCGACATTGACATGGATGGGGGAAGCTTCACGATGGAGGCCGACGCGATGAGCTTCGGCCCTTTCTCGATGAAGCCCGATCCCATAGGGAACGGGACCAAGACGACCGTTGCCGAGATGAACGCGAAAAACATCCAGATGCGCCAGACGATTATCCCGCTGCAGAACCCGCTGGGGATAACGCTGGGCGACTCCTTCCCGGTTCCGAACCCGATGGGCCCGATGAACGTCAAGGTCAAGAAGGCCTGCATCGACGAGCTCGACTCGACCAAGGTTGCCACCCCCCCGGCGACGGTGCGCGACATCGTCGCCCAGAAGATAAACATCCCGAAGGTCACGACGGGGGCACTCGAAGTGGACTCGAGCACGTCGATTCCGCCTGTGGTCATGACGAGGGACCTGTGGGACAACGGCGCCAACCCGTACGGTGACGCCACGAACCAGAAGATCACGACCACTGTGACGCTCAACATCTCGGGAGTGAAGTTGAAGATCAAAGGAGGGCTCGAGTTCAAGAACGTCCAGGGGAGCGTTGCGGTGACCTCGGCGAGCTCTACCCCCTTTGACCTTGACCTCGCCTTCAAGGGGATGAAGATCGTCGACCTGAAGATGAAGGGATTGAGCCTACCTGAGCTGGAGGTGGAACTCTGAGCTCGCGCCGCAAGCCCAAGGCCGCGAAGGTAGAGGCCAAGCCGGAGGCGACCAAGTACCTCACCAAGGAGGAGCTGGCGAGGATAGACGGGCTGTGGGAGAAGGAGAAGCAGAGCAGGGGCGACGCGAATCCGGACAAGCACCACTTCTTCGACCTCCTCTACCTGGGCTTCCTTGGTCACATCAAGAACCGGGCGCGGGTCGAGAAGGACCTCAAGGAACTCAAGAAGATGCTGGACGACACCGCCGACAAGATGATGGAGATAGTGGACAAGTCCGAGGGCAAGACCAAGGCCAAGTAGGCCCCCGCCGACTCGACTTTAGTTCAAGAACGTTTATTACCCGCGCATAGGTCCAATGGGCTGAT
>JAPCJO010000040.1 GCA_027886905.1 Nitrososphaerota archaeon
GAAGTCCACATCCAGCCGATTACAGGAACCCGAACGACGAGTCTTGCAGGAGGCGGCCTTATCTTGATGCTTTCAATGCGGAGACTTCTGCCTCCAAGTTCGCTAGCCTTTCCGCGAGGTCTAGCCTAGTCTCGACCGCGGCGATCCTGCTCTCGATGGCTGCAAGCCTCGGTTCTATTTTCGCGGTCAGCTCCATGTCCACTGATTCCCTTACGGCCTTGTCGACGAGATTCTGAAATCCCTTCTTTCCGAGTTGAGTGCCCAAATCAACCGCTGTCAAGAAGCCTCATCGACGCAAACCGCAAAACGCGACATACAAGCCTCGCCCCGACGGGATTTCGCGTGATGGGCGAAGGAGTTCACATGCTGGTGGTCACGGCCACATGACTAAATATCGCGTATACCACCGCGTTCGAGAGCTTGCTCAGGGTGCGCCGTCGTTGCCATCCAGTCGTGGCGTCGCTCCTACTTGCGGCCATCGTCCTCCCGTCCGCAGCCTTGGCGCCGCTCGCCTTTGCCCAAAGCACAGTCGCGACAATAGGCGTAGGGGATCATCCGTGGGGCGTCGCCTATGATTCCTCCAGAGGGGAGCTCTTCGTCGCAAATGGGGCTTGGATAGGTCCCCCCTTCGTACCCGACACCGTCTCGATAATCTCCGACACCACTGACGCCGTCGTGGCCACGGTCGGCGTGGGGAAGTGGCCTTTTGGCGTCGCCTACGACCCCGCCAAGGGCGAGGTCTTCGTGACCAACGACCTCGACAACACGACATCGGTGATATCGGACGCCACCGACGCCGTCGTGGCCACGGTGAATGTCGGAGCTGGTCCACGTGGAGTGGCCTATGACCCAGCGATGGGTGAAATCTTCGTGGCCAATTTTGGCGAGGGCACCGTTTCGGTCATCTCTGACGCCACCGACCAAGTCGTCGCGACGGTGAGCGTAGGGAACAGCCCCCGCGGGGTCGCCTACGACCCTGCCAAGGGCGAGGTCTTCGTGACCAATTTTGGGGACGGCACGGTCTCGGTGATCTCAGACTCGACTCGCAAGGTCGTGGCGACGGTGGATGTCGGAAGCGGGCCTTGGGACGTCACCTGTGACCCTGCGAACGGCGAGGTCTTCACCGCGAATTATCAAAACGAGACAGTATCCGTCATCTCCGACGTCACCGACACGGTCGAAGCCACTGTGAGCGTAGGGAGTGGACCTACTGACGTCGCCTACGACCCATCCGCGGGCGAGCTGTTCGCGACCGACTATCACGACGACGCCGTCTCGGTAATCGCGGATACCTACCCCTACGCGGTGGTGGCGAAAGTGAACGGGGGAGAGGGTCCCGTCGCCGTCGCCTTCGACGCCTCTAAGGGGGATGTCTTTGTGGCCGACGGTGGTGGCAGCACCGTCTCGGTGATAGCGCCGGTCGCACCCTCGTCTACAGCTTCAACCAATCAGCCATCGCAGGGTCAACTCTTCGCCGGGGTGAGCAACAACGATCTGATCGTGGTCATTGTGGTCGTCCTCGCTGGCCTCTCAGTCGGAGCTGGGGTGCGGAAACTAACACGGAAGTCCGCGTAGCCTCTTCATGCGGCTAGGGGTTGCTCGGCGATTCCAAGGCGGCGGTTCTTATCAAACGGAGAAGGTCTGAGGTGCTCCTTTCCTTCGCGCCCTCCTCGAACACCTCGACGAGGCCGAACTCGCGCCTCATCTCCCGCCTCAGCATTGATTCGAAGATCGCGGTCCCAGCTTCCCCATAGATTCCCCGGATCCCCTCCATGAACTCTGCTGGCTTGTCCATGATCTCGCCCCGCCCGACGTTCTTGGTCATGTAGAGGTTCCAGAAGACGATTTCCTGCGTCATGGAACTGGCGCCGATGGACTGGAAGGCACGAACTACGCAGTCCGTGATCCTCGCCGCGATGGCGTCCAGCCGTTCCGACCGCTCAAGAGCCACCACGTCGTTGGCATGATGATGCCCTGGCGCCCTCTTCCCGACCGACGTTGCCGTTTCCATAACACGAGACCTGAATGACTGCCAATGCGGCCTCGGAGCCCTTATAACGACTCTGGAGCCAGAATACGAACCACAGGCTCATCCTGAGGCCTTCTGGGCCTTTGATCGAGTCCGGTCGCGCCATTCGTGCTGGCAGAACCGCGCCTTTAGGTCACTTTGTGCGTCTGAACGTGCCGGGAACTCTCGCGAAAGACACGACCTATGTCAGCCCCTTCTCGAAGCAGACGCTCAACCCGCTGTCCCGGTACTCCCCGTAGTTCGAGATCCTATGGTAGCCCAAGCTCTCGTAGAGGGAGATGGCCTCCGGCTGGCGGACGCCCGTCTCAAGCCGCATTACCCTGTAGCCACGCGCCCTCGCCTGCCGCTCGAGGTCTTTGACGATGGCCTTCGAATACCCTCTTCCTCGAAAGCCAACCTTGACGAAGACTCTCTTCAGCTCGGCTACGTCCTCTTCCAGGGGGCGGATGGCCCCGCAGGCAACGGGATTGCCATCGACGCGGCCGATGACGAACGCCCCTCTCGGCCCCATGGCGTCCTCCGGCTTGAAGCCTCCCGACCCGTCCTCCATGTAGTCATACCTGCGCGCCAATTCGGCGGATAGCAGGCGGATGAGCTCGGCAGCCTCGGGGCCGCGCGGGTCGGCGGCATCCACCTCGAAGGTCTCTTCCCCCATCCTGGGATCGCTTTGGCTGTGCAGGTATAACGATTAGGCCGGGCGAAGGGCGATGGCGAGGAAGGCTACGAAACCATGCGATAGTCGTCTTCGAGCCTGACAATGTCGCCTTCGTCGAAGTGACCCTTCGATACCTCAAGGATGTCCGCGCTTTCTTCCCTGCACCCGAGGCGATGAGTCGTCATCTGCGGGATGACGATGTGCGAATCTTTCTGGAGGGGGACTTCCTCGAAGCCGCGGCCGCGCTTGAGAACCGCGTATGCGCGGCCGGAGAGGCAATACCACTCCTCGGTGCGATGCTTGTGATACTGAAGGCTGAGCCTAGACTTGGCGTAGACGTGGATGATCTTCACGGTCAGCCGTTCGCCGGGCTCGTGCCCCAAGAGCTCCCCCGTGGGATGATAGGCTTGCTCGAGCTCGCCGCGGAAGCTCGCCTCCCAGGACGGCGAGGGAACCTTCTCCTGGAGGTAGAGGGAGAAGAAGCCCCAAGGGCGCTTCTCGACTTTGTCCGGCGTGGAGAGGATCGGCAACCCCCGTGCGCGCGAGATGTTCTCGTACCTGAGGACCCCCTCGTGGGCGGTCCCCTCCCTCCTCTCCCTGCTGGGAACTGTGCTTTCGTCCGTCGTTTTCATGTCGTGTTCAATCCATTCAGGCGCTTCTCAACGGAGACTACCTTGGGCTCCAGATTCGCCAGGCCACGCAAGAGAGGTCTGTGCTTAAAACCATTTGCTAGTTATGCTCATGCTAAACCTCGCTGGCCACGCGGGGCGGTGGACAGACGTGGCGAGAAAGCCCGCCCCTAGAGGACCTCACGCGGGCTACCAGGGCATCGAAGGCTCAAATCCGAAGCTATCGTGATGAGTGCGTGGACGACTGGACTCGAGTTCTGGGTCGGGCCGAGAATCGAATCGAGGCCAGCCGGCTCCGCACCCTGTTGGGAGACGTGCTGACAAGTTTCCCCAAAAAGGTTCCTCCGCTTCGGTCAGTGAGCGAGGTCCGGACGAGGAGGAGGGCGAATCGAGGCACCGTGGGCCTCACCACGTACCGCGGCGCAGAGCCGGGTCTCGCGGGCGTCCGGAATGCCGCCGCCCACGGCGCGCAGACGATCACCTTCTACACCGGGCTCCTCGACCGGCTCTCGGACGACGCCGCCAAGGGGGTGATAGTCCACGAGCTGGCCCATGCCTGGCTCAACGAGCACGTCTCGCCCCGGTCGTCGAGGCGCAGGGAGGCGGAGGCCGACCAGCTGGCCCGGAGCTGGGGGTACGGAAGATACCTCGTCGCGCTCGACGCCGAGACCACACCTGTTTGAGGGGCATCCTCGCGACCATCGGAGCCACCCGGTGCGGCTATAGGCAGAGCGCCCGTGATGCACGCGCCGCGAGCGTCGACGAATTCTTATAGCGCCGTTGACGACACTGGGAGCCCAAGATGCCAACAAAGGGGAAGAGGCGGGAGAGGGTCGAGGCGGACATGAAGAAGGCGGGTAAAGATGTGAAGAAGGCCGGAAAAGACGTCGAGGTCGCCGTCGAGAAAGGGGCGAGCGATATCAAGAAGGCCGGCAGCAAGCTCAGAAAGAAGCTCTGAAGCAATCCTACGAGTTCCAGCCGGCTCCTTCGTGGCCACAGCGACTGCGGAGGGGCGGCGCGCCCACTTTCGTGCCGGCACGACCCGTGACCGCCGACCGCTGTAGGCCACAAGTCCTTTAAGTCGCAAGGCCGCGAACGGGGACGGATGGCACAAGCCGCGCCCGAGTCTGTCGTGAAGAAGATCTTCTCCACAGACAAGAGAATCAAGTTCTGCGCGGTCGTCGACTCGGAGGGGAAGATAGAAGCCGGCGGGATGAGGCCCGGGTTCAGATTCTTGGAGCCGGAGCCGGAGGCGGAGACGGCGAGAATAGTCACAAGGATGTTCCTCAACCAAGCGATGAACCAGGCGAGCGATCGGTACTTCGGACCAGTGAACTGGGGAATAATCCACAGGGAGAAGCTGGTCCAGATAACCTTCCATTTGCGGGGGCAAAAGCAGCTTCAGATCACGACCGCGCTCGGCTCCCCGGTCTCGAAGGTGGCCACGCTGGGCAGGTATGTGAACCAGCTCGGCATGAAGGCATAGGGAGCCGGGTGCGAGTCTCGGCAGACGAGAAGGACTTTCGGACAAACAAAAAATCAGAGAGTGGTGGAGATTGATCAAGGGGATGCACGGGCTGCTCTACACGCCGGAGCCCGACGTGCTGCGGGCGTTCATCCGGGACAAGCTCGGCCTTCCATTTGCCGACATCGGCGAGGGATGGCTCGTCTTCGACGTGCCCGAGGCAGACCTGGGCGTCCACCCGTCGGAGAGAGCCTCCCACTCGATTTCCTTCTACTGCGATGACATAGCGAAGACCGTCGAGGAACTGAAGTCGCGAGGCGTCGAGTTCTCCTCGGGGATAACCGACCAAGGCTGGGGGCTGCTCACCCACATCCGGATGCCCGGAGGAGCGGAGATGGAGCTCTACGAGCCAAAGTACGCGAAGCGGACAAGCGTCGAGCGGAAAGCGGCGCGGACGGCGCCGAGGAAGCGGACAAGGAGGACCGGGACGAAACGGTGACCAGCCAGAAATCGGCCGACATGCCCGAAATGCATGCCCGCTCGAGCTTCCTCTCGAACTTCATCCTCGGAAGCCAGGACGGGCTGGTCAACGTCCTGGGGATACTCCTGGGGCTCACCGCCGCCACCAGCGACATCCGGATCATCTTCGTGGCGGCCTTCGCCGCCCTCGGAGCCGAATCCATATCGATGGGAGCGGTCGCGTACACGTCGACCCTTGCGAGAAGGAAGCAATACCTCAAGGAGGTGAGCCGCGAAGAGACGGAGATGAGGGAGATGCCGGAGAAGGAGAAGAGCGAGGTCAGGTACGTCTTCCAAAAGTGGGGATATCAGGGGGAGGAGCTCGAGCGCCTTACCGAGATGATCGCCTCCAGGCCCAAGGCGTGGCTCGAGTTCATGATGTCCCACGAGCTCCAGCTCGAGCCGGTCGGCGAGCAGGAGCCGAGGAGGAGCTTCATTGTCGTGCTGAGCTCGACCGTCTTCGGCTCTTTCATTCCCCTGATCCCATACTTCCTGGTAGGCAAGGACGTCTTTCTGGGGGCGGCAGGCTCCGTGGCGGTCAGCGGCGCGGTCCTCTTCATCGTCGGGTACTACGAGGCCAGGACGACGGTCGGGTCGCTCTGGAAGAGCGGCCTTCAGATGGCCGCGATTGGCCTTGCCGCGGGGCTCGCCGGGTTCCTCATAGGTCACTTCATAGGCGCAGCGCCAACGTAGCCAGTCGCGGGCGTCGAGCTGAGAGTGGGGAAGGCGTCACCCGCGCGAGGGAGACGCGAACCACCCTTTCAATCCGAACCTAAATAATCGGACGCCGGTCCGACCTGGCGTTGACCTCAAGCCCCGACGCCGATGAGATGAGGGGCAAGGTTTGCCTCGTGACCGGCGCGA
The DNA here is from genome assembly GCA_027886905.1 of Nitrososphaerota archaeon. Classification (GTDB taxonomy): domain Archaea; phylum Thermoproteota; class Nitrososphaeria; order Nitrososphaerales; family Gagatemarchaeaceae; genus Gagatemarchaeum. The sequence continues at coordinate 6,162 of JAPCJO010000040.1, forward strand.
GCTCGGGCATCGGCAGGGCTACGGCGACGGCGCTGTCGGAGATGGGCGCGGTCGTGGTGATGGTCAGCCGCGACGAGGCTCGCGGCAGGGCAGCCCGAGCGAAGGTTGTCTCGGAGAGCGGGAACCAATCAGCCGAGCTGATGACGGCAGACCTGTCTTCGCCGGCCTCCGTGCGCGGGCTCGCGGCGAGTTTCGCCGCCCGGCATCCAAAGCTGGACCTCCTGGTAAACGACGCCGCGATCTTCGTGAACAAGCGCGTTGTGACGCCCGACCACCTCGAGCTCATGTTCGCCACCAACTACCTGGGGGCTTTTCTCCTCACCCGCCTCTTGGTCCCCAACTTGGAGGCGGCCAGCCCCTCCCGTGTGATCAACGTCTCCGCGCCTTCCTCGATGATGCCCGACCTCGACGACCTCCAGGGAGAGCGGGCCTTCGCACCGATAAGGGCCTTCGGGGTCTCGAAGGCCGCGGAGTTGCTCTTCACGTACGCTCTTGCGCGCAGGCTCCAGAGCAAGGGAGTGACCGTGAACGCCTACCACCCCGGGCTCGTCCGCACCAAGCTGGTTCGAGGGGCGCCTGTGGCGGTCCGAGCCATCACCGGCGTGCTCAACGTCTTCATGGGCGTCTCAGCGAGGCGCGCCTCCCAGGGGCTGGTGCACCTGGCCTCCTCCCCGGAGTTCGAAGGCACCACCGGCGCGCTGGTTCACGACGGCAAGGCGATGAAGGCCCGGTTCGCCGACGACGTCGAGGCGCAGGACGGGCTCTGGCGGGCGACCTGCAAGCTCGCCGACCTTCCCGAAGAGGTCTGAAGTCGCCCGAGATGTGAGGGCGCCGAGGCGCTCACGGCGCGGCGGAGTCGGGCCCGACGAGCGAAGTCGCCGCGACCGTGTTGTTGAACGTCACGTTCGAGACGAAGGTGTTGTTGTAAGAGTCGTTACCCTCGCTCACCCCGAAGGTCTGCGACTGCCCCGAGTTTCCTTCGTTGCCGAGCCAGTTGTAGGAGATCAGGTTCCCCGTGGACCCGAGCTGGCCCGGGTCGTTGTAGAGGAGGATCCCGTCCCCCGAGTTGTTGTAGCACTGGTTCATGGAGACCACGTTGTCGATCGCCGAGTTCAGGACTATCCCGCCGAGGCCGTTGAAGCTGCAGGCGTTCCCCACGATCGCGCTCCGCCCGATCGCGGGCCACGCGCCGTGGTAGAGGCTGATCCCGTAGCCGCCGTTGCTGTCCGCGACGTTCCCGTTGATTGTGACGTTCCACGACCTCTCGACGTAGACGCCGTACCTGCCGTTCGACTCCACCACGTTCCCCATGATTGTGTCGAAGGAGCTGTGGTCGTTTGTTATCCCGGACTGGTCCTCGGCTCCCGCGTTGGAGGTGGATATGTTGTCTGAGATGACCGTGTAGTTGTTGTAGTATGCCTGTATCCCGAACCACGCCATGTGGCTCACCTGGTTCAGGGTCACCGTGTCGTTGTGCCCGTTGGTGACGCCTATGCCAATCTCGCCGGGGCCGTCCCCCGCCGTGTTCGTCACCTCGTTCCGGATGATGGTGACGCCCGCGATCCCGTTGGTGTAGATTCCCCCGAGGGTGTTGTCATATGCCAAGTTCCCAGAGATGACGGTCCGCACCATCGGGGTGGAGGTATTCGTGAACTCCTGGACGCCGTAACGGCCGTTGTCGTGAAGAGAGTTGTCCAGTATGGAGACGTTGAAGTTTGGCCGGACCTCGTCGTAGATCAGTATCCCGTTGAACCCCGCCCTGCTCACGTCCGCGTTCTCCACGACCGTGCTGTTGCTCCCGAACACTATCCTGATCGCGGACTGGTTTCCGTAGCCGGGGCCGATCCACTCACCGCCCCTCACCGTAGTCCCAAGGCTGGCGTAGACGAGCAAGAGGCTCCTGTTGCTGGACGTCGTCACGACGGCGCCGGGGTCGAGACTCAAGGTAACCCCCTTCAGGCCCTCGATCATCATCTCAGAGCTCATCGTGTACTTCCCCGCGGCGATGCAGATGGTCTCGTGGGACGCCAGCAGAGAGTTGACGAACGCCCCCATGTCGGTGCCCGCCGAGGCCCTGACTTCCGACCCCGAAGCCGCGAGAGCTACCGGGGTCGCCCCGTCCAGCGATACCGTGTAGTTGCACCCTGCTTCGGGGCCGTCGATGGGGCCTCCGCCCGCCAGAGCGGACTGGACCTGCTCCTCCGAGGAGCTCGATGTCGAGCCGACGCGAGTGAAGGCGCCGGCTCCGCTGGCCACGACAAGAAGTACGAGCACGAGCGAAATGACCAGAAGCACAGCCAGCCCCGCCTTGCCCGGGGCGCCTCGTTGAGGCGGGGGGAGACGAGCCGCGCCCGCGTCAGCGGATTTCCTGCCCAAGGTCTTTCGGACTTCCTTTCCTCATTGCGCGTTCGGCACGAGCCACTAAATGAAGTTAGCCTAACGAAACAGGGCCAGGCTATTCTCGCCTGCTCGCCGATGAGAGAGCGGGGTGGATGGCCGCGGGTCGTCCCCTCGAAGAGGGAAGACGCATGAAGAACAAGTTATGAATTGATGCGAATATGAATTTGGGATTCACATCTATTCACCTGTGCTTCAGATGTAATAAATACGAAAGCGAACTCAAAATACAAAGTTGAGCCGGAGGACTATCCACGCGTTTAGAGTGGCCTACCTCATCCCAGTTCTGGCTCTGGCGTTGCTCATCTCCCTAGGAGGGGCCACGCACGCGTTTGCCCTTGGCAACGGCGGTAATCCTCCCCCTGACCCGGAGGTAATCGTACCAGTCACTCTCGGGACTCTCTACCACGGGGGGACTGAAAACGTCATCTACTCCAACAGCCTGGGTTCGCTACCCGATAGCGTCTCGATCGGCGAATACGCCGTGAGCGGTCCTGCGACGATTGCGATTACTATCACCGACAACGGCTACATCGCCGACTACTACCAGCTCTGGGAAGACACCGACCCCGGGTTTTCCTCACCTGCTCCAACCTTGGTCGGGACCACCCCGCAGGTTCACAGCGACAGCAATCTTGTCGCTCCGTTCTACAATGCGCTTTGGGACGGGACGGGCACGACATTCGGCAGCGAGACCTTCACCGTAACCGTGGGGAGCGGTACGACCTACTTCGTCCTCGTAGACTCTCTCTTCGACGCGATGGGCTCCGCGCTGGATGGTCCCTGCGGCGTCTCTACGGCGGTTCTTCTTTCCGTCGGTTGCACGGTGTCCGGGTTGCACCCAGTCCAGGTCAGCGCGGGCTGGTCTCCTGGAAGCTATTACATCACGTTCAACCCAGCCGTGAGCGGAGTCCCTGAGTTTGGGTCAACCCCGCTTCTCGCCGTCGCCTTGGCAATTCCTGCGCTGATGCTCCTGAAGAACCGGCGAGCCTGGAAATAGATCTCCTTCTCGGCAACCTACTTGGCTCGACATGGAGCCGCGCACGGTGGCTCGGCATGCCCAAGGATTCGCTTTCTGTCCAGACGCCGACCTCGTCGTGCGTTCAGCTGAACCCGCCCGTGAACAGGACGTCGGCACCGTTCGCTGTCGACACATATCCCGTGTATTGCAGGCCGGAGGAGGCCTGAAAGGGCAGTGCCAGTATCAGGATGTAGATGGTGGATTCTGGCCCCACGGTGCACGGTCCGGTGAGGCTGACTTGGGTCGAAGCCCCATCATATGTGAAGGTGGCGCTGTTTGCCGTTGTGCTGGCAGTGCCGGAGTTGGAAAGCTGAATGTAACCATCCCCCACCGAATTCCCAGTGGATACCGAGCAGTAGACAATGTCCACCCCTATGCCGACGCTCGCTGGGATGCTCGTCTGTGTCACCTCCACCTGCGCCGTATTGTCGGTTGAGCTGAAGACGCCGAAGGCGAAGCCTCCGATCGCCGTAGCGGCGACCAAAGTAATTGCTATCAGAACCACGGTCGCTATGATTGGCGACAGGGCGCTTCGCTTGCGGGTGCGGTAGCTCCGTATCACTTCCAAGGACTTTCCCATCGTCAGGGGAAAAACGGTGGCTAGATACTAAGGCATTCAGGACTGGGATTCTGGATTGCCGCACCTGGAATTGTCCCCAAATATTTTACCAATTCAGCGTCATAATAGCAGCTCTTTCAGACCTGGCCCGCGAAAATCCAGAATATCCTTGTAATCGCGGGCTGGATGCGAGCTTGGTGTCCAGGGTCCTCGTGCGAAGCCTCCTCTCGAAGAGGATGCCGGCGAGTCCCGCAGAAAGGGCCGGAACGCTCGGAATGAAAGGACAGATATCCTCGGAGCCGCCAGGTAAGCCGATGGCCAAGAAGCTGATCGTCGTGGGACTGGGGGACTCCACCACCGCGGGCACCCCGAAGTTCATGTCGCCCCTCGAGGCGCCTCCCGAGGGAGTGGGAGACCCTGAGAGCCAGTACTGCTACTGGATGATGAAGGCGCACCCCGAATGGATGGTCCTGAACAAGGGCGTGAACGGCCAGCGGTCTGACGAGATACTCTCGAGGTTCGACAGGGACGTCGTAGCCGAGAAGCCCAAGGCGGTGATCGTGTTGGCTGGCGTGAACGACATCTATCAAGGCCGCACCGTCAAAGCGGTGGAGCAGAACCTGGAGTCGATGTACACCCTGGCGGAGGACAACGGGATCGTCCCGGTGGCGGCCACGGTCCTCCCATACAACACGGCGCGCGCAAAGGAGCGAAGCTCCATACGGGAGGTCAACGCGTGGGTCGAGGCCGCCTGCAGGGCTCCGGGTCGGCTCTTTTGCGACACGAACCTCGCCGTCCGTGACAAGGACGCCGCCGACTTTCTCGCGTCGACCCGCGACGGGCTGCATCCCGACGTGGACGGATACAGGAGGATGGGCGAAGCTCTCACGGCCGCCCTTGAGAGGGCGGGCTACTAGGCCGTCTTCGCTTCGGCGATGGCCTTTGAGACGTCCTCCCTAAGCCTCGCGAGCGAGGTGAACCTGAAAGCCCAGCGTATCCCATAGTCCTTGGCGCCCCTGACGTTCTCTTCCTTGTCGTCGACGAAGGCGACCTCGGACGACTTCGCGCCCACGCTGTCCAGGGCCCTCTCGAACGCGGTAGCGCTCGGCTTCATGCTCCGCAGCTCGCACGACGTGAGGAAGCCATCGAAGAGCCTGTCCCATCCCTTCCGCCTGACCAGCTTGGCGTGGGGGATCGAGGTGTTTGAGAAGAGGTACACCAGGTATCCCCTCTTCCTGAGTGACTTGACGAGTTCGACCGTCCCCGTCCGGAACTTCACGAGCCGCTCGAAGGGGAGCGTCCAGAGTCCGTCAGGCGAGTCTCCCTTCCTTAGGCTCTCCCCGAACTTGCTCAGCGCCTCTTCCAAGTAGTCTCGCATCGAGACGTCGCCCGTCTCGAGCCTCGGGAGGGCGAGCTCGAACGCGCGCCTCATCCCGGCGCGCGGGATCCCGTATCTGTCAGCGATGTAGTCGAAGATCGGGTTGTTGTTCTTCCACTTGATGACGACGCCGCCAAAGTCGAACACGAAGACCGGACTCTTGGCGGGGCTCCTCTCAGTCGAGCGCATCTGCCGGCGCCTCCCCTCGGGCGGTTATAGTCTTGCGCGGGTCGCTCGCAACGTATAACCGGAAACGAGCCCGGCCTCTAGCGTGGCCCCTGGCGTGGCGCTTCTGGGATGACGGCCTCGAAGGGCACCAGGAAGAACGCGGGTGGCACCCGCTGGTTCTACTCACAGCTCCCCGTCGACATCGCGGTCGGCCCCGTCAGCACCCTCATCCAGCTCTACATCCTCGAGCTCCACGGCACGGTCATCGACGTCGGACTCGCGATCACCCTCTTCAACGCGGTCAGCATCCCGGCGGCGGTGCTCTGGGGCTTCGTCACCGACCGCTTCCAGAGCAGGAGGAC
>JAPCJO010000077.1 GCA_027886905.1 Nitrososphaerota archaeon
GTGAAGACCTTCTCCGTGCCGCCGCCCAACGAGGACCAGTCGAGCATGGCGGCGACCGCCGCGCACAGGCTCATGGAGCACTACGGCATCTCGCCCAGCGAGATCTTCCGGATAGACACGCCGACCGAGAGCGGGCTGGACGGCTCCAGGGCGCTGGTCTCGGACGTCGTCGGGATGCTCGAGCAGGTGTACGGCAACGGGAGCCTTTCGCACGTCCTCGGGTACGAGCAGAAGTTCGCCTGCGTCAGCGGGATGGAGCGCTACCTCGACACGGGCGCCTGGTTCGCCGCGGGCTGGAACACGTCAAAGTACGCGCTGATAGTCGCGACGGACATCGCGAAGTACGACCTCAAGAGCAGGGAGGAGCCGACTCAGGGCGCGGCGGCGGCTGCCGTGCTCGTAGGCAAGGACCCGAAGCTCCTCCAGATAATCCCCGGCGCCTTCGGGGCGGCCCTCAGGAACGAGAAGGGGGACTTCAAGAAGCCAGGCGGGAGGACCGTCGCCCTGGTCGACGGTGCGAGGTCTTACGCCTCGTACCTGACGGAGATGAAGACGGCCTGGCTCAACTTCCAGGCGGCCGCCGCCAACGCGGGGTTAAAGCCCACGGGGGACCGCGCGACCATCGACGGCATAGACAGGGCGATATACCACAACCCCCACAAGAAGATGGTCATCTCGGCCTACGCCTCGCTACTGATGCACGAATGGCGGTCGCTGCCCCGGTGGAAAGAGATGGCGGCCGCGATAGGCCCCGAGCCCTCGAGGGAGGGGATGGACGACCTTACGTATTACATGAGCGAGGCCTACAGCGACTTTAGGCGGAAGTTTATGAACTCCAAGGCGTTCGTCGACGACTTTGCGAGGCGCGTGGGGAGCTCCGTCCTCGCGCCGGAGCTGGTGGGGAACTCCTACTCCGTCTCCGTCTTCGTCGGCTTGGACAGCCTATTCGAGAACGACAGAGAGGACCTCGGTGGGAAGAACGTGGTGCTATGCGGGTATGGGAGCGGAAGCCACGCGGTCATCCAGGCCAACCTGGTGCCCGAGGGGTTCAAGGAAGCCTCAAAGGGGTTCGACCTCATGGCGCGGCTGAACTCGAGGAGGAAGCTGTCGATAGAGGACTATGAGAGGATCCACGAGGGCAGTGTCCCCCCGAGCGAGTGGCCGCCCGGCGCGTCCAACCGGTTCGTTCTGAACAGCATAGGTCAGATGGGGACGCGAGCTGAGGGCGACAGGCTGTACGCGCTCGCAAACTGAGCGAGCGCCGAGCGGACTTTGTTCTAGGCCTTTAGGACTGCGTCGATCTTCTGCTTGTACATCGAGGCCGGGCCGGCTCCGATTACCGTCGAGGCCACTTGGCCGTTCTTGAAGACCATTATCGTCGGGATGCTCATGATGCCGTACTTCATGGCGACGTCCGGGTTCTCGTCGGTGTTGAGCTTCACGAACTTGACCTTGCCATCGTACTCCCTGGATAGCTGCTCTATTATCGGGGAGACCATCCTGCAGGGTCCGCACCAGTCGGCGTAAAAGTCGACGACCGTGGGGGTCAGGGACTGTAGGACCTCCTTCTCGAACTCGGCGGATTTCAGGTGCGGGAGCGTCTTCGTCTCCAATTTCAATTCGCAAACGGCGCGGAATCAGGCCCCCTTTTATGCCTTTGGAGAAGGTCGAGCCAATCCCTGGACCTCGCTTCGACGGGAGCAGTCCGCCGCGTGGTCGTTGACGATGCCGGTCGCTTGCATCCACGCGTAGACTATCACCGGGCCTACGAACTTGAATCCCTTCTTCTTCAGCGCCTTGGAGAGCGCCTCGGAGAGCGGGGTGGTGGCGGGCAAGCCGCCGGAGCCCTGGATAGGCTTCCCGCCGGCGGCGGCCCAGACGAAGCTCGAAAAGTCCTCCCCCGACGCCCTCATCGCCTCGTAGACGCGGGCTCCAGCGATGGTCGCCTCGATCTTGGCCCTGGAGCGGACGATTCCTGGGTCTTCGACGAGCCTCGCGACGTCCGGGCCTCCGAAGCGGGCGACCAGCTCAGGCCGGAAGCCCCGAAAGGCCTTGCGGAACGCTTCGCGCTTGCGCAGGATGATGGTCCAGGAGAGGCCTGCCTGGAAACCTTCGAGCATAAGCGTCTCCCAGAGCTTCCTGCCGTCGTACTCTGGCACCCCCCACTCCTCGTCGTGATACGCAAGCAGGAGGTCGTCGCCCTCCGCCCAGGAGCAGCGGCGGACCGGCCCAGGATGACGCCCGCTCAAGCCTTCAGGGGGAGAACTGGATGCTGGCGTCCTTGTCGAGCTTCTTCAGCTCCGTCGTCACGTGCTCCTTGTCCTCCTCCGCCGTGACGGCCCTGTAGACAAGGCCCTTGACGACGCCGTGCTCCCTGAGCGTGTCCAGGTACCAGCCGCAGACCAGCAAGTCGTGCTCCTGCTTCCTCTTTCTCAGAACGGTGATGACGTTGTAGGGGGTGGGATGGTAGAGGTGAATGGGCTTCTCTTCGTACTGCTTCTTGACCTCCATGGGGATCATCTGCGCGCCGTCCGGGACAGACTGGAGCCCCGAGACCTGGGTAGCCTTCCTGGCCCCTCCGCTTGAGAACGGGTTCTTCATGTCGCCTTTCCTGGTCGGCGTCGGCGACCAGGTGGTAAAACCTTTCCGTCCCGCCCGCTTCCGGAAAACCGGAGGCAACAACCTAATAGTGAGCCGCCGGGGAGAAAGTCCGGCAAGCCTCACAGTGACCGAAGAAGAGGGGAAGGACGGACGGCGGCGCGGCGGATCGGCCGAGGGGCGTTACTTCGTCAGGCAGGCCACCGGTCTCGTGAGGCAGTTCTCGGCGGTGGACGTCTTCACCTGGAGCATCATCTTCTTCCCTTGGCTCACGAGCTGGGCTGGGATCTTCTGGGTCACCCCCGACTACTACCAGAACGTCAACTACTACGCGAGCCTCGCCGTCTGGGCGGTCAT
>JAPCJO010000078.1 GCA_027886905.1 Nitrososphaerota archaeon
GGGGTCTTGGCCCCGGTGAGGAGGCACCCGAGCTCGATGTGCCCCACCGCGTGGTTCACCGCGACGAGAGGCTTGCCAGTGGAGAGGGCGAGCGTCCTCGCGGTCACCGCCCCGACCCTGAGGCACGGACCGAGGCCAGGCCCCATCGAGTAGGCCACCGCGTCGATCTTGTCGATGTCGCTCCCGCGCTCGCCCTGCCTCTCGAGCGCCTCGTGCACCACCCTGACGGCGACCGAGAGATGATGATCGGCGGCCTCCCCGGGGTGTATCCCGCTGCCCTCGGGCGGCATGTAGATGTCCTTGGCGTTCGTAAGGACCCCGTCCCGCTCGGTGACGAGGGAGACAGAGAACGTGTGGGCGGTGCTCTCGATGCCAAGGACCTTCAGGTTGCCGCGCATTCTGGGCTCTTCTGAGAGGTTTCGGCCTCGCGAGACTTGATAAACTTATTTCGGCGGAGATGGCCTTGAGATGGCGTCGGCGGTCCAGTCCCTGGAGGTCTCGTACTTCGTGCAGATGACGGAGGACGAGGAGAAGCTCAGGAGGGCGGTCGCCGCCCTTCTGGGGGGAGAGCCGCCGGAGGAGCGCCAAGAGGCGGAGGGGCACCACGGCAACAGGATCGTGTGGGTAAGGGTGCACCTAACGGGGGACGAGGCGGAGGCGGCCCTTCGCGGGATACTCTCCCGCCTCGGCGCCGACGAGAGGCGAGCCATACTTGGAGGCCTGCGAGACGTTCTGGACGAGCACAACGCGCTTTACATAAGGCTCAGCAAGCAGGTCCTTGTGATGACGGGGGGCGCGGTCCTGGCGAGCTCCGACCCAATTAGAGTTAAGGTGAAGCCCCGCTCCTACGTGGTGAAGCGCGACCCTGAGGGGTTCTACGCGAGGCTCTTCGAGGAGAGCGCCTGATTGAGAGGCCCGAGGCACAAGAGGTACCTCATGCTCACCAGCGAGGCGCCCATCGACGAAGAGGCGAAGAAGGAGCTGACGCGCCGGATCGCGAAGATATCCCCGATCTTCGCCAAGAAGGCGGTGTGGTTCGAGCACGCGGTGATAGTGAAGACCGACAGCGTCGACCTCCCGATGGTGAGGGACGCCCTGCAGGTGAGCGCGGGCGCGGTCACCCTCAAGTCCAAGCTGACCTCGGGAGCGATAGGTAAGCTCAAAAAAGCCGTTCCGGGGTAGCCGGTCGCGAATGGTCAAGTACTTCTCGGCCGAGTTCTTCGCGCAGCTTCAGGACGCCCTGGCCAACGACGCAAAGTGGCAGGAGGGGACGAAGGGCCTGAAGACCAGCATCAAGCTCACCTCCACGGAGCAGAGCGTGGCTTCCAGCTATCTCCTTAAGGTCGAGGATGGGAAGACGTCCATCTCGCCCTCGGAGCCGGGCGCGCAGGCGGAGTTCTCCTTCGAGGGCGCGTACGAGACCTGGACAAAGGTCGCGAAGGGCGAGGTCGACTTGCAGTCGGCCGTCCTGAAGGGGCTCCTCAAGTTCAAGGGGTCCATCACCAAGATCCTCTTCTACAGGGACAGGTTCACCAGGATCGCCGAGGTCATCCGCGCGACCCCGGTCGAGTTCTAGGCCCTCTCACTTGGTCACGAAGACGTAGTAAGGGCCACCCTCCGCGTCCTTCCTCGTCTCGATCCCCAGCTTCGCTCCGGGCTTCAGCTTGGCCGGGTCCCCTCCCTCGACCCACGCGAGGACGTTCAGCCCCTCCTTCAGCCTCCCGATGGCGACCACGTAGGGGTCGTGGTCGACGAAGCTCGTCGGGGTTATCTGGACGTAAGTGAAGGTGAGGAGCTCGGCCTCCGTCCCCAGCTCCACCCACCCCGAGTTGGGGCTCATGCAGTTCGGGCAGTCGGCCTGGGGCGGGAAGCTCAGCCTTCCGCAGTCCTCGCACTTCGTGGTGACGAACTTCCCCTCGCCCAGTGCCTCCCAGAACCTGCTCGTCTTCGAGATGGGGATGTTGAATCTCAGGGTCAGGCTCCGCTTCGAGCGCAGGGTGGGCGGGGCGTTGTCGTCGGGCAACTACTTCGACCTCGAGAGGACCGTGACGTAGCAGTAGTGGCCAGTCCCTCCCACGTTGTGCACCAGGCCGACGCCGTTCTTTATCGAGGCCTGCCGGTTCCCGCCGGCCTCGCCCCTGAGCTGCTTCGAGATCTCCACGACCATCGAGACCCCGGTGGCCCCGATAGGGTGGCCCTTCGCCTTGAGGCCGCCGTCGACGTTGACCGGGATTCTGCCCCCGACCTCCGTCTGGCCATCCCGGACGAGCTTGCTGCCCTCCCCCTTGGCGCAGAAGCCGAGGTCCTCGTACGCCATCAGCTCCGCGATGGTGAAGCAGTCGTGGCAGGTAGCGACGTCCACGTCGTTGGGCCCGACCTTGGCTGCGGCGTAGGCCTTCCTCGAGGCGTCGACGGTCGCTCTCAGGCCGACGTAGTCCGCCCTCTTGCTCAGGTTGGCGGAGTCCGAGGAGAAGCCCATCCCCTTTATCCATACGGGCGTGTCGGTGAGGCGCCTGGCGGCGTCTTCGCTGGCGACGATGACCGCGGCGGAGCCGTCGGTGATCGGGCAGGCGTCATAGAGCTTGAGCGGCCACGAGACGACCTGCGAGGAGAGGGCCTTCTCGAGGGTGATCTCCTTCTGGAACTGGGCCAGCTGGTTCATGGAGGCGTAGTGGTGCGCCTTCACGGCCACACGCGCCATGTCCTCCTCCGTAGTCCCGTACCTGCTCATGTGCGAGACCGCGTAGAGGGCGTAGTAGGCGGGGAAGGTCATCCCGTAGTTCTCGAACT
>JAPCJO010000041.1 GCA_027886905.1 Nitrososphaerota archaeon
GCGGAGGGCGTCCTCTTCTCTCGGTCGACGGTCGGCGGTGGCGTGGTTTCCGCCTGGCATCACCACGGAGAGCGACACCTCTACGGGTTCCTCATTTCCGGGCGCATGAGGCTGGAGTTCGGGCCAAAGGGGAAGGATGCCGTCGAGCTGAGTCCCGGAGACTTCTTCAGCATCCCTCCGGGCCTGATACACCGGGACGTCAACATGAGCAAGAAGCGAAAGGTGCTCCTTGCGAACATGCTCCTGGGCGGCGGGCCTGCGGTAGTCGACGTCAAGGCCCCCGAAGCCTGACGACGGTGCTGGGCTAACCGCGTAGCGCCGGTGCGAGTCTCAATCTTTAAGAAACATCCGGTCGCACAACCGCCGTGGTGGGAACGTGGTAGGGAAGCGATCAGCCTCGACACTGGTGTCGTCCGCGGTGATCCTGGCTATCTTCTTGACCGCTCCCGTCGCGTATGCCTCGACGGGGTACGTCTTCCTGACGCAGTTTGGTTCTTCCGGGACGGGCGACGGCCAGTTCAACCAGGCCTGGGGTGTCGCCGTCAGCTCGGGCCACGTCTTCGTCTCTGACCTGAACGAGCGGATAAACGAGTTCACGACGACCGGCACATTCCTCGGTTGGCTTGGGAAGTGCACGGGCGGAAGCAATTGCGACACGATTACGGACACGAGCATCGGCTTCACATGCACGGCCTCGACTTGTACGGGGCTGACCTTTGGCAGCGGCGACGGCCAGTTCAACGGTCCTAGAGGCGTTGCCGTCGATGCTGCAGGTAACCTCTACGTGGTCGACGAGGGCAACCAACGCATCCAGGTGTTCACTGGCACCGGCACGTTCGTCAGGGCTTGGGGCTCGTCCGGTTCAGGCGACGGCCAGTTCGCCTTCCCGTTCGGCATCGCCGTGCAGGGCAGCAACGTCTACGTCGCCGACACCAATAACGAGCGCGCCCAAGAGTTCACGACCACCGGCTCCTTCATCACCACGTGGAACACCGCCGCCGGCAGCGGTTGCTCGTTCGACGAACCGATAGGAATAGCCGCCGCCCCCGCCGGTGACGTCTACGTCGCTCAGACGGCCAACAACTGCGTGGACGAGTTCACCAGCAGCGGCACTTTCATCGGATGGGCTGGAGGCTGCATTTCGGGCAGCAGCTGCGACACGATTACGGACGCGAGCATCGGCTTCACATGCACCGCCACCACCTGCACCATGCCTATACACGGCAGCAACGACGGGCAATTCGACGGCCCGGTCGGAGTCGCCACGGACTCCAAGAACGACGTCTTCGTCGTGGACAGCGGCAACCTTCGGATCCAAGAGTTTTCAAAGACCGGCGCGTTCAGCAACGCGTTCGGCTCGGGCGGATGCGCCGGAGGAGAGTTCGGTGGTCCTATCGTCATGACGACTGACTCCCTCGGGGTCGTCTACGTCACCGACAGCAACGGCACCGGCTGCTCGATAAACTCCGACCGGGTTGAAGAGTTCTCCCTCCCGACCACCGCGACGTCGGTGACCTGCTCTCCTTCCAAGGTGGCCAGCGGGTCGCCCACCACGTGCACGGTTACGGTGACGGACACCGGGAGCACGACGGGGACCCCGACGGGACAGGTCAAGTTCAAGAGCAGCGCGGCTGGCACCTTCAGCGCGACGAAGTGCACCCTCTCCGGGACCGGGACGTCCGCCAGCTGCTCCGTCACGTTCACGCCCACATCGACGGGCCATCACAAGATCACAGCCACCTACCAGGGCGATACCTCTCACGCGGAGAGCCAGGGGACGTTCACCCTCAAGGTTACCTAGACCCATGTCGCAGTCCCCTTTTGGGCACTTTTGGTTACGGCAGGGCCGTCGAGGACCGAGCCTGTAATCCATAAGGACTAAAAAGCCCATGCGCTCCGGCCCTCCCGAGTCGGAGAATGCCAGGCCCGCCCGAGAGGTTTTTGACACCCGACAACGCGATAGTGTTCGGCGGCAGGGCAGGAAACTCGCGCCAGATTGCGCGCGGGATTGCCAGGTCCCTCGGCCTGGGGGAAGCCGTCGACGTCTACGCAGAGGACTTTGCTGACAGCGAGACCTACGTCCGCCTGCCGCTCGAAAAGATCAAGCAAGACATAGCTGGGGCCCACGCCGTCTACGTCCAGACCACCGTCCCTATGGAGAACCACCACTTCATCGAGACGCTCCTCACGCTCGACGCGCTCAAGGAGCAGCGGGTCGGGTGGATAGACCTGGTCATACCCTACCTCGTGTACGCCCGCCAGGACAAGGTGTTCCACCCCGGGGAGGCGCTGAGCATCAGGGCGATACTCAAGGCGCTCAAGGCGATGAGGGTCAACCGCATCTTCACGATTGACGTCCACTTCTGGAGGAGCGTGGGCCGTGTTAACTTCGAGTCAACGCAGGTCGGTCCCATCTCAATCGACGGCTCCCAGCTCCAGGTGTACAACCTGACCGCCACGAACGCCCTCGCGACCTACGCCAAGGAGAAACTGGGAATCGACCGCCCCATCGTCGTCATACCCGACAAGGGGCACAGGCCCGTCGCCGAGCCAGTGGAGAGGTTCTTCAAGACCTCGGACGACGACGTGATACTTTTCGACAAGGTGAGGAAGAGGGACAACGTCTCGGTCTCCCTTGCGTCCGGCAGGAGCGTCCCCGACCTAGGCGGCAGGCAACTGATACTCTTCGACGACATGGTCGGGACGGGGACGACCATCGCCAAGGTCTCGAACTGGCTCAGGTCGAAGGGCGGCACCGACATCACCCTCGCGGTCACGCACGCGATAAACCACAAGAGGAAGGCGCCCGGCGAGAGCGAGCCGATGTCGACCCTGAAGAGACTGACCCAAGCTGGCGTGTCGAGGATCGTGACCACCGACACGGTCAGGAACAGGGAGCCCATAACCAAGCACATCGTCCCCGTCGCCCCGATATTCGCGGCCGCGCTCCAAGAGATGGTGCACGCACCGGTCGCGCGGTGACCGGCAGAGTCCGTGCCTGCACGACCACGAACGAGTTTTTGCTCGGCCGCGAACTACGTGCTCCTGACGTAGCGCCGGACCCGTGACCGGTGACCAGTCGCGCCACTCCCGACGGGTCTGCTTAAGAGCCGCGAACCGGCGCGAGAAGGGGAGGGTGAGACGACCTGGCCTACCAGATAATCATCCAGGTCCTAATCGTGCTCGCCGCGGCCATCCTCACCGGCGAGGTCTTCGAGCAGCTCAGGCTCCCCTCGGTGGCCGGCGAGCTGCTCAGCGGCTTGATTCTCGGCCCCACCATCCTCAACGTGGTCTCGACGAACGACCAGGTGCAGGCCATCTCATCGCTGGCGTTATTCTTCATCATCTTCCTGATCGGGTTCGAGATGGACACGGACATGGTCAGGAAGCACATCCTTCACGGGATACTCCTCTCCGACACGGCTTTCATAATCCCGATGCTGGCGGGCCTGGCCCTCTGCCTCCTGCTTCTTCCCTTCGGCGCCGCACCGGACTTCGTGGTGGCGATGACCATAGCCGTGCCGTCCATATCGATAATCTCTGTCCTCGTGATGCAGTACAACCTCCTCGAGAAGGAGACCGGGAGGGTGATCCTCTCCACCGTGACCGTGACCGACGTCGTAGCCTTCGTCCTTCTCGTGGCGATATCCCAGCCGCTCAGGAGCACCCTTTCCGTCGTTGTCTACACGGGGATCCTGATTGTGGCTTTCATCGCCGTCGACTGGGTGCTCAACTACAGGCCGAACGCTTTCAGACGGGCGGTGGAGAAAGCGGGGAGGCTCGTGAGGCGGGAGGACATGTCGTACGCAGTACTCATCCTGGTGGGCCTCTTCGTCGCCGGCCTGTTCCAGGCGATCGGCCTGAGCTACATCATCGGCGCTTTCTTCGCGGGCCTGATAATGCACGACGGCCTCATCGGGAGGAAGGCTTTCCAGGAGATATCGACCACGTTCACCAGGATAAACAGGGCGCTCTTCATCCCTCTCTTCTTCGGGCTCGCGGGGCTCGAGGCGGACCTTTCGGCGTCGCAATTCGGCTACGTCCCGAAGCTCGCCGTCGTGGTCGCCGTCACGCTCGCGCTCTCCATCGGCCTCACCTATTTCGCGGTCAAGAACGTCGTCCGTGTTAAGGAGAGGGACGGGGCCAGGCAGATCGCGGTGACGCTCGGGGGGAGGGGCGCAGTCGGCATAGTAATCGCCTCCGTGGCCCTTAGTAGCGGCGTAATCGACGGACTCGCCTATTCGCTCATCATCGTCGGGACGCTCGCGGTCTCGCTGGTAGTGCCCCTCCTCCTCGGAAGGAAGCAGGACGGCTGAGAGGCGCGCCAGGAACAGGGCGGTCCGTCAAAACCTCGGCCAAGCCTTAAAAGAGGTCTGCCGGCGCCCAAAAAACGGATGCCGCGTTCTAGATTCGAGGCGTTCAACTCCTTCCTGAGGAGACGCCACAGGCTCGTAATCCTAGCGTGGATAATCGCGGTGGTGATAGCGGGCACCCAGATATCGGTATTCTTCAACCACGTCTCCTACAACGTGGCGGGCTCGAGCTTCGGCGGCCCGAGCAACGCGGAGTCTGAAGTGGCCCAGGGCATCCTCAACGCCCAGTTCCCGAAATCGGTGAACTCCAGCGACAACGGGATCATCGTGGTCCTCCAAAACGACCAGATGTACTCCAGCTCCGTCCAGTCGTCGGTCCTCGCGCTGAACCGGACCCTCGCCGCCGACCCCGTCCTGGCCAAGAACTTCACAGGCCTGAGCAGCCTCTACACGACGGAGTACGAGTTCCTGGCGTCCGTGATGCCGTCGCTGGTCGAGCAGGTCTCGCAGCTCAACTCGACCCTGGCCGCGCATGCCCCGCCTGGCCAGTCGTGGGACCTCGCGTCGCAGCTCGTCGCCAACGGGAGCGCCTCGTCCTTCTCGACCTCTCCCCTCTTCACCGCCAACACGAAGCAGCTGGGCTCGCTCCTCTCGTCCCTCAGCTCAGGGACCAGCCCCGCCCAGGTGCGGGCCGCCCTGCTCGGCGTCGTCTCAAACGAGACCTACCCGGAGTTTCCGCTTGTCCTCTCCCGCTCGCTGACGAGCAACTTCGTCAGCCCCGACAACAGCACGATGATCGTGGTCTACAACTTCGCCGGCTCGCCCAGCACCGCTATGATAGCCGCCTTCCAGTCGGACATCGCCAGCTCCTCGATCCCCGCGCTCGGCACCTACTACGTCACCGGCGGAGCGGTTCTCACCCAGGACATCTCCAAGGTGTTCGGGCCTGTCGTGGGGATAACGGTCATCCCCGGGGTCTTCGCCGCCCTCGCCATAGTCGGGATCCTGCTCCTGGCGCCCCTCGCCGCCCTGGTGCCGGTCATAATCGGCGGAATCACGATAGCCATCGCGCTCCCCACTATCTACTATGGGGTCGCGGTCCTCGGCCACGGGACGCTTACCTTCTTGACCCCCGCCCTAACGATCCTCTTGACCCTGGGGCTCGCGGTCGACTACTCTGTCCTCCAGCTCAGGCGGACGAAGGAGGAGAGGACCAACGGCAAGACCACCGAGGAGAGCGTCTCCATCTCGGTCCGGTGGGCGGGCCAGGCGGTCCTAACGGCGGGCATCACGGTGGTCGTGGCTTACATCGTCATGGCTGTAGCCAATGTCCCGCTCTTCAGCGGCGTGGGCACCTCGATCGCGATAGCGGTCTCGATTCTCATCCTGGCGGCCCTGACCCTCCTCCCTGCCCTCGAGCTCACTCTCAAGGACCGCCTCTTCTGGCCGGGTTTGAACCGGAAGACGGACGTCCAGCGCGCGAAGCCCGCCCGCCTGCACCGCCTGGCGGACAGGACGCTGGATAGGAAGGTCGCGGTCATCGTCGTGATCTCCGCCCTCGCCCTCGGCGCGTTCTACGTCTCCCAGAGCACGTCGAGCGGCGCGAACATACTCAAGCTCTTCCCTGACTTCCCGAGCAACCACGGCCTCACCGTGATCACCGACGAGCTAGGGAGCTCCGCCACGGCCCCGACCACGATAGTCATGGAGACCCCCACTCCCATCGTCTACGGAGGAGGCCAGTTCAACCAGACCCTCCTCAAGCAGATCGAGCTGATCAGCTCGACCGCGTCCTCCGTCCCCGGCGTCGCCACCGCCAGCGGGCCGACTAGGCCGTATGGGTCGCCCTTCAACTACACGGGCGTGCTGCAGCTCTCCGAGCCGGAGAGGTCGCAGTATCTGGCCGGGATGCTCTCTTACATCGGCGTGAACAACCAGACCGCGTCGATAACCGTCGGGCTGCAGAGCGACGGTCAGAGCCAAGCGGCGATCAACACGCTACTCAAGGTCGAGTCCGCAATCTCCTCCCAGCAGCTGCTCAAGGGTGTGCAAATCTACTACGCAGGCGAGACGCAGTCTACCTACGACAACCAGTCGTTCCTCAACGGGATACTCCCAGAGGTGATCGTAGTCCTGGCGGCGGCGGTCTACGTGATCCTCCTGATCCAGCTGAGGTCGGTCTTCACCCCGATCAGGCTGATCTTCACCATCCTCTGCAGCGTCGCCTTCTCGATGGCGCTTCTCGTCATCGCGTACTTCTATGCGCAGGGGCTACCAATCCTCGACTTTGCGCCGCTCTTCGTGGTGGTGACGATGCTCGGGGTGGGGATAGACTACGACATCTTCTTCGTCACAAGGATCCGGGAAGAGGTCCTGAACGGGAAGACCGATAAGGACGCCATTAAGACTGCGCTAGACAAGGTCTGGGTGACCATATTCGGGCTCGGCCTGGTCCTCGCCACCGTCTTCAGCTCGCTCATAGTCACGAGGATCGCCCTGCTTGGCGAGATAGGTTTCGTGGTGGCGGCGGCGGTCATAGTGGACGTGGGGATAGTCATCCTCTTCTTCGTCCCCGCCCTGATGGCGCTCGCTGACAGGTTCAACTGGTGGCCTACGAAGATTGCCAACCGCGGGGCCAAGAAAGACAGGGAAGGCTAGGGGGAGGCAACGGGCTTCGCCTAGACGCGGGGTAGAACTCCGCAGCTCCTTGCTGCCCCTCAGTCTGGACTGACCAGCTCTGCTTTGGAAGTGATCTGCCGAAAGCTCGTCGGCAGCTGCAGCGCCTCCGTGCTGTGGACGCAGAACTGTGATGAAGGGCCGAGCACCAGCTGCCGCCGCCAAAGGTCGCTCCTATTCTCTCCCAAGCTCCCGGCCAGCTCCTCATAGTAGGACTGGTAGGACGGCCCGACGGGCTTCTCGATCCACGTGGTAAAGCGGGCTTCGTGCAGGTGAAGGTCTCCTCCTACCGACTTGAACAACCCTCCAGCCCCCCTCATGTAGTCTTTGGCGATCGAGTCGTGGGGCGCGCGGGCGCCTTGCGACACTGCGGCCTCGCTGAGGATGCCCAAGGCCGAGAAGCCTTCGACGATGTACCAGTCCTCATAGAGGCTGCCGCCCTGAGGCCCCCACGGAAGGGGTCCGACGCGGAAGCTCAGAGCCTCGACCAGCCCCGAGGGCTTGTCCGCGCCGAGGGCTCGCAGGAACGAGGACAGCTTCCTCTCATAAGAGACCGTCGTCACATCGGGCCGAGGCCAGTGCCAGAAGACGTAGGCGAGCACATCGACCATGATCCCTCAAGACCAAATCCGGCGTATAAACTCGCTTTTTCCGGCGTCCTTCCTGGTGCGACCGCGGGCTCGGGAAAGCGCTAAGTTCCGGTAACTGGCCGCGTGCTCGGGTCGAAGGCGTGGCATACAAGGCGTACATAGACAACATTAAGGCCAAGACTGGAAAGGACCCTGAACACTTCCGAGACGAGGCGCGGGAGAAGGGCCTGACGAAATACGGCGAGCTCCTCGCATGGCTCAAGTCGGACTGTGGTCTGGGGCGCGGTCATGCCAACGCGATCATCCTCTACATCCAGGACCCCGCGCTCGCAAAGAAGATGCTAGAGGCGGACGCGAAGAAAGAGAAGCCGAAAGAGTGAGACGCGACGGCCGCGCCCTTTCTCGGCCTCTGCGGCGCGCATTGGCTTTGGCGGCGGAAGCTATTTCTCGACGGCCGAGACGCCCTAGCCTGGCTTGCCACAGCTTCTCATCTTCGTGAACATATTCGTGGAGCAGCCCGAGATGGACCGCGTCGTGGCGGCGCTCTCCAAGCTCGAGAACGTGGTAGACCTCTACGAAGTGACCGGAGAATTCGACATCGTGATCCTCATCGGCGTGGACGACCTGAACGAGTTCGGGGATGTCCTCCACGACAAGATAATGAGGATCAAGGGCGTGCGGAGCACGGTCAGCTCCATCGTCCTAAAGGTGCAGAAGGGTCAGAGGTAGGATCGAAGGAAGCGGCAGGTCAGACCGGCCTGGCGCTCAAGGCCTCCTCGAGATGAGATGGTCTGCGGCTGTCGTCCTTTCGCAGGACGAGAGAGAAGAGCAGCCCTGCCAGCGCGACCGCGCCAACCACCATGAAGATGCTGTCTACACCGTAGGCCGCGTAGGCGGCGCTGATCACGATGGGGCCGATCAGGAGCCCCAGGTCCTCGAACGACCCGAAGACCCCGACCGCCGTCCCCTGCAGCGCGAGCGGCACGGGGCCGAGTGCCAGCGGGAGGACGCTCGCGGAGAGCCAGCCCAACCCGGTCGCGAAGATCACTGTAGCCCCTATCATCTCCGCGTACGAGGAGGAGAACAGCGTCCCGAACGTCCCCAGAGCGACGAGCACGAAGCCGAACGGGGCAGACCGCGCCGGGCCCCACCGGTCAACGACGGTCCCCAGCAGCGCTCCGGACGCGAGACTCGCGCCCAGCGCCGCCCCGATCACGTAACCGGCCTCGGAAGGGGTTCCGTGGAAGAGTGACACCGAGTAGTACTGGAGGAAGTTCGAGACGAGCGCCCTCGCGACGAAGGCGAAGACGACCATCACCGCCGCTAGCAGGAATGGCCGGTTAGCGACCTCGCGCACGTGTCGGACGAAGCCGGGTTGCCGAGGAGGGAGGGTCACCCTGCTCCATGGGAGGACAACGATCAACGCCGTTCCCACCAGATAGAAGCCGACCACGGCGACGGTGAGAGCAGAAAATCCGAGGCCCACGTAGATGAGGGGGCCGATGGCCGTCCCCAAGACCAGCCCGACGCCCGTGAAAAGCCCGAAGAAGCCCGTCCCCCTCCCCGCGGTGCCGGGCCCGAGTGAAGTGAGCGCCATCCAGCGCACCAAGGGGACCTGGAAGATTCCTAGGGCGCCGAGGAGCCCGAGAGAGACCGTGAGGGTGAGGAAGGAGTCGGAGACCCCTACCGCGACATAGATGAGGGCGACCACGATTCCGAGAGAGAGGATAGTCCTGACGTTCCCGATTCGAAAGGCTAGCACGCCCCAGGACGCCTCGGTCAGCAACATCCCCAGGGCGAAGATCGCGACGGCGATGCCATACTGGACCACCGAAAGCCCCAGCGACTGGAACCTGAAGGGGAGGACCACGATGAGTAGCGAGTACGAGGCCCAGCTCAAGGCGGTCGAGGCGTAGACCAAGGCCACCAGCTTCCGCTCCAACTCTAACTACGGAAGCCGACGGACCGCGTTGGATATTTAGGACTGCCGCGTGCCGCTCCCCGAACTGGAAGACATTTCGGCCAAACCTTATACGAATCCCGAGACACTTGTCCAAACATGCAAAAGGAAGAGGAGGCGAAGCTCAAGGCCCGTCTGACGCCCCAGCAGTTCAACGTCTGCGTCAACAAGGGGACGGAGCCTCCGTTCACGGGTGAGTATTGGGACAGTCACGAGAGCGGCGTCTACCAGTGCGTGGTCTGCGGGAGCCCTCTATTCGACTCGGACACGAAGTTCGACTCGGGGACGGGGTGGCCGAGCTTCTGGGAGCCAATAAAGAAGGAAGGGATAAGGGAGGAGTCGGATCGCAGCTTCTTCTTCATGCGACGGACCGAGGTCCAGTGCGCGAAGTGCGGCTCCCATCTCGGCCACGTGTTCGGGGACGGTCCCGCGCCCACCGGGCTCAGGTATTGCATAAACTCGGCCTCCCTGAAGCGCGTCGAAAAGTAGCCGAGGGTTGCGGTGTCGGATGCGCACCCTAGGGTTTGAAAAAAGAAAAAAGAGGGGGGCCGAGCGCGCTCTAGCCCTGGATACTGCCTACCAGGAATATCGCGTACTCGGTCGTCCCGCTCTGCAGGTCTACTGACATCGTCGCGTACTCGCCGCCGAAGGTGCCACGGGCGGTCGCCCTCATCAGGAACGCTCCTGAAGTGGCGTTAGCCGATGTGGTTCCCACCACGGCGGTGGTCCCCTGACCGACCATGAGATGCGCATAGGGTCCGGACTCAGCCGATCCGGACGAGACGGCGTACGTCGTCCCGTTTACGTCCAGGCTGCCGGTGGTGATGGAGAGGCTGTATCCGCCCGCGAACTTCCCGGTCACGGTGAACGTCATCGTTCCCGATGCCGTCCCGGTCACGGACTTGTCGCCGACCACGTAGAAGTGGCCCTGCGTGCTCGCGATGGTGAACGCTTGCCCGACCGTCAGGCCGGGGATCGTGGTTGTGCTCATGGGTGCTGCGCCGGTCACGCTCGATGCCTGTTGGGTGGCCGCGAAGACCGGTGCCAGCGCTCCCGACATCGCCAGGAGTGCCGCAACGATTCCCACTGCCGCGCCCAACGTCGCTATTTTCGTGCTTGTCATCTTCATTTTGTTTTTCCTCACTCGCACGAGCGCTGCAATCTATTTATTGCGAAGGAACGGGCCGTATCTACGCAGCGTATATACCCAGGGTACAGTAGGATGAAATCCTCCAAGAACCCAGTTCATAAGATGAAATTCCTTTGGCAGACACCCTACCGTTCGTAGTCGCCTTCGACCTAATCAGCGGGATAATCGCCCTCCTTGTGAGCTACTACGCGTTCCAGGCGAGGAGGTGGATAGAGAGCAGCGTCCTCAGCG
>JAPCJO010000042.1 GCA_027886905.1 Nitrososphaerota archaeon
AGCGAGGAGCCCTTCTCCCTGTGGATCACCGTGGCCTCGATATCGTCCGCGAAGCGCCGCTCGGGCCGCTGACGCGGGAAACGCGCGGGCATTGAGCGAGTAACGGGGCGAGGGTTAAAAGGGACACCGCGGCACGTCCGACCGGTGGATGTGCGGACATGTCGCTCGTGAATGGTATCAGGGACTCGTTCAAGGCGAAGGGGCTGACTTACGTCTCCGTGGGGGAGTCGCCGAAGGACAGGGACAAGACGCTGCTCACCTACAAGGACAGCTCCGGGAAGACCCTGACGAAGGAGATTGCCATACGCCTCGACAACCTGGAAGAGGCCCTGAGCGAGGTCAACATCATCGACCCCGACGGCCTGGCCGACTACCTGCTCGGGTAATCCTGCGAAAGATACGAAGGGCGGCCAGGAGACCTAACGTCTGCGGACTTTGACTACTTGGACGTCTTCCAGCATCGCCGGGACCTCGACATCGTCGGTCGAGACATACACGATTATGTGATCTTTCCCTATGCCAATCCCCGTGACGCCGGGCAGGTCTGTCAGCTCATCGCCGTGCGCGTACCTGATCTTCGCAACGTGGTTGAGATGCTCGTCGGCCTTCCAGAGATACCCGTTGTTTACTACGCGATAAGACCTTCAGGGTCATGCGCTATCCCCGCCTATTAAGGAGTCCATACGTGACACGGGAGAATTCGCGGCCTCATCTGCCCGAGCTTGACGGACAATGGCCTGTCCAGCTTTTATAGTGCCCCAGCGGCGAACGGCTGAATATTTCATGAGCGACGAGAAGAAGGGGCAGGACGCGCGGCTCAAGTTCTACACCAGCAGCGCGGCGATCAGATACCTCAAGACCGTCGGGATCCCGAAGCGGACTGGGGAGTTCAGGGCCATGGTGGCAGCTGGCAGCGCGGTGAAGGTCGACAGCAAGGAAGGCGCCGACCTCATACAGACACTGGGGCGAGTGGTCTTCGCGAGGCACCCGCAGCAGATCAACATCACCGACGACACGAACGGCAAGTTAATCTCGTCCATAGCGGTTTAGACGTCGAACCTGGGTCCGCAGCCGAAGATGCGAGCAATTATCCACAGCATCCACTCGCAAGTCCCTCGGACTGTCTTGGCGCTGGCTGAGCGGTTCGACGTCATCGTGAGCATGGACTCCCACCTCGACGTCTCCCTAGGAGGGGACGACAGCATCTATCCCGAGGAGCTGAGGATCATAGTGGCCCGGACGGGGGCCCACTCCGCCCTGCGCAACATCACGGGCGGCCTCTCCGCGCTCGGAGGCTCCCGGCCCGCTGGAGACGCTCCGGACGTCATCGCGGTCGTCCCTGAGGCGATGCTCGCGAGGCACGCCATGGACGTCGAGTCGAAGCTCCCACGTTCTCTCCGTGTCTCCGACCAGGAGGAGTCCATCGCCTCGGCGGTCGACTTCTTGGCCGTGACGATGGGGATAGAGGTCTACCCCAGCCCCCCGAAGACCCTCTTGGGCCTCGTCCGCCGCACAGGGAGGGTGGGGTCGTGGCTTCTCGACGTGGACGTAGACTACATGCAGGAGATGCAGAGGGAGTGCTACACGCGGATAATCAACCCCGGGCCCGGGGTCCTGCAGTCCGCGTCGCACGTCCTTGAGTTCATCCGCAAGTCCAAGCCCGAGACGATCACGATCTCTGAGGCGAAGGTCGCGGCCATCAGGGACCCTGGGAGCGCCTTCTCGGCCTTCGTGGACGAGCTGAGGGCGGCCGGGTACGAGGTCGAGGAGCGGGGCGTCCACGCGAGCGACGCGGAGGTCGTCAGGGGAATCTCCGTGTGCAAGGAGTTCTACCGGACGGTCTCGAGGAGGCTGATGCTTGAGCACATGGACTCGATGATGAGGGGGGACATGGAGGGCTTCCAAAGGGACGAGGCGGCCGCGGCCAGGAAGTTCTTCAGGGCGAGGGGCTACGGGCAGCGCCAATCCCCGGTTTAAATAGCAAAAGCCCTCCCTCGGCCCTGTGCAGCAGACGCAGGACCTGGCTGCCTGGACCTCGGGCAGGTCTCTCAAGAACCTCCGCAGGATAGCGGGCGCGTCGCTCATGCTGGCGGGGGTCCTCTTCGTCTGGGCCTTCGTCGCTCAGTACATCCTGCCCCCGCCCGGCCCTACCACCGAGAACCTGCTCCAGTACATCGCCGAGTACAAGTGGTTCTTTGTCGTCTCCTACGCCCTCTTCACGGCCGCCAACTCACTGTCGATAGTCGGCGCCATGGGCATCTACGTGGTGACCCGGGCGTGGGACAGGAGCTACGCCACCCTCGGCGCGGGGACTCTGGTCGTCGGCTTCACCGCTGTGCTCCTCTCGAGCACCGCGCCCGCCCTCATCACCCTCAGCGACGCCTACTCAGCGGCCGCCGGGAACTTGGTGAGCCAACAGGCCCTTGCCATCGCGGCGGAGGCTGTGACCTCGACCAACAACCCGCTCATCGCGTCTTCCTTCATCGGCGTGGGCGTCATCTTCGTGTCCCTGGCGCTCCTGAAGGGCGTCTGCAGCAAGGGGCTCCCGTACCTGGGCTTCTTCGTGGGGGCGCTGAACGTCGTGAGGGGCATCCCGCCCCTGGCGGGCTACTCCACGGTCACGGCGATCTTCGTGGCCGTCTCGTCGATATGGATAGTCTGGCTCGGCCGACGAATCTACAACGAAGGCTAGTAAGTCCGATGCCGCCGAGCGCCTACGAGCTGCGGGCCTGCGAGCTCCGGGACCTTGCACAGGTCGGTCAGATCGAGAGGGCCTCGTTTCCGGAGCGCCCCTACACGAGGCTGGACTTCGCCTACTTCCTGCTCGTCGCGCGCGACGGGTTCATCGTGGCCTCAAAGGACGGCTCGGTGATGGGATACGTGATAGCGACAGCCCGAGGTCGGGAGGGGTCGATCCAGTCCATCGCCGTGTCGCCGGAGTCCAGGGAGAAAGGTGTGGGGGAGCTGCTCCTGAGGTCTGCGATAGACCGGCTCGCCGGGAGGTGCGGGCGGGTGCACCTGCTCGTCGACGCAGGCAACGAGGCGGCGATACACCTCTACCGCAAGCTCTCGTTCGAGGAGACCGGGAAGGTCGTCAAGGGGTACTACCCGAACGGTGGCGACGCTGTCGAGATGGTAAGGAAGCTCTAGGCCTGCGGTAGCGTGTGCCCTTGTTAGAATCAACCGAACCCAACGGATATATCTCATCGGGCGGCGAACTTTACCGAGAGTTTGGCGGCTGGACGAGGGGCGCGGACGATCAGGTTCGCCGACCGTGTGAGGCCGATGCCGCTCAACACCGGCTCCGTCCCGCTGCTGGCATGCGACCTCGGCTTCATGTCCAAGGAAGGGCTGGACTCCAGCACGTCGCAGTTCGACGGGAGTCCGCAAGCGATTGAAGCCCTCAAGAAGGGCGTCGTGGACATGGTGCAGGTGAACATCTCCCCGGTCGTCGAGGAGGTGGCCAAGGGCGCCCAGTTCAGGGTCGTGTGGGGCAGCCTCCACGGGAACCCGCTGAAGGTGGCGCCTTCCGCCACGCCTGGGGTGGGCATAATGCTGGTCTCCTCACTAAAGCTCTCGAAAATCGACGACCTCCGGGGGGCGAAGATCGGCATCTCCCTCAAGGGAGCCACGAATCACTTTGCGGTCGCCTCGTTGCTCCGCAAACACAGCATCGACCCGGAGACGGGGGTCCGTTGGGTGGAAGGCGGGACGCCATTCGAGAGGGTCAACAAGGTAATCGACGGGGAGATAGACGCGACTTGGACGACGTCGCAGACCCTGGTCCTTTTTGAGGACAAGAAGAACGCCTTCAGGATTCTGGCCGACACGAAAGACTTCACGGACGCGGGCGGCATGGCCTTCCTTGTCGTGGTGACGAGAGCCGAGCTCGTCGAGGATGAGCCTCAGACGGTCCTCTCGGCGGTGAAGGCATTGGTGAAGGCGGCGAGGGAATTCAGTCAAGACCAAGAGGCGTGGGTCGCGGGCGTGACAAAGAGGAGGCCAGAGATGAGCAGAGACTCGATCGTCTGGGCCTGGCAGCAGTCTCGCGGGCACTGGCCCGTCAACGGAAGGTTAGACCACGACATGGTCGAGGAGGTCGTGTCGACGCTCGCAAAGTCGGGACAGGTCCCCGCTGTCCCATCTACCGCCGTCCGACAGTGGGTCGAGATGCGCTTCGTCGACAGCGCGCTGAAAGAGCTCGGAGAATGGCCCTAGACGCAAGCTAATAGAGAGCCGGCTCCTTCTTCGTGTCCTTCCCGCGCGTCTCCGGCGGCTTGTATTTCCAGTCCAGGATCTTCCCGACTTCGTGCTCGGTCCTCGCGGGGATCAGCCTCGGGGGCTCGTCCCGGGTCCAGATGCCCCTCGAGTTGATGAGGAGCCCCTTGTTCCTCGCCTTTATCGTCATCCCGATGGTGTGGCCCTTGGGTCCCGTGGCCCACATCAGGGTGACTCCCCACGAGTCGGGCCCGGGGCAGAGGAAGAGGTTGACCTGCGCGCCCTTGTAGTAAAAGTCAGAGATCTGCTCGCCGAAGGTGATCACCGTCCCGCCCATCTTCTCGACGCGCTTCTTCACCTCGTCCCTCCAAGCGCCAAAGTCGTCGCCCTTGGGGATGACCGCGAAGTCGATGTCGTGGACGAGGGAAGCCTTCCTCCGGAGGCTCCCCGCGAGCTCCACCCTCTCGTAGAGGTCGGACGTCTTCTTCAGAAAGTCCGCCGCGACCTTCC
Source organism: Nitrososphaerota archaeon (assembly GCA_027886905.1). Lineage (GTDB taxonomy): Archaea > Thermoproteota > Nitrososphaeria > Nitrososphaerales > Gagatemarchaeaceae > Gagatemarchaeum. The sequence continues at coordinate 4,729 of JAPCJO010000042.1, forward strand.
TTGCGAGCTCCGGGTCGAGGTCCTTCTTGAGCGATGGCATCTTCTCTCACTTCAGCTGGGAGAGCAGGCACTCGCCGGGGACCTTGTCGTGCCTGACCCTTAGGATGAACGCCCCGCGGAGCTTCGTGTCCTCGGTCACCTCCTGGTATCTCACCTCGACGACCGCGCCCTTCACCACCTTGCGCGGGTCGACCTTCTCGACGAAGGCCCCCACCTTGCCCAAAGGCACCTCGCGCCCGTGCTCGTCGTATACCCCCACGAACCATGACCTTGGGACGCCCGTCCTCTCCATGTCCTGGGTCTTCTCGTAGTCCATGATGAAGACGTCGAGCGTGTCGAACTTCTTCATCTTCAGCCACGAGCCCGCCTGCCCGTGGGCCGACTGGGGGTTCTTCGCGACCACCCCTTCGAACCCATCCTTGACGAAGCGCTCCTTGAGGGCCTGGATTTCCTCGACGGACTTTGCTAGCTTCCAGGGGACCTCCAGGTCCGTCCCCTTGAGGATCTCGCGGAGCACCTTCTTCCTCTCCGTGAGAGGCAGGGCGCGGAGCTCCCTGTCGTCGACCTGGAGGACGTCGAAGAAGAACACGCGCGCCTCCTTGGCGACGTACTCCCCGTCGAGGATCATCCTGTGCGGGGCGTGGAGGAACTCGGGCACGGTGGCGAAGACCTTGGGGCTCGACTGGGGCGTGTAGATGGCCCCGTGCTTGCTGGAGATGACGAGCTTGTCCCCGCTCTTGAAGAGGAAGACCCTGATTCCGTCGATTTTCGGCTCGACCACCGTCGGGAGGGGGTTGTGAAGAAGCCAGGTGGCGAGGTCCTGCTTGACCGCGTGTTGGAAGTGTTCCGCGACGTAGTCAGGCAGGTCGCTCATCGGGGAACCCAGACGACAATCGCTACTTGGATATCGTGACCTTGGGCTTCTTCTTGGCGGTAGGGACCGGCGCGATCTCCTCGCCTTCCTCGCTCTCGAGCGCCCAGGCGGTGTCGAGCTTGAGGATGCCCTCGCTCATCCCCATCAGGAGCCAGAGCTTCCCGTCCTTGCGCTCGTAGGGGTAGACGACCGCGGTGTAGAACTGGTAGCCCCTCCCCCAGGAGAAGAAGGCGACGAGCGCCGTGTGTTTCTCTAGCAGGTATCGCGCGAGCTGCTTGACCCTCGCGACGGTCTCCTTGACGCGCTTGTCAGTGTCCGGCGAGAGCTGGTAGACCTCCTTGAACTTGTACTCCTCGAGCCTCTCGATGGGCACGAACCCGTCCTTGTCCACCTCGACGCGCGTCGTCCGCTCGAAGGGCTCTATCTCCTCGCCGTCCTGCTTGTCGACTATGCGGTCCACGGGCACCTCTATCCAGTGGCCCGAGATCTCGAGCTCGTGCTTCAAGAAGTACCTCTTCTCCGTCCTGACCGAGACCATGTACTTGCCGTCGTACCTGAGCTTCTTCTTGGCGTCCTCGGGCGAGATTTCCTCGACGTCGATGCGCTCCCCGTCTGGGCCTTCCTTGTAGCGATACAACCTCGGAACCTCCCTGCTGACCACCTCCTTCCCCGTCTTCTTGTCGAGCTTGACGAAGCTGACGGCCTTTAGGTCGCCGTGGGCCTTGGCCGCGCGGAGGTGGTACTCGACCGCCCCGAGCCCCAAGGTGGGGATGTTGAGAGCGAGGACGCCGCGCCAGGATGCCCTGGATGCCCCTCCGGCGTCCGCCTGCTTCTCCACCTCGGAGAAGATGTTCTTTGCCATGGCCGAACCCGGAAAAAACACCGGCGGGCGATTATTTAATATTGCTCAGAAGCCGAGAATTCGCTGCGGTGATTCGCCTCTTGCCGGCAAATCACTTGCAGTCACGCGCCCGAATCATGAAAGGCCATATCGCGTCTCTAGACGCCTACCTCGTCAGGCTCGTGACCTGGAGGGTGGTCGATGACCCGTCGGTCGTCTTCTCGTCCAGATAGGTGGCGAACTCCGCGGTCGTCCCGGGGATGGTCGCGAGCTTCAGCGTCAGGGCTGCGTAGGGGTACGACCGCCCGGGTAGCAGGTAGGTCGTGACGTCCATGTCCGTCGGGCCTATGCTGGTCAGGACCTCGGACGTCTTGGTGAGAAGCGAAAGGAGCGTGCTGTTGTTGCTTATCGACACGAGCGCCCCGAAGGACTGGGTGTAGGTGCTGATGAAGGGCAGGTTGACCGTGCCGTTCCCCGTGTAGTTCCTCACCCCGACGACGTCCACCTCGCCGATCCCTCCGGTCAGGCCGTACCAGATGACGATGTTGTTCCCCTCGCCCACGGTCGTGAACTCGACCCTGGTGTACACCGTGGAGTTCAGCGCGCCCTTTCCGAGGACGGTGTAGGAATACGTCGAGTTCTGGACGATCCCGTCCGCTTGGTCGTTGACGTCGACCGCGAGCGACATCCTCGTAAAGTCGTAGAATAGCGAGGGCATACCCGTGACCGGCTGCGCCCCGGGGTTCGGGCTAGGCCCCTGAGACTGGGAGGACGCCATGAACTTCGGCAGCAGGTAGATCGTCCCCAAGCCTATGATTATCAAGAGGACCACCGCTCCCGCCTTGACCGCGGTCCCGATGCCTCTCTTGGAGGGGTTCATGGCCTGCTTCCTGGAGGCCCGAGAAAAACGAGATATTTAGAATTTGGCCGCGGCGCCAGAACAGGCGCGAACGTCCCCGCGCCTACCCTTGCTGCATCAGGGCGAGGGGCTGGTCGGCGTCCTTCCCCATCGACTCTATGAACTCGTCCTTGACGCTCTTCTTTCTCATGTGCTTGGCGAAGTCCGCCAGCGTGATTATCCCCAGCAGCCTGTTGTCCTTCACGACGGGCAGGTGCCTGATCTTCTTCTCGAGCATCAGCGCGGCCGCCTCCCTCGCCGGCCTGTCCGGGTGGATCGTGATGAGCGGAGACGACACGATCTTCCCCACGTGGACGTGCATCGCGTCGAGCCCCTCCGCCGTTATCTTCCTGATGATGTCCCTCTCGGTGACTATCCCGATGGCCCTCCCCAGGTCGAATACTATGAGGCTGTCCCTGTCGGCGGCCCTCATCAGCCTTGCGGCGTCGCTCACCGGCGTGTTGAGCGTCGTCAAGGGCACGTCGACGGTCATCAAGTCCCTAACGCGCGGCATGGGTTCCCGAGACGCCTCGGTGGTAATGAACCGAACCGAAGAATCCTCTATACTTCCATGTGGGCTATAGAGTCTATGTGACACTCAAGTCCGGCAGGCTTATATTGGGTTCCCAATATGGGATATCCGATATTATATGACGACTACCGAGCAGATCCAGACCAAGACGCCGTTTGGCCTTCCGATAGACGAATCATTCGCAAAGCCCGCCTCCGAGGAGAGCATCCAGAGAGCGGCGGCGGCGCTAAGGGAGCACAACTTCTCGGTCGAGGTCTTCGACACCCTGGCCCAGGCCCGCGCCTACGTCAACTCGGTGCTGCCAAGCGACCAGTCGATACTCACGGCGTCGAGCGAGACGCTCAGAGTTTCGGGCTTGGCCGATGACGTGAACGCTTCGGGGAAGTTCAACGCGATCATGCCGCAGCTCATGAAGTTGGACCGAAAAACCCAGAGGGCGGAGATGAGGAAGCTCTCGGCAGCGCCCGACGTGGTGATCGGAAGCGTCCATGCCGTTACCGAGGACGGAAGGGTCGTCGCGGCGTCGGCGAGCGGCAGCCAGCTCGGCCCCTACGCGGGAAGCGCCGGAAAGGTGATCTGGGTAGTGGGCTCGCAGAAGGTGGTGCCCGACATCGAGACGGCCATGAGGAGGGTGCAATTCTACTCCTACCCGAAGGAGGACATCAGGGCGAGGGAGAAGTACGGGATGCCCAGCGCGCTCCTGAAGGTCCTGACCATGAACGGCGACTTTCCAGGGCGCTCCACGGTCGTCCTCGTCCGCGAGCCGGCAGGCTTCTAAAGCCCGCGGGCGGACGGCAAGGATTAAGTCCTGCCGGGTAATCACAGCCTCGTGCTCGAGCTTGGGGCGAAGGCGCCCGACTTTGGCGACCTCCAGGGGGCTGACGGCAGGCGGCACTCCCTGCCCTCCTTCGACGCAAAGCCCGTCCTCGTCGTCGTTTTCACGTGCAACCACTGCCCCTACGCGGTGGCCTACGAGGACCGGCTCGTCGCGGTCCAGAGGGACTACGCCGGGAAGGGAGTCCAGCTCGTCGCGATAAACTCCAACGACGACAAGTCTTACCCGGAGGACGGATATCCGCAGATGGTCAAGAGGGCGAAGGACAAGGGCTTCAACTTCCCCTACGTCAGGGACGCGAGCCAGAAGGCGGCCGAGGGCTACGGCGCCGTCTGCACCCCGCACGTCTTCGCCTTCGACAAGGATAGGAAGCTCCGCTACAGGGGAAGGATAGACGACTCGAAGGACCCCTCGCAGGCCAAGAGCCCGGACCTGAGGAACGCCCTCGACGACATGCTCGCCGGAAGGGGGGTGAGGGTCGCGGACACGAGGCCGTTCGGCTGCAGCATCAAGTGGATGGTGCTCTAGCCGACTGATTCTCCGTAGCAACCGGTGACACCATAGCCCTCTGTCGGCTCTCTCCTGCCGACCGGTCCTACTTCGCCAAGGGCTAAATCCAGAGCGCTGGATTACAGTCCCAGATGCGCTATCTGGTAAGGGGAGAGCTCATCGAGGAGAGCCTCGAGGGAAGGACGCCCGAGGAGTCTGCGATGTATTTTCGGCAGGTCGTCCAGCCCAGCATAGAGGCGCTCTGGAAGCTCGGCGAGGAGAAGAACGCGATCCGGGGCGTCACCGCCGGAGGGAGAGAGAGCGTCTTCGTTGTGGACGCCGACTCCAGCGCGGAGGTCGGGAGGCTTCTCAGGAGCCTCCCGTTCCGGGGCTCAATGAGATGGACCGTCTCCCCCATCCAGTCGCTCAAGTCAGCGCTCGCCCAGCACCGCCAAGCAGTCCGCGCGGCGCGGGGCATCATCTTGGAACGCTCGGCCCAGTGGAACCCACCTTAGCTCGAAGCGCCCGGGGCGGAGCCGCAACCTCCGCCCCCGGGGTCAGCTTCTGACCGGTCGCCCAATACCTAAAGAGCCATCGACTGGAGGAGCCGCAGCCGGTCAACCCATTGGTCGAAGAGACTCAGGACCGCCTGGCGGTCGCGACGGTGCTGGGGAACCGGCTCTTCTATTCCATAAACTGGTTCTCGATACCGCCCATCTTCTACCTGATAGCGCTCGACCTGCACACACAGGTCTCGGGCCTCGGGCTGATCTCCTCCGCCTTCCTCGTGGGGATAGGGCTCTTCCAGGTCCCGGGGGCGATCCTCTCGGCGAAGCTCGGGGCGAGGAGGGTCTGCATAGTCGGGATGGTCATCCTCTCCGGGTCCGCCCTCCTCTGCGCGCTCGCGTCGAGCATCGACATGATCGCCTTCCTGAGGTTCCTCAGTGGGACGGGGATGGCCCTCTTCTTCCCCCCGAGCATATCCCTGATGACGAGGCTCTCGCGGGCGGGCAGGGCGGGGTTCGTCCTGGGGCTCAACAACGCCACGGCCTCGGTCGGCGGCGGGATAGGGCTCCTCGCCTGGGGGCTCATAGGCGACTCCGTCGGGTGGAGGCTCAGCCTAGCCCTCATAGGGGGGCTGGGGCTGGCGTCGACCGTCTTCCTTCTCCTCAAGGTCCCCGCCGACCCGCCCGCGCCCGACTTCAAGCTCAGCCTCCCAGACCTGAGGCGGCTCCTCGTCGACCGTTGGCTCCTCCTCGTCGGCTGCGTCCTCCTGGCGTACAACGTCGGGAACACCCTCGACGCCACGTTCGTGGAGGTCTACCTGCACGACAGCCTCGGGCTCTCGGCGGGACTGTCCGGCGCGATAGGGAGCCTCGTCATCTTCTCGGGCCTCTTCACCGCGCCGCTCGCCGGGCACTTCCACAACAGGATCGTCAGGGTCAGGCTCGTCCTCGCCCTCTCGGGCCTCGCGATCGCGGGGGGAGTGGCGCTGGCCTCCCTCGCCACCCCCGCAGCGGTCCTGGCCTCGGCCGTGACCGTGGGGCTCGCGAGCGGGGTGGGCTACACCGTCGCGTTCGGGACGGCCT
>JAPCJO010000079.1 GCA_027886905.1 Nitrososphaerota archaeon
ATACTCGTCCTGAGCTGCGTCGCCGTCTCCGCCAACCTAATCATCCTGCCACTCGCCAAGAGCATCTCGGGGGTCGCGCTGATTTACGCCCTCTTCTCGCTGGTCTCCTCGGCCTCGGCGACGCCCGCGAACCTCCTGATCATGGAGACCCAGCGCAAGTCCCGCTGGGCGTACGCCTTCGCGAGGTTCTCGATGGTCTCGAGCGTCGGGACCACCCTAGGGCTGCTTCTTGGGATCGCTTGGTCCAGCTTCCTGGCGATCTCGCTCCTCGTCCTCCCGCTCTCGGCGCTCTCGTTGGTCTCCGCGGTCCTCTCTGTAGTTATGATAAGGGAGCCTGATGTCTCCTTCGAGAAGGAGTTCATCGTGCTCCAGAGGCGCAGCCTCCAACAAAGGCTCCTCGCAATCCCGCTCGTCTTCCTGCGGCTCCCAAACCTCGTGGACTTCAAGTCGGTCTTCAAGGGCCTGAGGAACACCCTTACGAGGCAGCTCCCCCTCCTCTACCTCTCGATATTCGTGTTCTATGTGGCGAGCGGCCTCTTCAACACCTCCTTCATCCCATCTCTGCGAGCCGGGGGACTGAGCGCGAGCGAGGTATTCCTCATCGTGATGGCGGCGAACTTGGCCCAGACGGCCTCGTTCTACTTCGCCGGGCCCTACGTAGAGAAGAGAGACCTGAGGAAGAGCGCGGTCGCGGGCCTCCTCGCCAGGTTGGCGTGCTACGCGGGCATAGGGCTCTTCGTCGGATTCACGCGAGGGCTCTCCTACCTGGGAGGGACCCTCCTGCTCTACCCGATAGCGGGAGGCCTCGCGTACGCCATCTACTACACGTCCTCGAACACGATGATATTCAACACTCTCGGAGCGAAGAACCAGGGCTCCAGGCTCGGTGTGTACAGCGCCCTGGTCGGAGTCGCCACGATGATAGGTTCCTTCGTCTCCGGCTACGTCTCGTTCTACTTCGGGTTCCTTGCCACCTTCGTCCTGGCGGCCATATGCCTGGCGGGCTGCGCCCTTCTGGTCCCGGCGGTCTCGGCGAACCACCCAGAGGACGCGCTCAGGCTGGACTGATCACGTCTGCCGCCATTGCTCGTCGCGCCGGCGATTCCTGAACTGGACGAAGAAGCCGACCGCCGCCAGGAGCACCGAGATCACCGCCGCAAGGGTAGGCGAGACTCCGAAGAAGACTAGGACGCCGTCGAGGATCACCCCTCCCAGGATGGCGGTGACGAGGTCGAGGAGCTTGCTAGAGATGGCCACCCCGACGAAGAAGAGGACGACGCCGACAACGACCGCCAGGACGAGCACGTTCGTCAGGTCGCGAGTGGCCAGGTACCCGAAGTACCCGAGCGCCAACCCCATCCCGACCCCGACCAGCAGGAGGCCTATCGCCCCGCCCACAAAGAACCCGACGACTCCCCCTATGGCCGCCCCGATGGGGCCGAGGAAGCTCCCACCAACGGCCAACCCGAACGCGGCCCCCGCGAGGCCGACGGCGAGGAATGCGAGGCCCTTGATTATCGAGCGGCCGGAGAACATGAGGCCGAAGGCGACCAGGGCGAGGACGAACGCGAAGAGTAAGCCACCGATTCCCGAAAGGTGGGGTAGGAAGTTGCCCGTCGCGAACACGGACGAGGCCAGGGACATTTCTACTTCGCATCGGCTGGAGTCGGTGCGCCCCAATAAGCATTGGGTGACAACGCTCCGACGGCAAAACTACCGACCAGGTCTTGCTCGAACGCCTCTAGGATGCCCCGGAGGACAGCGGGCGGCTCAACCCGCCCCTCCGGTGCCTGCTTCCTGTTGCATGACGACAGGTTACTAGCATGACAGAGGTGAGCGCGGGGATAATAATCGATTTTGGTGCAACCATCTAAGACGAATGCTCCAAAATCAGGAAACGAGACAAAAATTTCGAGGAAGGCCATCTACGCGGCGCGGGGAGTCGCCAGCGCGTCGAGGCGCGCCATGACCTCCTCGGGCGGCCTCACCTCGAGCTGCCGCACGTTCTCCTCCACCTGCTCTGGACGGGAGGCGCCGACGATCATCGACGTGACCGCCGGGTTCTGCGCGATCCAGTTGAGCGCAAGCTGCGAAAGGGGCATCTTCGCCATCTGGGCCAGGGGCCTGAACTTCTCCACCATCGCGTAGTACTCGGGCTTGTTCATCCTCCCCCAGAAGCGGGGGTAGAGGGCGCCACGCGTCCCCGCGGGTGCGGGGACTCCTTCTGAGTACTTCCCGGTGAGGAAGCCTCCGGACAGCGCCGAGTAGGTTATCGCGCCCAGACCGTTGGTCTGGCAGAAGGGGAACAGCTCCTTCTCCGAGTCGCGGTTGAGGAGGTTGTAAGGCGGCTGGAGCGCCACGATCTTCTCGAGCCCCAGTCTCTCGCTCACGTCGATCACCGCGCGCATGTTCTCCACGGTGAAGTTGGAGCACGCGAGGTAGAGGACCTTCCCCTGCCTGATCAGATAGTCGAACGTCTTCAGGGTCTCCTCCAGCGGGGTGCGCTCGTCGAACCTGTGCATGTAGTAGATGTCGAT
>JAPCJO010000043.1 GCA_027886905.1 Nitrososphaerota archaeon
GACCGCCTCCAGGTGGAAGGGAGGACAGACCTCTACAGGCTCCTCTCGAAGCGCTACTCCTTCAGCGACGAGGAGAAGAAGACCATCGTCGACTTCTCCCTCCTCTACGCGATAAGGATGTGTGAGACGGCGGGCCAGGGGGTCGCGAAGGAGCCCGGGCTCGACCTCGTCTGGAGCGGCGAGCAGGCGAGGACCGAGATGTACGAGACTCCCGTCTCGAACATCGAAGGCTTCGAGTTCGTGGGAAGGGTCAGGAGCTTCGACAACAAGTACTGGAGGATGGCCTCGATCCGGTCCTCCCCCAAGTACAAGGAGAACTACCACCTCGAGGAGCTGCTCTTCACGGAGAAGCACGCCGGGCGGAAGCTCAAGGTCCCCGTGACCGACGCCATAACGATAATGGCGTGGTCCGACAACAACTACTACACGGGCAAGTGGGCGAACAAGGCGGGGTTGCCCCCGGCGAAGAGGAGCTTCAGCGCCAGGCGCGAGTTCACCCTGGAGCTGGCCAAGATAATCAGGCGGATCATCCGCGAGCTCATCGAGAAGGGCGTCGAGGAGGTGCAGATAGACATCCCGGCCGCGACCCAGTACCAGACCGAGGACGACATTAAGCTCGTCGCGGAGTCATTCAACGAGACGACCAAGGGGCTCGACGCCACCTTCAGCGTCCACAGCTGCTTCCCCCCCAACACAGGCTACGGCATCCTCTTCCCCCACCTCTTGGAGATGAAGAAGTGCGAGCGCTTCTCCCTCGAGTACGGCAACCGCGACACCTTCGACAGGGGGCTGGACGCCAAGTCGAGGGTCGGGTTCGAGGACCTCAAGCTCTTCAAGGAATACGGCTTCAAGAAGGAGCTCGGGGTGGGGGTAATCCACATCCACACGGACACTCTCCCCACCGCCGAGGTGGTCAGGGACCGCATCCTGTACTCGGCGAAGGTGACCGACCTCCCTCCAGAGAACCTCTATGTCAACCCCGACTGCGGCCTTCGCACCAGGCGCCCCGAGATAGCGCAGAGGATGCTCGACCTCGTGGTCGAGGGCGCCGAGCTCGCGAGGCGCAAGTCTGGTTGATCCCGCGGGTCACCACCATCGGGAGCTACCCGACCTTCCCTCGGGCCGAGGACGTGGAGTACTACTACACGATATCGCGGCACGGGCTCGGCGGGGAGGTCGTCGACCCCTACCTCTGGTCGATGGAGGAGGCGCTCAAGGACTTCACGTCCGCGGGCGTCGACGTTCCCTCGACCGGCCAGTCGCGAGGCGACCTGTACTCTCTTTTCCTAGAGCCGAAGTTCGTCAAGGGGATCACCTGGCAGGGAGCCGACGCCTACGTCAACGGAAAGATCGAGAGGTCGGGCTCGATAAGGGTGGCCGACGTCCTCCACGCGAGGAGCGTCCTCCCCCCGCACTACGAGCTGAAGGAGCCCATCACGGACGCGTACACGCTCGCCCGATTCGCGAAGATCAACACAAGCAGCTACGCCGACACGCGAGAGCTCGCCCGCGAGATCAACAAGAAGATCATCATCCCAGAGATCGAGGACCTACAGGGAACGAAGGCGCTTTCGTGGATCCAGCTCGACTCGCCGACGATAGCGGCCGAGTCGTCGACGCCCGACTACATTCAGGGGCTCTATGAGGAGGTTGCCTCGGTCGCCAAGGTGCCGGTCGTCGTCCACGCCTGCGGCGACGCTGTCAGGGTCTTCTCGTCGCTGCTCACGAAGCTCAAGGTCGACACGATCTCTCTCGACTTTTACCACTACCCGAAGCTCTACGAGGAGGCAAGCAAGAGGAGCTACGACCAGAAGATAGGGCTGGGCTGCATGGACAGCCAGAGCACGAGGGTGGAGACCGTGGACGAGACCAAGCGCCTCATCGCCTTCGCGCAGGCAAGGCTCGGGACGGACAGGATCCAGTTCGTCCACCCGCACTGCGGGCAGAGGAACCTGAACCGCGAGGTCGCGTACGAGAAGAACGTCGTCCTCGCGCTGGCCAGGGACGACGCGTGCTTCGGGGAGGCCGAGGAGGCCTCGGCCTCACACCTCACGGCGAAGGAGTACGACCCCGGCGGCTACTTCTTGGTCTCGGTCAGCAGGGAGACCCGGGAGATCGTCGTGGCCTACTACACCTACGACCACGTGGCGAAGAAGCGTTACCGCTCCAAGTCGGCCGAGCGGCTGTTCCAAACCCTGAACGACGAAGCGGACTCGCTCGGCCTGAGCCGTAGGCACCTGTCCTACTTGACGCTGGAGCTCGGGCGGGCGGAGGCGTCGATTGCCGCTGGGACCCAATCCTACCGCCAAAAAGTGATAGAGTGATTGAGGCTAGCGGAGCGGCTGAAGAGGGGCATCTTCACCACCGTCGTGGAGATCTTCCCGCCCAACTTCAGCGCTGAGACCGCGAAGGAGCCTCTCCTAGGCCTGAGGCAGAAGACCCAGGACGTCATCTCGAGAGTGAAGAAGGTGGAGAACCTCGTGGACTGCTTCGTCGTGGCCGACATGAAGGACATGGGGAGGCTGAAGCTCTCGAGCATCTATACAGCGGCCATGCTGAAGCAGGAGCTCGACACCGAGGTCATCCCTGTGATCGCGGTGAGGGACTCGAACCGGTCGGGCGTGAGGACGCTCTTTCTCACGGCCCTCTCGTACGGCCTGGACTCGGTGATGCTCGTCTGGGGGGACAGATACAACGACGGGGAAGGCTCGGCGAACGTCTACGACTACCCCTCGCTCTCCGAGGCGATCAAGGAGATGAGGGCCCTGGCGGACAGGGCGAACGTCAACGCCACCATACTCGCACCCGTCAACGTCGCGACCCTCGAAACCAAGAAGGGCGCGGCGATAGCGTCTTCCCGCCTGGAGAGCGGAGCCGACTGCCTCCTGGCGCAGCCGCCGACCTCGGACGTCTCTGTGACCTTTCCGGAGCACCTGCGCCTCATCGACGGGAAGGGCCTCAGGCCCAGCGTCCTGCTCAACGTCTTCCCCTTCCGCGACAAGGAGGACATCGACGCGTGCAGGGCGCGCTTCGGATGGAAGATCCCTGACGTGGCAGACAAGCTCGCCGCGGAAGGCGGAGAGGCTAGGCTCATCAAGGAGTCCAAGATGGTCGTCGAGAAGATGCGCGAGAGCGGCCTTCCGGGGGTCTACGTCTCGACCAGAGGCAAGCCGGAGCTCGCACGGTTCATCCTCGACTAAGAGCTAAATATCGTCCGAGGGCGGCGAGCCAAGCTATCCCTATTGCCTGACTCGACTTCCGTCGCCGCGGGGTCATTGGCTGCTTGAAGGCCCTAATCCTCGCCGGCGGCAAGGGCCTCAGGCTGAGGCCGCTCACCGACGACAAACCGAAGCCCCTTGTCGCTGTGGCCGGGAAGCCCATCGCGGAGTGGCAGCTGGACTGGCTCAGGGCCAACGTCGACCTCGAGGAGGTGGTCTTCCTCTGCGGTTGGAAGTGGGAACGGCTCAAGGAGCACTTTGGCGGCGACTACCGCGGAGTCAAGGTAGACTACAGCGTGGAGGAGGTGCCCCTGGGCACGGGCGGCGCGTTTCGGAAGGCCATCGTTGAGAAGGGGATAGGCGACGAAGACGTCGCGATGCTGAACGGGGACATCATCACCGACCTGAAGCTCGGGGACATGGTGGAGGCCCGGCGAAAGGCGAAGCCTTCTCCCGCGATCGCCCTCCTCTTGGTCCCCTACAAGTCGAGGTTCGGCATCGTCCACATCGACAAGAACAACTTTGTCAGTTCTTTCGATGAGAAGCCGGCCTTCCCCGACGTCTGGATCAACGGAGGGATATACGTCGGGAACGCAAAAAGGCTCCTGAAGGACCTCCCGGAGAAGGGAGACATCGAGAGGGAGACCTTCCCGAAACTCGCCGCCTCCGGCCAGGTGATGGCCTACCCCTACGGGGGCTTCTGGTCTCTCGTCGACTCCGTCAAGGACATCCAGGAGGTCGAGAGCGAGCTGAAGGCGCGTCCGGGCCGGACGCCATCGCGGGCCTGAAAGCCCCGGTCTCGTTTCCGACTCGAAACCCTTATTACATCACTGCGGCGTGCGCCCTTTGGTAAGGGTCGATAGATTCCTTGCCACTAAGTTTTGTCACGAAGCTGAAGAACGCGTCTCAAGCTTACACCTTCCGGGACTTCATCCTCCTCCCGGGCCGGAGCGAGGTGGAGCCGAAGGACATCGACCTCTCCTCCAACCTGACCAAGAAGATCAAGCTCAGCCTCCCCCTGGTCTCGTCCCCGATGGACACGGTGACCGAGTGGCGGATGGCGGCCGAGCTGGCGAGGATAGGGGCGGTGGGGGTGATACACCGGAACATGAGCATCGAGACACAGGTCGAGCAGGTGAAGAAGGCCAAGTCCGCGAAGGTCGAGGCGAAGACCGCCGACGAGAAGGGCAGGCCGCTCGTGGGCGCCTCTGTCTCGCCGCTCGACACGAAGAGGTGCGAGGCCCTCGACAAGGTCGCCGACTTTCTGGTCTCGGACGTGGCGCACTTCCACAACTCGAACCTGCTGAAGGTCACGGCGAGGCTGCTGCCGAACCTCAGCAAGGACTTCATCGCCGGGAACATCGGGACGAGGAGGGCGGTGCGCGACATCATCGCCGAGCTTCCCCGGGTCGACGGGTTCAGGGTTGGGATCGGGTCAGGCTCGGTCTGCATCACCTCCGAGGTGACGCGCGTGGGAGCGCCGACCCTGTTCGCGGTCTCCGAGGTGGCGACCGCGGTGAACGAGCTCAACTCGGACGTGCCGATAATCGCGGACGGCGGGATTCGCGGCGCGGGGGACGCCTCGCTAGCCCTCGCCGCGGGGGCGTCCACAGTGATGCTGGGCTCTATGCTCGCAGGCGCAGACGAGTCCCCATCGAAGCTCGTGGTCAAGGACGGCAGAAAGATGAAGGTCCACAGGGGGATGGCCAGCGCGGCCGCGAGGAACGTCAGGTTCGCCCTCGACAGGTACAGCGTCCCCGCGAAGGGGCTCGAGGAGGGCGTCGAGGCGTACGTCGCCTACTCGGGCAAGGCTGCCGACGTGGTCGCGAAGATGGAGAACGGCTTGAAGGCATCGTTCGGCTACTCCGGCGCGAGGAGCGTCCAGGACCTCTGGAGCGTCGCCTCGTTCGGCTACGTCTCCCCGCAGGGGACCACCGAGCTCGGAGTCCACTCTCTGACCCTGAAGTGAGAGTGCTTGCGCGCGTCCAGCATGACCCAGACGACAAGGAACCCCGCGAGCGCGTCTCAACAGGCGAAGGTTCGGAGCCCCCGGAAAGATCTTGGCCTCCTCCGAGGCGGGATAGCCGTCCTCGACTTTGGGGGGCAGTACTCGCACCTCATCGCGAGAAGGATAAGGGCGCTCGGGGTGTACTCTGCGCTCCTGCCGTTTGAAACGCCCGTCGCGGCGCTGAAGGAGATGGGAGTGAAGGGCGTCGTTCTATCAGGAGGCCCGTCCAGCGTCTACGGCTCTGGGGCGCCGCACCCGGACAAGGCGGTGTTCTCGGGCGCCATCCCAGTCCTTGGAATATGCTACGGATACCAGCTTCTTGTCCAGGCGCACGGAGGCGACGTGAAGCGGGCGTCGAGGCGGGAGTACGGCAAGTCCAGCCTGAAGATCACCGAGCGCACGAGCATCTTCAGCGGGATCGACGACCGGAGCATCACGTGCTGGATGAGCCACGGGGACTCCGCGACCAAGCTCCCGCGCGACCTCGTCCCGATAGCCACAAGCGACAACTCTCCCTTCGCGGCCATCCGCTCCGCCGACGGCCTCCAGTTCGGCGTCCAGTTCCATCCTGAGGTGGTGCACACGGAGCACGGTGACGAGGTGCTCTCGAATTTCGTCTTCGGCGTCTGCCGCGCCGAGAGAAAGTGGAGCATGGAGGGGTTCCTGGAGGATGCCCTGGACGAGCTCAAGCAGACCCACGAAGGCAGGGTGCTGTGCGCGGTCTCGGGAGGGGTGGACTCCTCGGTGACGTCCGTGATGCTCGACAAGGCCATGCACGAAAGGCTGCAATGCGTCTTCATCGACACAGGCCTACTCAGAGAGGGAGAGGGGGCGGAGGTCTCCAAGTTCCTGAAGGAGGACCTTGGTGTCCCGCTCGAGTCGATCGACGCTTCGAAGAGGTTCTTGGACGCGCTCAGGGGCGTCTCTGACCCAGAGAAGAAGAGGAAGATCATCGGAAAGGTCTTCGCCGACGAGTTCGAGGAGTACGCAAGGAAGAAGGGCCCATTCAGATACCTCGCGCAAGGGACTCTCTACCCGGACGTGATAGAGAGCGGGCAGACAAGCGCGCCCGCATCGGTGATCAAGACCCACCACAACGTCGGGGGCCTCCCGAAGGACCTGAAGCTGGAGCTCATCGAACCCCTCAGGGAGCTCTACAAGGACGAGGTGAGGGCCTTGGGGTCGCTCCTCGGCCTGCCGGCCGAGGTCTTGAGGCGGCACCCCTTCCCCGGCCCCGGCCTCGCGGTCAGGATCATCGGGGAGGTCACGCCCGAGAAGGTCCGCATGTGCAGGGGCGCCAACGCCATCGTCGAGCAGGTCATGAGAGAGGAGAAGCTCTACGACGAGGTCTGGCAGGCCTTCGCATACGTGGGCGACGACCGGGTCACCGGCGTGCTGGGAGACGAGAGGACGGTGGGCACGCAGGTCACTGTGAGGGTGGTGCAGTCGGTCGACGCGATGACCGCGGACTGGTATCGCATGCCCCACACGGTGATGGAGCGGATCTCGAGCCGGATAACCAACGAGGTCGACGGCGTCGTCAGCGTCGCATACTCGATCTCCTCAAAGCCCCCCGCGACGATAGAGCCGCAGTGAGCGGTTGGTAGCTTGCCAGAGTTCCTAGGCCCACAGACCGAGCTCGCGGAGCTCCACGTCCACCTCGGGAGCTCGGTCGACCCCGCGGTGATGTGGGAGATAGCGCACGCGCAGGGGATCAGGCTCCCCACCAAGGACTATTGGCGCTTCGTGGACATGATAACCGTCAACCCGAGGAAGGTAAAGTCCTTTGAGGACTACCTTGCCCTCTTCCACTGGACCGAGCTCATCCAGTCGAGCCCGCTCGCCATAGAGAACTCTGTCTACCACACGATAGCCGGCGCCTACCGCAAGAACAACATCACGCTAATCGAGCTGAGGTTCAACCCGATGAAGAGGAACCGCGGCGGAGAGAGGGACCTCGACCAGATAATGATGGCCGCGGGGAGGGGGCTCGACAGGGCGTCGGCGGAGTATCCGGTGAGGTCAGGGATAATCATCTGCTTGGACAGGACTTTCGACGGCCACCTCAACGAGATACTCCTCGAGAAGGCCCTGAAGTACAAGAACAGGGGCGTGGTGGGGATAGACATCGCGGGCTCGGCGAGGAAGGGCTTCCACTACTCCGACTGCAAGACCCTCTACAGGAGGGCGCGCAAAGAAGGGCTCGGACTCACGGTCCATGCCGGCGAGGACGAGGGGCACAACTCCGTGCGTGAGGTGCTCGAGCACCTCGAGCCCGAGAGGATAGGACACGGGGTCAGGGCGACTGAGGACGAGGAGACCTTGGAGATGCTGCGCGAGCGGGGCGTCACCCTCGAGCTCTGCCCGTCGTCGAACCTCAACACCCGAGTCCTGAAGGGGGTTGGGGACATGAAGCGGGTCTTCCGGCAGCTGAACGAGAGCAAGGTGAAGTACACGATAAACACGGACGGGCCGGAGATGCTCCTGACCAACCTCCGCAACGAAATAGACTTCCTCCTCCGAAACGGCATCCTGAAGAAGGACGACGTGCTCAGGGCGAACAGGAACGCGTTCGCCGCCTCGTTCGTCCACCCGAACGCCTAAATGCCGTGGCGTCCTTCGTCGTGGAGGTTTGGCAGGCACGGAAGGCGCTCGCGGCAAGGCCAAGGGGCCCACGAGCATGGACGAGATCGACGACAGCGTGCTCGAGGAGGGATCCTACTACCTCTCCAAGCTCGACCTTGACGTCGACGCAATCGCGGAGCGGTTCGAGATCCCACCGGCGAGCGTCCAAAGGCACAAGACCCGCTATGAGGAGAAGCTGAAGAGTGGCGAGGTGGTTGCAGCAGACGACGACCTTGCTTTCTGGAGAAACGTCAAGCAGGAGGCTGAGGGGAACGTGAAGGTGACCTTCGTGACAGACAAGGGGTTCCACCACGCGTGGAGGTCTGACCTCGAGAAGCTCGATGGCCCGTCCCTTCTGGCGATCTTCGAGTCGTGCAAGAGATTCCTCAACCTCGACCCTAACGCCAGGTTCCTGGAGTACGCTCCCCCGAAGAACTACGACCCATTGGCGATGCAGCGCGAGATTAGCAAGGCGGTCACGGTCATAAATTCGATCCTCGAGAACAAGTGGAAGTCGGAGAAGAAGCAGCCGCCAAAGTAGGGCGCGGCCCCGCGCTCTGCGCGACCTTTATCCCAGCGCCGCCCGTCGCTTCGCCCATGGACAAGATGCCGCGCTCCAGCAAGCAGTCCGAGGCACTTCTCCGGTCGCTCCTGCCGGAGGGCAAGGACGTCGCGTTGCGGCCGATGTTCGGCAACCTGTCCGCATTCGTCAGGGGAAACATGTTCATGGGCGTCTTCGGCGACGACTTGCTCGTCAGACTGTCCGAGTCCGATCGCGCCGAGTTGCTCAGGGTGGAAGGCGCGGCGGTCTTCGAGCCGATGAAGGGCAGGCAGATGAAGGAGTACGTGGTGGTCCCGCGGTCTTGGACGCGGGATCCGGCGAAGATCAAGCCATGGGTGACGAGGTCCCTGGACTGGTCGAGCAAGCTGCCGGCGAAGAAGCCGAAGCGCTAGGTTTTTCCGCGGCCCGCGGTGCTTCGTCGAAGGCAATCATGCGATACATGACCGACGCCCATCTCAGCGGCCTCGCGAGAGAGCTCAGGGAGAAGGGCGTGGACTGCCAGACCGTCCACAAGCTTATGCTGGACCACGAGGACTCGCGGGTCAAGATATCGGACCCAGAGATTGTGAAGTTCCTGGCCTCCCAGCATGGCTCCGTCGCGCTGATCACTCTCGACAATGAACTCGCTGAGTACTGCTCGAAGTTCGAGATTCCGGTCGTCAGAGTGCAGGACGTCATCTCGCAGCACATCGGCGGCTCAAAGTGAGCGTCGCCCCCTTTGCGGCCTCTCGTCCGAGCAAAGGCTTTAACCCGGCGGCGAAGTGCTTTCCTCATGGCAAAGACCTACACGCTTCCACCGCTACCATACGCATACAACGCCCTGGAGCCGCACATCTCGGAGCAGATCATGAAGCTGCACCACGATAAGCACCACCAGGCGTACGTCAACGGCGCCAACGCGGCGCTCGACAAGCTCGAGAAGGCGCGGGCGGGGGCGCTGCAGATCGACCTGAAGGGCACGCTGAGGGACCTCAGCTTCAACATCGACGGGCACAAGCTACATTCGATATTTTGGCCGAACATGGCCGCGCCGGGGAAGGGCGGCGGCAGCCCAGGCGGCAAGCTCGCCGACAGGATAACCGCGGACTTTGGGGGAATTGACAAGTTCAAGGCCCAGTTCAGCGACGCGGCCAAGGCGGTCGAAGGCTCGGGCTGGGCGCTCCTCTGCTACGACAAGGAGATCGACTCGCTGGTGATGACGCAGGTGGAGAAGCAGAACTTCATGGAGCTCGCTGAGCTTCCCATCCTTCTCGGCCTCGACGTCTGGGAGCATGCCTACTACCTCCAATACTGGAACGACAGGGGGAAGTACGTAGATGCATGGTGGAACGTCGTGAACTGGTCAGACGTAGACGATAGGCTCTCGAAGGTCGTAAAGTAACCGGGAGGCTCGTCTCCTGCACGCGAGAGGCCCCGCAGGCTGCGCGTGCGGCCTTTCCATTTATCCCATGCCGCGCCCGACCAGTGCGTATGGAGGCGCCTCCTTGGAATTCAAGCTGAACCTCTCCAGCGTCCCCTTCGACCTGGGGCACACGCTCGACAGCGGCCAGAGCTTTCGCTGGGCCTTGAGGGGGGAGTGGTGGTATGGGGTCGTCCTTGGCAGCGCCATCAAGGTCAGACAGGAGGAGGCCTCCCTGGTCTGCGAGACTGCTTCTGAGCGCCTCACGCCCCAGCTGGTACACGAGTACTTTCGCCTGGACGACAGCCTGGAGCGGATCTACTCGAGGATAATGAAGGACGACCACGTGACGGAGGCGATCCAGCGATTCTACGGGTTGAGGCTCATCAAGCAGGAGGTCTGGGAGTGCCTCGTCTCGTTCGTCATCGCGACCAACACCAACATCCCCCGGATC
>JAPCJO010000080.1 GCA_027886905.1 Nitrososphaerota archaeon
GGCTACCTGGCGACCTTCTTCGACAACGCCTCGTGGGTGGCGGCCGAGGCGGCGGGGACGACGTCTCCTTCCTTCGCGCCCTCCGCGATACTGGTCGTGATCGCCACGCTCCCGTCGATATTCGTCGTCCTGGGGGTCTACGCACTGTTAGACGCCAACGAGGAGGCGCTCAGGTACGAGGTCGGGGTGTTCTGCAGCCAGGGGATCGACGGGGACACCATCGTAGACGTCTGGTCCGCCCTCTACGGTTGGCTTCCGATAGCCGCCTACTTCCTGGGCCTCCTGAGCTTCCTAGCCTTCACGCCGGGCGTGATAGCCAACCTCCAGACCGGCTTGCCGGACATCATCACCGGTCTCTTCTTCATCACCGGGATGGCGACCCTCATCATGATTCCCTACAAGCTAAACGGGGTCCTGGACACCTCTCCCTATTCCGTGGTCAGGTCCTAGTCGCGGGCCTTCTGGCGGGCGGACCCTAAGGCGTCCAGACCATCAATTCCTTAAATAGGACGGCACAGAGTTTCTTAGTAGGACATAAGTAAATCCTAGACACGTGATTTGTTATATCAAGCGCCTACGCGAGAGACCCTGGCAGACAGCGACGGTTCGAGAGTGCTACCGACAGGTGCCCTCGATGCGGCAAGACCACGATGGTGACTGACAACCCAAGAGGGGAGGTCTACTGCACCAGCTGCGGCTTCGTGGTTAAGGAGAACGTCATAGAGACCGGGCCCGAATGGCGCTCGTTCTCGAACGAGGAGAAGGACGAGAGGAGCAGGACCGGCCTTCCCACCTCCGTAGCGATACACGACATGGGCCTCGCGACCATAATAGGCGGGGAGAACAAGGACGCCGCCGGCAGGTCGCTGACCGGCGCCATGAAGTCGAGCGTCGAGAGGATGAGGACTTGGGACAGGAGGAGCCAGGTCCACGAGTCCCAGGACAGGAACCTGAAGCAGGCCTTCAGCGAGCTTCGAAGGCTCTCCGAGAAGCTCTCCGTCTCCGAGGCGGTCACCGAAAGGGCGGCCTACATCTACAGGAAGGCCCTCGAGAGGAACCTCGTGAGGGGAAGGTCGATCACGGCGATTTTAGCCGCGTCCCTATACGCGGCCTGCAGGGACAGGGAAGTGCCCAGGACGCTCAAGGACGTAGCGGCCGTGGGCTTCATCAAGAAGAAGGACCTCGCCAGGTCCTACAGGCTGCTGCTCAAGGAGATGGACATCCAGATGCCCGTCGTCGACCCCATGAAGTGCATGTCGAAGATTGCCTCCAGGGCCAACGTGAGCGGCAAGACCCAGAGGAGGGCGCGGGAGATACTCCTAAGGGCGGAGCAGGCGCGGATCTCCGCCGGGAAGGACCCAATGGGGATCTCTGCATCGGCGCTCTACGTCGCGTGCATCCTCGAGGGCGAGAACATGACCCAGAGGGACATCGCCGACGCCGCGGGCGTCACCGAAGTGACGATCAGGAACCGCTACAAGGGCTTGCGCCTGGCGCTCGGGATCTAGCCGGTAGCGCCCGGCTTCTGCGGCCCAGCGGACATACCAGTCCGGCTCCGCAGTATTCCCGAGAGGATCCTCTCGGTCAGGCCCCAGATGACGAGGCCGTGGTGGACTATGCAAGGGAACGGGATTTGTCCCCCTCCCCTGGGGATGAGATACGACGATTGCGTCTCCTCCGCCGCCAGCTGCCCTAGAGACGCCCATTCGTAGGAGCCCACCTCCGCGTTTGGGGTCACCTCCGAAGGTCCGGCGAGCTTGAAGACGGAGGGGACCACGGTCACTTCCTTCGTCCGCGCCTTGAAGTCGCGCATGTATCCGCGGAAGGCGGCGCCGCCCCCGGAGAGGTCGACCCCGACCTCCTCGGCGGTCTCCCTCCTCGCCGTCTCCTCGAAGCTCTTGTCCGCGTCGCTCACCATCCCTCCGGGGAAAGCCACCTGACCTGACCATGGGTCGTCCTTCCTCTCGGCCCTCCTGATCAGAAGGACCTCTTCGTCGCCCTGGGCGTCGCTGAAGATCACTGCCACGCCTGCGCTCTTCTTCAGTACCAGCCGTGCGGGGCTCTCGGCCGAAAGCTTCGGGGAGAGGGAATCGAGGAAGCTCAAAGCGGCCAAATCAACAGGCCCTCCCGAGAATCTTAAAATACACTTTTCGCTTCGCCATAACGTGTTGTCTGATTCTGAACTTGATAAGATTCTTGCGGAGAAGGCTAGGAAGATGGCCGTCGCGCATTCTCAAACCACCCACGGGCACGTCACAGAGCTCAACGAGGCGAACTTCGACAAGCTGATCAACGGCCCGAAGGTGACCTTCGTCGACTTTTGGGCGGTGTGGTGCGGCCCGTGCAAGACGATGGAGCCGGTGGTGGAGCGACTTGCGTCGAAGTTCGACGGGAGCGTGAACTTCGGGAAGCTCAACGTCGACGAGCACTCGGGGATAGCCACGAGGTACGAGGTCCAGTCGATCCCGACCTTCATGCTGTTCAAGAACGGGAGGCCGGTCGACGCGGTCATCGGGACCATGCAGGA
>JAPCJO010000013.1 GCA_027886905.1 Nitrososphaerota archaeon
TCGATTATCGACCCCACGCGCAGCTCCGCTGCAATCTCGGAGACCTTCTTCTCCTTCCTCCTGTAGTTCATGACGGAGGTTCTCGCTATGACCTTCAGGCCCTTGACCTCGGAGAGCTTCGCGATGAGCTCTTCGGTGAGTCCGTCGGCGAAGTACTCGTCGTTGGGGTCGGAGCTAATGTTGACGAAGGGAAGGACCGCCAGCCGCTCCTTCGGCCCCGACAGCTGTTCGGCCGCCACCCGGCTCCCGGCCAGCCTGATCTTGTAGATGCCGACGGGAAGGTCGACGTTCTTCAGATTGACGTCTCCCACCTTGTCGATTCCAAGCGGAGTCTTGTTCCTTATCTGGTCATAGACCTGCTGGGAGATGCACACACCTCCGGGATCAGCGAGCGGTTCGATTCTCGAGGCCACGTTGACGGCGTCGCCGTATATGTCACCCGCTCCCCTTACCACCTCGCCGACGTGAATCCCTATCCGCAACTCGAGCTTCCGCGAGGGTGGGGCGGCCGCGTTGCCCTCGGCCATCTTCTTCTGGATCTCGACCGCGCACGTCACGGCCTGGAGCGCACTCTTGAACTCCACCAGGAAGGCATCCCCCATGGTCTTCACCTCGGTGCCTCCGTAGGTGGCAAACGCTGGGCGGAGTAACCGTTGGTGCTCCTCGAGCAGCTCCAGCGCCAATGACTCGTTTGTCTGTGATAGGTGGGTGTACCCGACGATGTCCGTGAACATGATGGCTGCGAGCCTCCGTTCACTGTCTGCCAACCCGGTTCGCTTTGACCTCAGCCCGTTTCAGATAATATTCCTTATGGGTTGAGATGACATTACTTCTTAGGAAAGTGGGAAATCTCCCAGAGGTTCCCTTCCGGATCTTCGAAGTATGCGATCCTCTGGCCCCAGGGCTGAGTCGTAGGCGGCTTGACGAAGTGGACCCCCTTCGCCTCCAGGTCCAGGTATTCTTTGTCCACGTCTTCGACGAAGACGGCAAAATACGTCCGATGAATTGTGTCTTCGTTCGGCCTCACCTGGGCTTCTGAGATCAGCTTCGTGGCGCTTACCATTTTCAGAAGCCCCACGCCGGGCCCGCTCATCTTTTCGAAAACGAAGTACGCGAAATCGTCTTCTTTGTTCTTCAGTTGCAGTCCGAGCTTGTCGCGGTAGAACGAGACGCACTTCTCGAAGTCTCTCACAGGCAGGACGTAGGCGTTGAGGTGGTCGATCATGTCTCGCCGTCTCGCGGTCTTCGACTCTCTTAATCCATTCGTTCACCATTCTGTCCGATCTATGGGTCTTCGCAAGGGAGCACGCGCCGCTGCTTGGACAGCGCCGCTTCTCCCAAGGCTTTGAATATGGGAACGAGCGTGTCGCAGTGGTCATGGTCTCCGTCGTCAACTTCGCCGTTGGCAAGGAGCTCCTCATCGGCAGGACGATGAACTCGAACGCCTACTGGATAGGCGGGAGGCTCTACAAGATGGGCGGGATGCTCGACAGGGTCCTGACCGTGACGGACTCGCTCGAAGAGATCTCGGCGGGCCTGAAGGAGCTGCTAGCCGCAGGCCCCGACTTTATCGTCGTCGTCGGCGGGCTGGGCCCCACCCCGGACGACATGACACTGAAGGGGATCGCGCTCGGGCTCGGCAGGAAGATCAAGTTCAACAAGGACGCGATAGCCCTCATCAAGGGGCACATCGAGAAGGTGGGGAGGGAGTTCGAGCTCACGCCCGCCAGGCGGAAGATGGCAATGCTCCCCGAGGGCGCCACGCCCCTGAGGAACGACGTCGGGACGGCGCCGGGCGTAAGGCTCGTGGCGCGGAAGGGGACGGTCGTCTACTGCCTCCCCGGCGTCCCTAGCGAGATGAGGAACATCTTCTCCAACTTCGCGGAGAAGGAGATCAAGGAGAAGCTGGGCGAGATACACATCGCGAAGGTCACGATGAAGCTGAGCGGGATCTACGAGGCAGCCCTCGCCCCTTCCTTGGCGGAGGCGGTCAAGATGCACCCCGAGGCTTACATCAAGTCGCACCCCCGGGGGCTGAAGGCCGGCGTCCCTACCTTGGAGCTCGACGTGACCGTGACCTCGCGGGAGACAGGGACAGCTCGCTCGACGTACTCCGAGCTAGCCTTCTTCCTTGCGCGGAGGATATCGCAGCTCGGCGGGACCGTCACGAGCAGGCGCGAGAAGATAAGGTAGCGGACTCAGTTTTCGCCTTCGACGATCATCACGCTATAGTCGGCGCCCAAGAACCTGTGCTTGACGGCCTCCTGGTATGCGGGACTCGAATACCAGGCCTTCGCCTCCGCGCGCGTCGGAAATTCGAGAATCACGACGCCTTCGACCTCCGGTCCTTCGAGGACCTCATAGGGGCTGTAGTTGGCCAGGGCCTTGAGCTTGTGCCCGGCCAAGGAAGCGCCCACCCTCTCCCTGTAGGTGTCGAGCTCCGCTTGGTTGCGGGTGCGCAGGCGGGTGAAAACTATGTAGGCGGGCATAGTCGCTTAGAGGGCGGTCGAAGATATAAGCTGACGCGGCCGGCGCTGAGACCAAGTTGAACGTCGTCTTCATCACGGGCACGGCGGGTGCAGGCAAGTCCCTCCTGACCGCGTCATTGCTGAGCTGGTATCACGAAAAGTCCCAGAACGCGATCGCCGTGAACCTCGACCCCGGGGTGGTCGCCCTGCCCTACGAGCCCGACGTCGACGTGAGGACCATGATAGACATCCAGGAGATAATGCAAAAGTACTCTCTGGGGCCCAATGGGGCGCTCATCTTCGCGAGCGACCTCATCGCGAGCAAGCTCCCCGAATTGCAGGACGACATCGATTCATCCAACGCCGACTTCGTTGTCGTAGACACGCCCGGTCAGATAGAGCTCTTCGCCTTCCGCGAGAGCGGGCCTTACGTCGCGAGGGGCCTCAGGGCCGACTCGAAGGCCGTCCTCTTCCTTATCGACTCGCTGGTCGCCTCCTCCCCCACGAACTTCCTCTCGCTCCTCCTGCTCTCAACGTCGGTCCAGCTGCGGATGGAGCTCCCCCTGTTGCAGGTCCTCTCGAAGACAGACCTCGCGAGGAACGCAACGGAGATAGTGAAGTGGGGCGGGGACGCGTACCAGTTCGAGGAGGCCCTCTCCAAGACCAAATCTGGCGAGTCGTACACCTTCTACACGCAGGTCTTCAGGGCCCTGAAGAACGCCTCCATCTCGACGGGCCTCTTCCCCGTCTCAGGCTACACCAGGGATGGCTTCATCTCGCTCGTCGGGGAGCTATCGCGCATAGGAAAGGGCGGCGAAGAGTTCGAGGAGTCGTAGCGCCGGATTCTCTAGGGTTTGCTGTGCGAGTTCGAAGGGTCGAAACTCACTAGAGGGCATATTTGCAGTTCGGGCACTGCCATCTCACAATTATGCCTTCGCTGTTCGTCACCTTTTCCATGAAGGCCTTGTTGCAATTCGGGCACCGAACTTCAGAGACCTCGGGGGCGTTGTGACTCCGTAGTCGGTCCAGAAGGCTCTCCCTGCTCATGTCTCTTGAGAGGTCGGTCAGAGTCACCCACCCGAGAAACCTGTCGCCTTTGTAGACTGCCAAGCGCGTCGTGCCGTTGTCGGCGAGCTCCTTTGCGGCTTCCTTCGTGGTCGCCTCGGGCCCGATTCTATACAACATGTGCATGATCTTGCCCACCTTGACCTCGTCCGGTTTCTTGTTTAGTTTTACAAACTCTGTCAAGAGTGTCCTTTCCCCAAAGAACCCGACGACCTTGTTGTCACTGCCGAGTACCGCCACGCCGGAGGTCCCCTTCTCGTTCATCAGATTGGTGGCCTCCAACACGGTCGTGTCGTTTGTTACTTTGGGGATCTCGGCGTCCACGGTCATGATGTCTTTGACTCGCGCCAAATCGAGATGTCCTGCCTCACATTTAGATGGGATGTGAACTTAAAGATGTCCCGTCCGACTGTGACCGAGGTATCAAGGTTGGCGCCAGCCGGCTCTACCCACTCTTCATCGCCGGAAGCACTTCCTTGCCAAAGAAGTCTATGACCTCCGATTGATTGGGCGTCGCAACGTGGACGACTATGTGGGTCGCTCCCTTCTCGACCAGTTGACGGAACGCGTCCAAATGGTCCTGCGGATTGGTGCTTACCACCCAATCCCCGTAGACCGATTCAAGGTCAATTTCTGCTTCAGAACGCGCCTGTATGTCGCGCGGGCTTATGTTGTCATAAAAGCCGTGTTCCCATGCCCTCGGAATGAAACGCCATTTCTCCGCGGCAGCGCGGGCCTCTGCATCGCTTCCAACGACCGCCCAGTGCTCGACGAGCACCGGACGTGAACCCGGGGCATTACCTGACTCGCGCAGCCCTGCCTCCCAGGCGCTCCTTAGCTCCGCATTGTCCCTCAACAAGCTCGCGCCCGTTATCAGGCCGTCGCCATGCCGGGCCGCGAGCCGTGCGCTCTTCGGGCCTCCGGCGGCAATGTAGATCGGTATCCTGGTTGTCGGGGGGTCATACAGCCTGCCATCCACGTTCCAGAACCCACCCTCGACGTGCTGATGCTCTCCTGTCCAGAGGCCGCGTATCAGCCCGACCGCCTCGACGAGGCGTGACGCTCTTTCCTCATAGGATCCCCATCCGCCGCCCGCCGCTCCCTCATTGAGGTTCTCTCCGGCACCGAGTCCTAGGAAGACCCTTCCCGGCGCTAGATGGCTCAACGAGGCCCACGCCTGGGCCACGACCGCCGGGCGATAGCGGAATATGGGGCAGGTGACGCCGGTGCCGAAGGTGATGCGGGTGGTTCGCTGCGTAAGGGCGGCGAGGGTGACCCAGGCGAAGCTGGCATGCCCTTCGTTCACCTGCCAAGGCTGGAAGTGGTCGCTCGCCCAGACGCCATCGAACCCGGCGCGTTCGGCGGCCACTCCCTGCTCGACTAACTCTGGCGGCGTGAACTGCTCGTGAGCGAGTACGTAGTAGATTGCCGGGCTGGTCGCGGACGACTTCGTGATTGAGTCTTGCAGGAAAGCGACGCCAAGTTAAATAAAGATTCAGAGATTTGAATTGGGGAACAGCGAATAATGGTCGCCAAAGAGACGAGAAATTCGATTGTGGGCGTAATCGGGCTAGGCCTAATGGGCAGCGCGTTCGCCTCGAATCTGCTTCAAAGGGGATACCAAGTTCACGTCTACAACAGGACTATTCAAAAGGCCCAGACGCTCATCGCCAAAGGAGCCGTTCTCCACCCATCTCCCGTGGACCTTGCTTCCTCGGTGGACATCGTCATGACCTCCCTCACCGACCACAACGCAATCGACGGCGTGGCGCTTGGGGATGGAGGGTTTCTCAATTCCATGAATAAAGGCAATCTTTGGATTGACGTCAGCACCATTGACCCCGTTGCGTCGGTCCGTCACGCCGAAGCGGCAAAGAAGGCGGGCATAGACAGACTAGACGCCCCCGTTGTCGGGAGTGAGGATTTGGCCTCAAAGGGGGAGCTCGTGATTCTAGTAGGAGGGAGAAACGAAGTCTTTCAAAGATATCAGGGCTTTCTGAACAAACTAGGGAAGACAGTTGCGTACCTCGGCCCGGACGGAAACGGCCACAAGATGAAACTGGATGTCAATCTCTATCTTGGCCTGATGGGAGAAGCGTTCTCCGAGGCGCTGGTCCTCTCACAGAAGCAGGGATTCGATGCGAAGACCTTCGTGGAGGTGATTAACCAAACCGCCCACAGAAACGCCTTCAGCCAAGGCAAGGGACCAAAGATTGCGGCGGGCAACTTCGAGGCCGCCTTCTCGTTAAATAACCTTCTAAAGGATCTCAGGCTCGCCGACGGTCAAGCGAGCACGACCGGAGCGGTGCTCCCCATGTCAAAGGTCGCACTTGCCCAATACTCCAAAGCCGCCGAGAATGGAGACGGGGACAAAGATTTCAGCGTTATCGCGCTGGCTCTTGAAAGGGATAACAACCTAGCCCGCTAGACCGTGGACATTCGTCCGGAATACGCTCGTTAAATCGGCAAGGATGACCCTCTGACGACTCGTATACCTTCGACACGCAGGTCTTCAGGGCCCTGAAGAACGCCCGCGGTTTCGATTCACTTCTTCCTACTGGGAGCTTTCTGTGCTGCCTTCAGGGCCGCCACCATCGGCTCGAAGCCGGGGTAGCCGTCGTAGCGGACCCCGTTGATGAAGAACGTTGGCGTGCCATTCACTCCGCTCCGAATACCGCTCATGTAGTCCTCCTCAATCCTGGAGGAGTAAGCACCTTTGGCCGCCTCGCGCGCTATTCTCGTCGCGTCCAACTTCAACTTCGTCTCTTGCTTTGCGAAGTAGGCCTCGTCACCCATGAATCTCTGGTTCTCGTAGAGGAAGTCGTGCATCTCCCAGAACTTCCCCTGGGCTGCGGCGGCCTCCGCAGTCTCGGCGGCCCACTCAGCCTGCGGATGCGAGTTGGTTATGGGAAAGTTCCTGAAGACGAACCGCAGGCTGCTCCCGAGCTCCTTCTGGACACGCTTCAAGATGGGGTACGCAGCTCCGCAGTAGGGGCACTGATAGTCACCGTACTCGACGAGGACCAGCGGCGCATCGGAAGTACCCTCGGAGTGGTCCCTGTCTCCCACGGGCAAGATAAGTCGGGGTGGTGTGTAGGTCACTCCACTCACCTCAGCTTCTCCAGTGCGGAGAGTATGCCTTCGGCACCCGGATTGACTCCGTCCGGAGAAAGGTAGCTCCACCGAATCAGGCCTTTCTTGTCTATCACGAATAAGGCCCGTGCCGATTCGCCGTTGTCTTCTTCGTAGACTCCGTAAAGCTTCGAGACGGCACCCTTTGGTTCAAAGTCGGACAGGAGCGGGAAGTTTAGTTTCCTGTCTTTTGAGAACGAAAGGTGAGACCAAACTCCATCGACGGAGACGCCGAGCACCTCGGCCTCGAATTTCTTGAACTCCGGCATCACCTGGGCATAAAGGCCCATCTCGTCGGAGCAGACGGGGCTCCAGTCAGCCGGATAGAATGTCAGCACCACGGGCCGACCCAGGAAGTCTCTGAGAGAAACACTCTGGTCGGGAGTGGTCTTCAGGGTGAAGTTCGGCGCTTTCACTCCAGGCTTTAGAATCGGCAAGGCCTTTTTCGCGCTCTTGGGCATCAACTATCCTAAATCCCTCTGCCCCATATCTCTTTGGTTGACTGAGATAAAGCCACTGCGCGTTACGATAGTGCCACCGTCACTAATGGCCAGCTCGGCCACGAGCTCGCCACGGCGGCTCTTCGCCCGAGCTTCGCGAAGTCGCTCATCCTAGCGGGGTCAGACTAGTGACTCTCTCCTCAAAACAGTAGTGAATCAAGCGACAGCGCCCCAGCTCCGAGCACGATGAGGACCAGCGCCATGACCAAGAAGAACGACTCCAGTTCAAACGGGGGCTTGCTCGGGTCAATCGAGGAGTAAGAGGCCTTCATCTTGAAGACCTTCATCCCGACTATCGAGGCGAACTCAACCGCCACCAGCGCGGCGACGATGGGGACTATGAGCCCGACCACGAGGAGGATCCCGCCAAAGAACTCTACAACCGTGCCGTAGATCGCGCCGGCTGGGGGGATGCCCCTGCTTTTCATCCACTTTGCACTCTGCCTCCAACCCCCCCTTGACCTTGGGATAGCCGTGAACCACGAGGGTGACTCCCAAAGATGTTCGACGAACTGCAAGCGTGGGCCGACAAATACAATTTTGTCGAACTGAATGGGAAAAAGTAGCCTGTTACGATTTTCAGTATCCTAAAGAAAGTATTTACGCCCCTGGACGTCCCGTTCCGAGCGGATAATGACCTCAACGCTGGCCGAGGAGGCCTCTCTAAAGTGCCCTTATTCGAGACTGCTCGAGATACTGGGGAAACCACACACGCTCGCGATTCTCTACAGTTTCGGTATCACCTCACCGATGCGTTTCACAAAGCTCCAGAAGAGCTTGGACTTACAGCCGAAGATCCTGACGGTCAGGCTCCAGGAATTGGTGGCGTTCGGGCTCTTGTACCGTAAGGCCTACAACGAGATCCCCCCGAGGGTGGAGTACGAGCTTACGCCAAAGGGCAAGGACCTGAAGAGCATGTTCGAGACGCTCCACGAGTGGAGTGACAAGTACCGGCTGACGGAGCAGGCACCGAGAGCCACGGCCCGAAGCGGATAGGGTCACTCACCCTCGGGGAAGTAACTTCCCGAGTGTAAACGCAGCAGTATTAATACTACCTTTTTGCAAGTATTGGTGGGTGTTTCAGTGGCATGGAGATAGGCGTCGACAGTTTCGTAGCTGCTTTCACCGACAAGAGCAGGTCGGTCAGTCCTTCGGAGCGGATGCAGAACCTCCTTGAAGACGTTGAGGTCGCCGACAAGGTAGGTCTGGACATCTTCGGCATCGGGGAGCACCACCGCAAGGAATTCCTCGACTCTGCGCCGCCCATAATCCTCTCAGCCGCGGCGGCAAGGACGAAGAAGATCCGACTGACGAGCGCCGTGACCGTCCTTAGCGCCACCGATCCGGTGCGGACCTTCCAGGAGTTCGCAACTCTCGACCTGATTTCGCAGGGGAGGGCTGAGATGGTGGTGGGCAGGGGCTCGTTCGTAGAAGCCTTCCCCCTATTCGGCTATGACCTCGCCGACTATGACAGGGTGTTCAAGGAAAAGCTCGACCTTCTCCTCAAGATACGCGACAACGAGCACGTGACCTGGTCGGGGGTCTTCCGGCCAGCGCTGACCGGTCAGGGGGTCTATCCCCGACCCGTCCAGAACCCGTTCCCGATCTGGCTTGGGGTGGGCGGCACACCAGGGTCGTTCGTCCGTGCCGGCTTGCTCGGGCTTCCACTGGCGGTCGCCATTATAGGGGGAGAGACGCACCGCTTCAGACCTCTCATCGACAGCTACAGGGCGGCCTGGAGGGAAGCGGGCCATCCTGCCAAGGGGATGAAGGTGGCGTTGCACTCTCTAGGCTACGTCGCCGAGTCCTCGAAAGCGGCGGCCGACGAATTCTTCCCGGGATACGCACGCGCGTTCACCGACGTGGGGAGGGAACGGGGCTGGGGTCCTGTGACAAGAGAGGACTTTGACGCGCAAATCGGACCACGGGGTGCCTTGATAATCGGCGACCCCGAAGAGGTCATCGAGAAGATAAAGCGTCACGCGAAAGCCCTGGGGGGAATCTCGCGCGTGACATTCCAGATGGACCCGGGCTCGCTCTCGCGCGAGAAGTTCAAGCGCTCCATCGAGCTCCTCGGGAAGCGCGTCGCACCTGCAATCCATAAGGAGGTCCTCGAAGAGGATCTGGAGGAGAGCGCCGCGTGACGTTCGAGCCTATGCGCATCATCAAGGTCAGCGACGATGTGGCGACCCGCGTCGTGGGGCTGGCGGGCAGCCTGCGGGCGGAGAGCGCCACCCGGATGGCCGTGAGGTACGCGCTCGCGGGCGCCGAGGAGGAGGGGGCCAGAGTGGAGCTGATGGACCTCGCCGCGTACGACCTGCCGTTCCTCGGTCGAGAGAAGGAAGAGCCCGGCGCGAGAGTTGTCGAAAGGTTCCGCGCCGACCTGAGGGCCGCGGACGGGATAATACTCGGCTCTCCCGAGATACATGGGAGCTTCAGCGGCGTGCTGAAGAACGCGCTGGACCTGACCGGCTCGGACGAGTTCGAGGGGAAGATGGTGGGGCTCGTGGGCGTGGCCGGCGGGCAGATGGGGGCGGTCGAGACCCTGAGCCAACTTCGGACCGTCGGTCGCTCTCTACATGCGTGGGTGGTGCCGACCCAGGTCTCCGTAGGCGACTCGAGCACCGCCTTCGATCAGCAGGGAGAACCGGTCAGACCAGAAGTAGGGAACCGCCTGACGTCTGTCGGCCGGCAGGTGGCCCACTTTGCCCGTCTGCACAAGTGCGAGAACCACCTCCAGTTCGTGAAGGAGTGGGAGGGGGCGCCTCGAACGTCCGACGCCATAAATCCGAAGCCCGTCACTCGCTAGTGCGGAGCATCGAAGATGGCCGGGCTCGGTGGCCTGATTCACTCGCGACATCCCGGCACGACCTGCCTGGTCGCCCTTATGCCGTGTTGTGGGCGCTGTCCCCCGCGGTGACGTCGAAGGTTGCGCCGGAGACCATTCGCGCGGCATCAGATGCTAGAAAGACCACGACTTGTGCCACGTCTCCGGGCTCGATCCAAGGCACACCGAGCGGCGTCTTGGCAATGAGAATCTTTCGAGCCTGCTCTTCGTCCGCAGGTAACCCGGTCGGATGCCTTCCGGCATCTTGCAACACTTGTGCGTAACGCTCCTCGTGGCGGGTTAGTGGCGTATCAATGAGACCTGGGACAATGGCATTTACCGTGACATTGTACGACCCGAGTTCCAGCGCCGCGGACTTCATCAAGCCGATGATTCCCCATTTCGACGCTGCGTAGGACGCCCCATACTTCGTGCCATGCTGCCCCTGGGTCGAGGAGGTCAAGATGATGCGCCCGCCACCTCGTTTCACCATGTAGGGTGCGAAGGCTCGGAGGGCGTTTGCCGAGCCCGTTAGGTTGACGTCGATCGTGATGTGCCAGTCCGCATCTTCCATCTCGAGCAAAGGATGGAAGCTCTGGATGCCAGCGTTGGCGAAACAAGATGTCGATGCCCCCGAATTTTTGCTCAGCTCGAACGGCGGCTCTTCGCAGCGCGGGCAAGTCGCGCTGGTCGAGCTTGATGCCCAACCAGCTGCGGCCGGTTGCGCGAATCAATCGTCCCGTCTCCTCAAGGTCCCCTGGAGTCGATGGCATAACGCCTGAACGCGAATCGACCCGCGCGCAAATATCGAGACCGAGAACGTCTGTCCCTTCGTTGGCGAAGGCGATGGCCGCTGCGCGGCCGATTCCGCGGGCCGCCCCTGTGACGACTGCTATCTTTCCTCGCAAGCATCCGTCAGATCCGGGTGTCGTTTCGGTCATTGTATCCACTCTCTCTAGGCCATCGAACCTCTAACTATTTCACCACAGGCCACTTTTCTTTGCGTAGCGCCCTCTTCATCGTGCCGTTCAGGTTCGAGTGCGCCTCCACGGTGCCGCGGTCGGTGCTCGGCGGCGTGAGAATGTCAGGATTTTGCCTGTCGACAGGCAAATTGCGTGGGCCCGTGTCTGTCGCACCACGCCCGTCCTTTGCAATCGGCTCAATCACTTCATGGGCATTCTCTTTGGACGAATCCATGGTTTGACTCGTAGAAGCGCGGAATTAATATGTGATTTCCTGGAATTTTGTGACTAAGAATCAAGGCTTGTCATCGCAGCCGAGTCGCCACGATATTCTGAGAGGCCTGGAGCCAGGCGGCCCGCTTTGACGATTTACCGCCGCGCGAAGTGCGGAAAACCTCTGTAGTAGTCTACAAATATACGAAATCACGCGTCTAGTTGCGAAAAACCTTAAGAAAGCCGTCGCGCCCCCCGCGACCGGCATGCCATTCAGGTTCCGCGGAGGATATACGGCGGTCGTCACCCCGTTCGATTCCAAGAAGAAGGTAGACTGGGAGCAGCTGAAGATCCTGGCCGAGTTCCAAAAGTCTCAGGGCATCCGGGGCGTGGTCCCAGCCGGCACCACGGGGGAGAGCCCGACGCTGAGCTGGACCGAGCACTACCGGGTAATCGAGTCCTACTTCGAGGCGTGCGGCTCCTCAGTGGAGACCATAGCGGGCACGGGCTCAAACAGCACCGAGGAATCCCTCGAGGCCACGCGCCACGTCTACGACGACGGAATACGGGCTGCCCTCCTTGTGGACCCATACTACAACGGCCCCAGCTCGCTCGAGATCAGGAAGGAATACTACGAGCCGATAGCGCAGAAGTTCCCGGAGGTACAGATGATACCCTACATTATCCCAGGGAGGACGGGGGCGCAGCTCCTCCCGCAGGACCTCGCCATTCTGGCGAGGGAGTACCCCAACCTCCAGGCGGTGAAAGAGGCGACGGGGAGCGCGGAGAACGCGCGCCTCACAAGGAAGCTCTGCGGCCCAGAGTTCTCGATAATGTCCGGCGACGACGACAAGACCGTCTCCTTCATGGGCGACGACGCGATCGTCTGCTCTGGGGCCATCTCCGTCGTCTCCAACGTCGTCCCACGGGCGGTGGAGGACCTCACGGAGGCAGCCCTCGCGGGCAACATGGAGGAGGCCGAGCGGCTGGGCGCCGCCCTCCAGCCGCTCTTCGCGATGGTCACGGTCAAGTCCGAGGAGAACACGTCCTTCGGGCCCGTCCCCGTCAAGGCGAGGAACCCACTCCCAGTCAAGACGATGATGAACGTGCTGGGCATGGGGGCAGGGCCTTGCAGGAGACCGCTCGGCCTGGTCACCAAGCAGGCCCTAAACCACATCCTCGATGGCCTCAGGAAGGTCTGGACGAACAACCCCGAGGTCCTGGAGCCCATCGAGAAAGCCTTCGACGTGTCAATAGACAAGAGGCTCCGCGTCGCCAAGTTCTGGGACGGGCTAGCGTACGGTGACACGTATGAGTAGGCCGCTCAGGGTCTGCCTTGTCGGGGCGACTGGCCGGATGGGCACCCTGATCTCCCGGGAGGCACCCACGGACAGGTTCGACGTGACTGGGGCCGTCGCGGCCCAGGACGACCCGGGCGTCGGGAAGACCCTCCGCGAACTGGGGGCAGGGCCTAGCCCCGCGAAGGTCTCGCCGCCGTCCGCCCTAGCGGGCCTTCTGGCCAAGAGCGACGTCTGCATATCGTTCACAAGCGCGCAGGCGGAGGTGGCCAACCTCCCGGTCATCGCGAAGGGAGCGGTCCCCTACGTCTCGGGCACGACCGGGCTCACGCCCCAGCAGAGGAAGGACGCGAACTCGGCCCTCGCGGGCAGGCTCCCAGCAGTCATCGCCTCGAACTTCTCCTTGGGAGCCAACCTGCTCATCGCGATGTCGGCGGCGCTCAAGGCCCTCCCTTCGGGCTTCGACGTGAGCATCGTGGAGGCCCACCACTCTGGGAAGGTGGACGCCCCCAGCGGGACTGCCTTGAGCATAGCTCAGGAGGTCTCGAAGGCCAGGGGATACACCAAGACGGTGAACGGCCGGAGCGGCGCCTCGAAGCGAGCCCCAGAGGAGCTGGAGGTGTTCTCTCTCAGGGGAGGGGGCACGCCGGGCATCCACACGGTCCACGCCTTCGGCCCCCACGAGATGATCACCCTGGAGCACCTCGCCTTCTCGAGGTCCGCCTTCGCCCTTGGCGCCCTCCACGCCGCCGAGTGGGTTACGGCGGAGGGGCGCGAGCCCCGGGTCTACGGGATGGCGGACGTCCTCGGGCTGAAGCTCTAGGGGCTAGTTCTCGTAGAGGCTGTCGTGCGTCTCGGGCTTCCCGTCGGTGAGGAGCTCGTAGCCGCTCTCGGTCACCAGGACTGTCTCCCCTATCCTGCACCCGCCCACCTCGAGGTTGTCGTCCAGCGTGATGCAGGGCTCGATGGCGATAATGTGCCCAGGCTTCAGCTCGGCGCTCGGCCCGTCCATGCCCGGCTCGGGCGCCCACGGTGGCTCGTAGACGTTCACCCCCACGCCGTGCAGTATGGGCTGGATCCTGCTGAAGGAGTACTGGGAGTACCCGTACTCGTCCACGACATCCTCGGCGGCGTCCCTGAGCTCGAGGGTGGTCGCCCCGGGCCTCGTCGCCTTGAGGGCCGCGGAGTAGGCGTCGTAGGTCGCCGTGTAGAGCCGCCTCTGCGCCGCCGTTGGGCTCCCGACTATCGTCGTCGTCGTGATGTCCGTGTTGTAAGCCTTGTAGATCGTCGCGTATCCGAGTATGAGGAACTCACCCGCCTTGACGACCCTGTCCGAGTCGTGCCTCGTCATGAGACCCGTGTTCGGGCCCGCGAAAGTCGCGAGCGACCAGGACATCCCCTCCGCCCCGAGCTTCCGCGCCGCGTACTCCCCCTCGGCGGCAATCTCGTACTCCCTCATCCCCGGGCGCGCGGACTTGAGCGCCGCCCTCACTGAGGCCTCCGT
This sequence comes from Nitrososphaerota archaeon, assembly GCA_027886905.1. Classification (GTDB taxonomy): domain Archaea; phylum Thermoproteota; class Nitrososphaeria; order Nitrososphaerales; family Gagatemarchaeaceae; genus Gagatemarchaeum. The sequence goes on from JAPCJO010000013.1 coordinate 13,970, forward strand.
GACCTTCGCGGCCTCCCGCATGATCGCGACCTCGCCTTCGAGCTTGACCGCCCTCTCCTCGGCGATCTCCGCGCCGACGTCGACGAGCTTCACCCCCTTCGCGGCCTTGCGCAGGGCGTGGAACCCCTCGAGGCCCAGCTGGTCGTATCCGACCTCGCCGCTCTTGACGTAGTCCCTGAAGACCTTCGAGATCTCCTCGGCCCGGCCCGAGCTGTGCATCACCCTCATGTCGCTCACCCACGGCATGTAGTACTTGGCGCGGGTGTAGTCACCGGCGACGGTGAGGACCACCACGTCCCCGTCGGCAGTAAGGAACGAGGAGTAGCTGTTCTGGAACCAAAGACTGACCACGGGACGGAAGTCCGTCGAGTACCTGACGTTCTCGATTCTGTTGAGCAGCAACGCGTCGAGCCCCTCTCTCTTCATGAGCGAGACGAGCTTGGCGACCTTCTTCTTCCTGAGGTCCGCCATGTCGACACCCCGATTTGCGCTTCTGGGCAAGGTCGTTCTTCCCTCGCCAAGAGCCATCGTCTATAAATGATGGTGCCCGCCGGTTGGCTTCGCCTAGAGCGTATGAACTCTTGAAGTTCGTCGACTCAGCCAGTCGGCGACCAAAGTCTGCGACTCGCCATTCCGAAAATTAACCGGTAGACATTCACAACCCGCAAGAACACCCCTCCCTCAACCGCGCAATTGGTGACGGTTCTCAAATCTGAGAATCGTATGCCTAAGATAAAAAGACGGAGCGCGAAAAAGCGACCATGGCCTACTTCATCAGACTGACGACCTTCACCTCTGAGGGCGCAAAAGACCTGAAGACCTTTCCTCAGCGACGGAAAGAATTCTTGGCCGCTGCCCTGAAGCTGAACATAAAGGTCGTCTCGGAATACGCGATAGCAGGCCGATACGACATAATCACAATTCTTGATGCTCCCGACCTTGCGGCTGTCCTCAAACTGAGCGCGAGGATGGGCTCTGCTGGGCGGACGCGTTCCGAAACGTTGAGTGCCCTTCCGGCCGACGAATTCGAGAAGATCTCGCAATCGTTCTAGGCCTCCCTCCTTCCAAGGTGCGCCATCGAGTTCGGGCGCCAAATCATGCTTTGATGGGTTCGTGAGAACCTAAATGGTTGCTAGCCGAGGCGGCAGGGCATGCCTGCCGGTAAGAAGACGGCCGAGGATCCTGGCGCAAGGCTGAGAAGGCTCCTTTCGAGGAAGAGGAGCGTTGCGGTGCCGGGCGTCTTCAACCCGGCCGTGGCCTTCCTCGCCGAGGCGGCGGGCTTCGAGTGCCTCTACTTCTCGGGGGCGGCCTTCGCCAACTCCATGGGGCTCCCCGACCTCGGGGTCACCACCCTCTCAGAGGTCGCCGAGGCTGCGGGCAGAATCGCGGCGGCCGTCCCCTCGCTCCCGCTCATAGTAGACGTCGACACGGGCTTCGGAGAGGCAGTCAATGTCGCCAGGACGGTCCGCGAGATGGAGAGGGCGGGCGCGGCGGCGATTCAGATCGAGGACCAGGTCATGCCCAAGCGCTGCGGCCACCTCGGCGGGAAGGAGGTCGTCGAGCCAGAGGAGATGGCGAAGAAGATAATCGCAGCCAAGGCCGCCGCCAAGACCGAGCTCGTCATAATAGCGAGGACCGACGCCGCGGAGACCGAGGGAGTCGACGGCGCTGTCGAGAGGGCGAAGATCTACCAGGGCGCAGGCGCCGATGTCATCTTCCCGGAGGCGCTTCGGACGGCGGAGGAGTTCGCCGAGTTCGCAAGAAAGGTGAAGGGGCCCCTGCTCGCCAACATGACCGAGTTCGGAAAGACGCCCTACCTCACGGTCTCGGACTTTTCCAAGCTCGGCGAGGGCTACAAGCTCGTGCTTTTCCCGGTGACCACCTTCCGGGTCGCGATGAAGGCGATGCGCGACGCGCTCCGGGAGCTATCAAAGGCGGGCACCCAGAAGGCCCTCCTCGACAGGATGATGACCCGAAACGAGTTCTACGAGCTCACCGACTACCCCTCTCTGGAGAGGGGCGACAGGGAGACAGCCCGGAAGGCGTCGCGCTTGCTGCATAACCATTAATATCCGGATTATTCCTTCCCAACGTCGAAATGGCAGAGATACTCCGGGCCCCGAAGGGGCTTGATGGAGTCGCAGTAGCGGACACTACCATTGCAAAGAGCGACGCCGACGGGACGCTCACTTATCGCGGTTATGCCATCAAGGACCTCTTCGAGAGCTCCACCTTCGAGGAGTCTACCTACCTTATCCTCTACGGGAGGCTGCCGACGAAGGGCGAGCTGGAGGAGTTCGAGGCGAAGCTCAAGCGGTACTCGATGGTCCCTCACAACGTCTACGAGCTGGTGAAGGCGATACCCAACGAGGCGCACCAGATGGACGTGCTGCGGACGGCCGTCTCCGGCCTCGGCGCGACAGAGGGCGGGATCTCCTCGGAGGAGCAGGAGCTCTCCATCATCGCCCAGATGCCGACCCTCGTGGCGAACTGCTACCGCTTGAACAGAGGGATGGAGCCGGCGGAGCCCGACCCCTCGCTCAGCCTCTCCGCGAACTACCTCCACATGCTGACCGGGAAGAAGCCCTCGGACTTCGAGGCCTGGTCCTTCGAGCGGATGCTTATACTATACCTCGAGCACGACCTCAACGCCTCGGCCTTCACGGTAAGAGTCGTCGCCTCGACCCTGGCGGACATATACTCCGCCTGCACCGCCGGGCTCGCCGCCCTCAAAGGGCCGCTCCACGGAGGGGCGAACGAGGCCGCGATGCAGATGCTGCTGAAGATTGGCACCGCCGCGAATGCCAGGCCCTACGTCCAGGAGGCGCTGGCGAAGCGCGAGAAGATAATGGGCTTCGGCCACAGGGTCTACAAGACGGTCGACCCCCGCTCGCAGCTCGCGAAGAAGCTGCTCAGGGAGCTCCTCGAGAAGCAGGGGAAGGGGCTCGAGACCTACAAGCTGTGCGAGGCCGTGGAGAGCGCCGTCTGGGAGTCCAAGAGGCTGCCCTCCAACGTCGACTTCTACGCCGCGCCCATCTTCATGACCCTCGGGATACCCATCGAGACATTCACGCCCATCTTTGCCTCGAGCAGGATCGTGGGCTGGGTCGCGCACTACAACGAGCAGCTCATGGACAACAGGATCTACAGGCCCGACGCCACCTACATCGGCAACAAGGGGCTCAACTACGTCCCGCTCGACGCCAGATAGGCGCCCGGGCTAGGCCTTCACGACGCACGAGGCGAAGAGCGGCGACACGCCGGTCTGCTTCTCGACGGTGCGCACGAACTTCAGGACCTTCTCGACCCGCGGACCCTTCAGCACGCCCGCGACGAGGAGCCTGAACTTCTGCTCGATCTCCTCCTCCGTCATCGGGTTCCTGGGGTGGCCCCGCGGGTCGTCGACCTGCACGGCGAGCGTCGTCCCGTCGTCGAGCTTGACGGTCACCCTGTTCGGGATGCTGCCGGGATAGGCCTCGGTCAGCGCCCTGTCCTCCTTCACGATGACCTTCTTCATGAACTCCCTGACCAACGGGTCCTTGAGCTTCCGGGCCGCATAGGTCTCGTTGTCGACCTTCCCCTCTAGGAGGGCCATAGTCACTATGTAGGGAAGGCTGTGGTCCGCCGTCTCCCTCGTCTCCGGGGCCCACTTCTCCGTGTCCTTCCCCAGTATAGAGTAGCCGGCCTCGTGGGTCTCGATGCCGACGTGGGCTATCCTTTCGAGAGGATCGCCATCTATCTTCTTCCTGATGTCGAGCGCCGCCCAGATCGCGGTCTGGGCGTGGTACTCCGCCGGGTAGAACTTCATGAAAGTATCCTCGAGCCTGAACCGCCTGCCCTTCCCGCCGAAGGACTTGACGTCGAGCTGGAAGCGGCCGGAGACCTGGTTGAAGAAGCCCATCTCGCCCTCGAAGACCGGGGAAGGCCCCGTAATCCCCTCCCTGGCGAGGAGCGCGGAGAACACGGCGTTGCGGGAGGCATTGGAGAAGGAGAACCCCTTCCACATGGAGAGCCCTCCAGCCCTCACCTGCCTCATCGTCAGGTGGGAGCTTAGCGAGATGTTAACCGCCTGGGCGAGCTCCTCCCTCGAGAGCCCCAGGAGCTTCCCAGCCGCGAGGGCTCCGGAGACGAGGCCGTAGTTGACGTGGTCCCACCCCCTGTGCCGGAGGTTCGCCGCATCGCACAGCCTGCACTGGACCTCGTAGGCGAGGACAATCGCCACGAGCAGGTCCTTCCCCGAGCGGCCCTCCATCTCCGCGGTCGCGAGGCACGCCGGGATGTTGTCGCTGGGGTGCCCCGGCTCCTTGGAGAGGTAGGTGTCGTTGAAGTCGAAGTACCTCACCATCAGCCCGTTGACGAAGGTGGCCACGTCGGGGGTGGTCTTCTTCCTGGTCCCGATGATCGTCGAGGCGCTCCCCGGATACCCGCGCTCCGCGAGGCGCCTCGCGGCCTTGACCGGGGCCTCGCCGTAAGCGCCGATGGCGCATCCCACCGCGTCCAGGATCCGCTTCTTCGCCTCCTTGATGACCTCCTCGCTCAGGTCGTCGTAGGTGAGGGACGAGGCGTACCCAGCCAACCGCTCCGAGAGGCTCATCGCGAAGCTCATCGGGCGACCTCGCTCTTGGAGACTCCGCCCCGCGGCCTGTAGGTCAGGAGCACCACGCCCGAGCCGAACGCCTTCGAGTCAGCGAGGTCCAACACCTGCGCCGTTTGGATGTCGTCCCCGAAGAGGCGCTTACCGCTGCCGAGGATGATCGGATACACCATGAGGCGGTATTCGTCAACCAAATCGTCGTTCATCAGAGTCATCACGAGTTCGGCGCTGCCGAAAACGAGGATATCTTGGCCCGGCTGCTCTTTGAGCTTCTTTACTTCTTCCGCTACGTTCCCACTGATCACCCTCGAATTCTTCCACTCTGCCTTGTCCAAGGTCGTCGAGACGACATACTTTGGCAAGCTGTTCATCCTGTCCGCAAAGCCCGCGTCGTCTTTCATCGACGGCCAGGCCTTCGCGAAACCCTGGTAGGTCACTCGCCCGAGCAGTAGGGCTCCGCCCGCCAAAAGCTCGTCGAGCTTGTACTTTCCGCCCTCGGGGCTCATGAATTTGAAGGTCCAGCCACCATGCTTGGTCTTCTCAGCGCCGCCGGGGTCCTCCATCACGCCGTCCAGCGAGACGAACTCACTCACTATGAGCTTCCGCATGACATTCCTCAAGTCAGTCAGTCGGATAAGGATTCAAACGGTCCTCTTGCGCGGCCTGACCCGCGCCCCCTTCGACCCGAGCAGGGAGTTAGCCGCCTCGTCGATCGTGAGCCCGTGCTTCGCGACGTCTTCGGCGAGTCCCTCGACCCTCGAGTCCGCCCTTGCCTCAAAGTCCACTAGGACCCTTCTCCTCGCTAGCTCCGTTATCATCCCCCTTATGCCCTTCAGCCTGATCGCGTCTCCAGCCTCCGAGGGCGACGAGAGGAACCGCCCCCTGATGCGCTCCAGGACGTCCACCACCTTGTCTATCCCCTCCCTCTTAGCCGCCGAGACCTTCAGCACGGACGGGTTCCGCCCCTTGAAGTCCCTCGCCATCGCCAGGAGGTCGACGACCATGTCGTCGGCCCCCGGGAGGTCCGCCTTGTTGACCACGTAGACGTCCCCTATCTCCATCAGGCCCGCCTTGGAGGCCTGCACGTCGTCTCCCAGCCCGGGCATCAGCACCACCATCACTGCGTGCGCCACGCGAACCACGTCGGTGTCAGACTGACCGATGCCCACGGTCTCGACCATGACGACGTCCATCCCCGCCGCGTCGAGGAGCTGTATGACGTCGGCCACCGCCCCCGAGAGCCCGCCGGCCCAGCCGCGCGACGCCATGCTCCTGATGTACACCCCCTCGTCCATCGTGTGGTCGACCATCCTCACCCTGTCGCCAAGGAGCGCCCCGCCGGTTATGGGGCTCGTGGGGTCGATCGCGACTATCCCGACCTTGAGCCCCTTCTTCCTGTAGCTCTCGGTGAGCCTGTCCACCAGGCTGCTCTTCCCCGTCCCGGGCGGACCGGTGACCCCGACTACGAACGCGTGCCCGAGCCTCGGGCCTATGGCCCTGAGGAGCCCGGACGACCCTGCACCGTCGTTCTCGACCAAGGTGATCGCCTTCGCCACGGCCCTCCTGTCGCCCTTCGCAAGGCGAGCCGCGAGTTCCTTGGTGTCCAAGCCTGTGTCTACGGGATGTCGTGCCGCCGCTCTCGAAATAAACATGACCTTCCCGCTTCCATCCGCCCCGGTCGTCAGGCCGCCTTTTGCGGCCCGGCGTCCTCATCGACGCTGTAGATGTCCAGCCAGATTCCCTCGCATCCCATCACGAACGCGACGTGCCACTTCCCTTCGTGGACCGGGCCTATCTCCACCGGATATCCGGCGTCGCCGAGCCTCTTCAGCGTCCCCGCAAAATCCTTGACCTTCATGCCCAAGTGGTCGAGCTTCCCCCTCGACGAATTCCGTGTGATGGGGCGAGCCCGGGGCGTACTAGTTCAGCTCCAGGTAGTGGTCGTCGCCGTCGAACCCGAGGTTCGCGAACACGCCCTCGTTCCAGTCTGCCTCGACCCGCGCCCGGAACCTCATCCCCATGACGTTGGTGAAAAACTCAATTGCCTTGTCGAGGTCTCGCACGCGAAGGCCCGTGTACCCGAACTTTATCCCAGGGTCCATCATTGCCGCGCTCTCGGCCTTGACCACGGTTTGGGCCTTCCTCCCGAAGTCGATCCCGCGAAAGCATATGACCGCAGCCTATAGCGTGGGCATCGTTGGCCGACTTCCATTGGAGAGTACGGAGGGCCTCCGCCATAGGGCGCTTCTCCGACGGCCTCGTCGTCCAGGGCGGGACTCGCGGGCTCCTGCAACTCTCGGTCTGCCGGGCCTCCGCCCGCCGAGTCAACTCGGGCGACTTTCGCCTCCTCGGCCCCCTCGCGGCCGCGTGCACCTCCGAGGGGATAAGGAGGGACACCGGCATCATAAGCTGGCTCCACTGGCCCAACCTCGTCACCATCGAAGGGCGGGTCGTAGCGATGACGTCGCTCTCCCTGACCCAGCCCGTGGAGCCCGGCTCCAAGGCCCAGGTCGTCTTCGGGGTCTTGGTGAACTGCTCCGCCAGCGTGCCTTCCTCGTTCCCGTCGGGGCTCCCCGCCGTGTCCATCCTCGAGGCACTAGGGGTCGAGGTAGACGCCGGCCTCCTGCGGGACAAGGTCCTCCACGCGCTCGACTGGTATTTCGCCGAGTGGGAGAGAGGGATGCACAGGAAGCTCGTCGAAAGGATGGAGCCCACCATCTCCTGGCTGGGGAGGGACGTCCGGGTCAGGACGACCGACGCCAAGGTCCTTACGGGCAAGGCCGAGGCCATCGACGACCAAGGCTCGCTGCTGCTCGACCGGAGGGGCGTGACCCTCACCGTCCCAGCGGCTACGGTGGAGCTCGTCACGGCAGTCAAGTGACGAACTCCTCTTCGCAGAAATGCACACTTTTATCAGGAACCCAGCGGGCGCCCTCCCAGCGATGCTCTCCAGCGCGAAGGACCAGTATTGGGGCGCCAAGGCCAAAGAGGTCTCCGCGAAGCGGAAGAAGACTGCTGCGGTCTTCGACCGCAGGACGCTGAGGGACATGAAGGCCGGCTATGACCGCTGGCTAAACGAGGTCTACTCGCCCTGGGTCGCCGGCGCGCCCGAGACCAAGGAGCGGTTCGAGACCGCGTCGGGAGTCTCGTTGAAGCCCGTGTACACGCCCGAGGACATCGCCTCCCTCTCGCAGTCAGACCTCGCCCTCCCCGGGGTCTATCCCTACACCAGGGGTGTCTACCCCTCCATGTACCGGGGGCGGCAGTGGACGATGAGGATGTTCTCTGGCTTCGGGACCCCGGAGGACACGAACAAGAGGCTCAAGCTCCTCCTCGAGCACGGCGAGACAGGGCTCAGCGTGGCCTTCGACATGCCCACCCTCTACGGCGTTGACTGCGACTCGCAGAAGGCCCACGGGGAGGTCGGCAGGTGCGGGGTCAACGTCTCCTCGCTCCGCGACATGGAGGCCATCTTCGACGGGATCCCCCTCGACAAGGTCAGTACCTCTATGACAATCAACGCCCCAGCCGCCATCCTCACCGCGATGTACGCGGGGGTCGCAAAGGGGAGGGGCATACCCCTGCAGTCTCTCAAGGGGACGGTGCAGGCGGACATGTTGAAGGAATTCATAGCCCAGAAGGAGTGGGTCTACCCGCCGGAGGCCCACCTGCGGATAGTCAGGGACATGATGCTCTACTGCACCAAACACATGCCCCAGTGGAACTACGTGAGCATCAGCGGGTACCACATCCGCGAGGCGGGCTCGAGCGCCGTCCAGGAGCTGGCCTTCACGCTCGCTGACGGCTTCGGCCACGTGGAGCTCGGCATCGAGGCTGGGCTCCAGGTCGACGACTTCGCCCCGCGCCTGAGCTTCTTCTTCAACTCAACCATGGACTTCTTCGAGGAGATAGCAAAATTCCGGGCCGCCAGGAGGATATGGGCGACCGTCCTGCGCGAGAGATACGGGGCGAAGAAGGCCCGCAGCCTCCTGATGAGGTTCCACACCCAGACCTCTGGCGCCTCCCTCACGTGGCAGCAGCCCTACAACAACGTGGTCAGGACGGCCCTCGAGGCTCTCGCCGCCGTCCTAGGGGGGACGCAGTCGCTCCACACCAACTCCTACGACGAGGCGATGGCGCTCCCTACGGAGCACGCCGTCCAGGTGGCGCTCCGGACCCAGCAGATAATCGCCGAGGAGACGGGCGTGACCAGCGTAATGGACCCGCTCGGCGGATCATATTACGTGGAATGGCTCACCGATAAGCTCGAGGAGGAGGCCTATCGCTACTTCGACAGGATAGAGAGGGCCGGGGGGATACTCGGCGCGATAAAGTCGGGATACCTCCAGCGCGAGATAGCCGAGAACGCCTACCGCCTCTCGAAGAGGGTCGAGAGCGGGGAGGATGCGGTGGTCGGCGTGAACAAGTACACAGCGAAGGAGGAGGCGCGCATCACCACACTGAAGATAGACTTCAAGGCCCAGCGGAGGCAGATAGAGCGCATCCGCAAGGTAAAGTCCCAGAGGGACGACCGGAAGGTGAAAACCCTCCTTGAAAAGCTGCGGAAGGCCTACGAGGACCCGAAGGCGAACTCCATGTACCCTCTGCTCGATGCCGTCTCCGCCTACGCCACACTGGGAGAGCTCGTGGGCGTCGGGAAGGAGATTTTCGGCGGATGGAAAGAGCCCGTCCTCGTCTAGGCTAAACGCCGCTCGCGCCCTCGGGCCGTCTCAGGAAGTGCTCGAACATCCTGCGGTGGTAGTCGTATAGGACCAGGAAGGGTCTGTCCTTGACCTCGACTATCGAGAGCGCGGCGTAGGCCGGATGAAACACGTAGTACTTCTCCGCCTTCACCCTTCGCTCGACCACGACCTCGAGCATAGCCGTTATCACGTCGCCGTGGGACACCACCAAAACGTTCCCGGTCGCTTCCCTCTTGATCGTCTCGACTGCGCGGCCTATCCTGCCTTGGAGCTCCGTGTTCGTCTCTGAGAATGCCTCAGGGCTCGTCAGTATGTGGTGCCTTCCCTTCTTCCCGACGAACTTGGGCTTGAGCTTGGCTTCCGTCAGGTCCTCGAGGCTCTTCACCTTGAGCTTGTGCGGGGCAGCCAGTATCTTCGCGGTCTCGACGGCCCGAAACACCGGGCTGCTGTAGGCCGCGTCAATCCTCACCTTCGACAGGGCCTTGGCGATGAACGAGGCCTCCTTCACCCCTTTCTTGGTGAGGGGATAGTCCAGCGGGCCGGCGTCTATGTCCTCCTCGTTGGCCTCTGTCTCCCCGTGCCTCACCACGAAGAGATATTCTACCCCCATCGCCCTTCGTTCGCGCTCTGCAGCGGAAGCTTACTTAAACTCCCTCGGGCGATTATCGCGAATCCGGGGATTGCTACAGAACACTTTTTCTAAGGGGCGGGCCGCTCGCCGCCCAATGCCCCAGCGCACGGCCCAGGAGAAGAGGAAGATCCGCATACTGGTGGCGAAGCCGGGCCTTGACGGCCACGACAGGGGCGTCCTCGTCCTCGCCAGGGCCTTCAGGGACGCCGGGATGGAGGTGATCTACATCGGCCTCCTTCCCACCCCAGAAGAGGTAGCGAGGATGGCGGTCGACGAGGACGTGGACGTTGTAGCGCTCTCCCTGCTCAACGGCGCGCACATGACCGCGTTCCCCCAGGTCAAGAGGCTCCTCGACAAGTACGGGGGCAAGGACATCATCGTGACCGGCGGGGGAATCATCCCCGACGAGGACAAGCCCAAGCTCCTGAAGCTCGGGATCTCCGGCCTCTACGGGCCGGGCACATCGCTCGAGGAGATAATAACCCACATCAAGGGCCGCGTCCGCAAGGAGCGGTGGGGCGAGTAGCGAACAGTTACCGGCGCAGGACACTTTGAGAGCCTTGGTGCGAGTTTGGCGCCAAAATCCCGGAAGAGCCTTCGCAGGGTCTTGCTGCCCCCGGCCATCATCCTCGTCATCATAGTCGCCTCCGTCGGCGGGATTTACGCCTACCAGCAGCTCTACCCTGGCCCGAGCTGCGCGAACCCCCTCGGGAGTGCGAAGGTGCTCAGGACGCAGCTTGCGCCCCCGACGACCATCGGCGGGGTGACCGAGTTCACCCTGCCGTCGCCGCTCAGGGCCCCCAACGGCGTGACGGTCGCCGCCGACGGCTCGGTCTGGTTCGGCGAGCAGTCCGTGGCCGGGGTGGGGCACTTCTATCCGGGGAACGGGACGCTCGTGGAGTACGCCTGGCCGTTCGACTACAAGGCGCCGCCCAGCGCGGCCGGGTTCTGCGGGAACAAGAGCGACATCTTCGGCGTGACCCTCTGGAACGGGAAGGTCTGGGTGACCGACACCTCGGGGAACCAGCTCGTCGGGCTCGACCCCTCGACAGGGCAGTTCTCGACCATTGCGATCCCCACGAACACCTCGTATCCCTACACGATGACCCCCGGGCCGAACGACACGCTCTGGGTCGCGGAGCTCTTCTCCGGGCGCATCGGCGAGGTCAGCCCGAACGGGACCGTCCGCCAGTACTCCCTCCCCGGGGGCTCGAACGCGGAGCCCGCGCAGGTGATCTTCGCGAACTCGACGACGGGCTTCTACGACGACGTGGGGGCGTCGGAGTCCGGAGGAGGCGGCATCTACTCCTTCAACGTGAGCCACTTCTCCCCGGCGCTCGTCGGAGGCCAGAGGTTCTTCGACCCATCGAGCATAGCGCTCGCCTCGGGCTCCCTTTGGGTCGCGCTCCACGGCTCCTCGAGCGTGGCCAGCTACAACTTCACGGCAAAGAGCTGGTCGTACTTCCCCACGTCCTTCGTCCTCTGGGACGGGAGCCCGGTGACCACCCTCCCGTACTTCGTGTACTCGAACGGCTCGGAGGTCTGGGCGAACGAGCACTACGGGAACAGGATCGCGATGATCGACCCATCCAACGGCTCGCTCGCCGAGTACTCCGAGTCCGACCACCCCGTGGACGGGACCACCATCACGGGCGCCGAGACTTTCGCCGTGGGCGGCGGGAGGGCGTGGTTCACGGAGTGGTTCTCGAACGGGCTGGGTTACGTGGACCCGGGCTACGACCCCGGGTTCTACACCACCGTCGCGGGGAACGGCACCGTTACCATCGCTAGCGGGTCGAGCGCCTCCGTCGACCTCGTCGTCCACGACACGACCCACCACGGCGCGCTCAACATCACCTTCGCGGACTCCGAGTCCTTCGTCTCGAAGCCGGCCAACCTGACCCTCAGCGTCTCCTCGACCTCGGTGTCCCCTCAAGCGGGAACGGAGTTGCACCTTACGGTGACCGTGGCCGCCTCGAACTCCCTGAAGCCTGGGACGTACTGGGCAATCCTCACCGCGACGGACGGCCTGACCTACGAGTCCTCCCTGCTGAAAGTGGTGGTCCCGAGCTAGGCGCCGCACCGAAACCCCGGGCGCACAACGCGTATAACGCCCCCCATTCGCGCTCCACTTTGATTTGCAAGACGCTGGCCCTCCGCTGGGCGAAGAGGAGCCCCGCACGCCCGTCTCCTTCGGGCCGAGGGCGATATGGGTGCTCATCGGGATCTTCGCGGTCATCGTCGCCCTCTTCGCTGCCTGGATCTACCTGCAGTGGTCCATCGCCGAGCACGTCTACTCGACAAAGTCCGACCTGAACTGGTTCGGCATCACGTTCTACCACGGATACACATTCCTCGTGGGAGGGATTCTCGCGCTGCTCGTCGTGAATCCCCGGGTGGGCAAGAGCGACCTCGGGGGGCTTGTCACCCTGATGACCAGGAGGACCTCCCAGTACGGCGACGAGCTCCAGCGCCCCCTCGCCGAGCTAAGGCCGGGCGCCACGGTCTGGGGTCTCTGGCAGTTCGTGAAGTGGGCCTTCGTCTTCGGCTTCTTCGTGATCAACGACAGCTTCCCCACCCTCGGCCCAATCATGAACTCGGTCGCGATGCTCGCGCAGGGCTTGGGGAGCTGGGCCCAGATCCCGAGGCTCCTCGCGCTGCCCGTCTTCCCTGCGTCGGGTACCCAGATGATCGGCCTGATGCCAACTATGGAGGTCCAGTACAACCTGATCTACTATGCCGTCTCCGCGTTCCTCACAATCTTCGCGATCCGGATGATACTCCGGCTCCTGAAGAACCTCACGACAAGGGCGAGCAACGTCTGGCTCCGGAACATCCTGGCGGTGGCCGCCGCGATATCCGTGGCCATCACCATGAGCGCTCCATTCTGGTACATGAACGCGGCGACGCCCTACCTCTACGGCCTCTCAATCCTCGTCTTCGTCTCCATCCTCGCCGGCTACTCCTACTTTGGCAAGGGGAGGGCCGCGGTCCTTCCTAGCCGGGGCCTCTACAAGGGAGTGGCGGCCGTCCTGATCTTCCTGCTGATAATACAGGTGGGCGCGCTCGCGTTCCTCTACTTCAACTGGAACAACAACTACGTCCCCTATCAGTTCGACCCTGGCGTCCAGAAGCAGATCACCGTGACCAGATGGGCCGGCGGCATCCAGAACATCAGCCAGGGGGACATCACCAGCCTACCCACGAGCAACTCGTCCACCATCCTGAACGTGGTGAGGCAATGGGACCAGACCGCCGCGGCCGTGACGAACACGAAGGCCATAGGGGCCTACAACTGGATGCAGCTCGGCAGCTCTGAGATAGTCTACCTCAACAACACGGAGTACTGGGTCTCCCCGACCACCCCCGCCTACCCCGCCACCGACTGGATCAGCCAGCACCTAATCTACACGCACGCGGCCAAGATCCTGGTAATCAACACCTACAACGGCTCGGAGATCCCCGTCACGAAGGCCTACGGGGTCCCCACGGAGCCGCCTCTCTACTACGGGGAAGGGTCAGGGTTCCTCAACGACGTCTATGTCCACGTCCCCGGTTACGACGAGATCGGCAACGCCTCCTACAACGGGGCCGCCGACTACAACCTCACGGGCTGGCAGAAGGCAATGTGGATGACCTTCTCCGAGGGGCAGATTGGGTTCGCCTTCTCCGGGAGCACTATGCAGATGCTCTGGAACAGGAACGTCTTCAACAGGGTCCAGAGCATCCTGATACCCGGCCTCGTCGAGGACCCCGCGGCGTACCTCGTCTCCGACGGGAAGAGCATCTACTACGCCGTCCAGGTATACATCGAGTACCCGCTCCAGTCCGGATTCGCCGCGAGCCCCTACCTTCGCTTCTTCGGCGTCGCCTTGGTCAACGTGGCGAACGGCGACATGAGCTTCTACAACGTCTCCAGCCTGGTGGGCACGAGCCCCTCAGACTTCATCTCGCAATTCTACTCCAACTACTACCCGCAGTGGCAGACCCCGCCTGCCTGGCTCGTCCCTCAGCTCAGGTATCCAGAGCAGCTCCTGGGCACCCAGACCGTCCCCGGGCAGCTCGACGTTGACTTCCAGTTCCACGTCACCGACCCGTTCATCTGGCGCTCGGGGTCGCAGTTCTACCAGAGGCCCGTCAACACCACCGTCCAGTACATCCCGTGGGCCGTGGGCAACGAGACCTACTTCGCCGCCACCCAGCTTGTGCACTACCAGAGCGCCGCGAGCCAGAACCTGGCGGGGATGTATATCGCGTACGGAGGAGACCGGCTCGGCCAGATCTACCTCTACCAGAACCCCTCGAACTCCACCACGATAATCGGGCCTTCGGCGGCGGAGAACGCCCTCACCACCAACCAGCAGGTGAGGACCGAGCTCACCCTCTTGCCCAACTATCGCTTCGGGTCATACCTGCTATATTCCGTGGGAGGGACGTTGACGTATTTCGTCGCCGTCTACACGAACCCCGGGACATCGGGGGTCGTCACTCAGCTCCCATTCATGACTGCCGTGAGCCCACTGACGGACCTGGTCGGGGTGGGGACCAATGCGACCGCCGCTTATCGCAACCTCCTTACAACGGAAGCGGGCACGACGACCACAAGCGCGGGTAATGGAATCGGAGGACTCCCCGGAGGCAACTCCACGAAGACGACCACGTCAACGTCCTCGAGCAGCACGACGTCGACCAGCGTCGGGATCGGAGAAAGCAACGGCACGGCGCTCCTCGCCGGGATCCAGGCGCTCGCTACGCCATCGAACCTGAACGTTGTGACCGCGACCACGGTCAACCCCAACGTCTTCATCAACACGGCAACGGTCTCCCTGGCGAAGTCTGGAGTCAACGGTGCGCTCGCGCAGGTGAGCGCGCTGATTCAGCAATATGGGCCGGGGAGCGCGGGCGGCTCGCTCTACGTCTGGACCGACAGCGCCGGCGCTCTCAACGTGGGCATCTTCCAGCTCAAGGGCGGCGTCACGGACCTCTACTACGTCAGCATAACTTCCTAGGCTGCCCCGGGGCTCAGCGACGCGCTATGACGAGCACGGCGGCCGCGACTATGACCAGGAGAGCGACCACGATGAACCTAAGGGCGCCGTTCCTCTCCCAGATCACCAGCGTGGCGTTCATCTGGGTGAACGGGCTGCGCGAGTTGAGCATCGAGACGAGCTGGAGCGCCTCCTCGTAGACGAACTTGCCCCCGTCGACCTTGACGAGGCCGTCGCGGGAGAGCGCGAACGAGTGACCCTTGATCGCGAGCGGAAACCTCGACTTGCTCTTGAACCACAACTGGAAGTCTTCCTTGCTCACGTTCGGGGTCCTCCCTTGCTCTGCCTTGCTCACGAGAGTGGGACCGTCGTCCCGCAAGAAAAACCTTTGTTCTGGACCCGCTCCGCCGGTCCGTCTCCGAGAAGGTCGCAGATTGAGGTTTCTTCCTGCGTCGATTCTCTAAAGATTTGGGAAGAATCTCGGAAATCCACTATATAGTCAATCGAGCTTGTTGATACATCAGGTCTCAAAGAATGTCACGCGTCAATATCGCGGTGGACTTGAGGTCGGCGAGGTCGCCTGTCTCGTCGACCAAAATCCTTGCGCCGGCGCTCTCGGGCGCCGAGCGCACACGGCCACTCCTCGAGGGTCTGGGTGGAGCGTCTAGCCTCCCGCTCCTAGCGGGGGTGATGATCAGCGGTGGCACGTTCCTCCTGGGGGATCTCTGATGGCGCACCACCAGCCGCACGGGCAGCGTCAGCAGACGACGCAGAGGTGCACTATCTGCATGCTCTTCCAGAGCATGGGGAGGGGTCAGTATCGGTCGTCCTACGACCGCGAGATGTACCTCCACCACCTTCAGACCGCCCATGGCGTAAAGCTCTCGGACGACCAGGGCAACCATGACCGGCCGAAAGGGGACGTGCTGAAGGAATGAGCATGGGCCTGAGCGGCGGGCCTCGAAGGCTAGAGGCGCCGCCGTGGGAGCCACTCGGCAGGTTCGCCGAGGGACACGGAGGGTATCCCGACTCAGCGAGCGCGCGAAGGGCGATCGCGAGGCAGTCGCCATCTTACGGGAGTAGGCCGTCGCGCGCGATGGCAGAGGTAAAGTCGGGCCTCACCCGCAGAGGGGTGATCTACGAATACGTCCGGGGTCACCCGGGGACACACGTCCGCGGGATGGCCAAGGAACTCCGCCTCGCCACCGGAGACCTCCACTACCACCTCTTCTGGCTGGAGAGGCACGGCTTTGTGAAGACCAGGAAGAGCGGGTTCTACCGCTTCGTGTTCCCGACGATGGTCTTCAAGGAGGAGCAGGAGGTGCTGCTCGGTGTCCTCTCGCAGGAGACGCCCCGGGAGATACTCCTGTGCCTGCTGCTCGACTCGGCCATGACGCAGAGCGACCTGGCGAAAAGCCTCGGCCACTCGCAGCCCACCGTCTCGTGGCACATGGACCGGCTCGTCCAGCTCGGCGTCGTGACCAAGAGGAGGACCGGCGCAGGGATACTCTACGACGTCGCGGCAGACCGCGGAGACGTCCTGACGTTCGTGAGGTCCTACCACCCAGAGGTCTGGAAGAAGTGGGCTCGCAGGCTCGCCGACCTGGTCGTGAGCGCGGGGCTGGAGAGCGCCGATAAGGGAGGGTCACTCCAGAGAGCGAGACCGATGCCTCCCGCAGTGGTCGAATTGATTGGGAAGCGCTAGCTGGAAACGCTCTCACCCCGCCAAGCAAGCAATAATATCGTTGGCGGCGAGGGATACCCTCGTAGTCACGATGGACTCCTTCGAACGGCTACTCTGGTGGCTCTTCGCTGGGAGCGCGGGCGCGAAGACGAGGGCGCTCGTCCTCTTCAGCCTGAAGGAGCAGCCGAAGAACGCGCAGCAGCTTTCGCAGTCGCTGCACCTTGACTACACGACGGTGAGGCACCACCTGCGGGTCCTCGAGGCGAACAAGATCGTCCTCGCCGAGGGCGACAAGTACGGAAGGGTCTACTTCGTCTCCGAGGGGATGGAGTCCCACTGGCCGCAGCTCGAAGGGATCCTGAAGCGGACGAAGGTGAAGACGAAGGAACACAGAGGCTGACAAAAAATTGGAAACAAACAACAATAGCGGAATCAATCAACCCGCCGTCGCACCGAAGAAGTCGACGGTGGGAAAGCTCTGGGTAGTGGTAGTGCTGCTGGGCGGGGTCCTGGCGGGGGTCCTAATGTCGGACCTCGCCACCCTGCCGGAGGAATACAGGGAGCCGTTCTTCCGCGGCGTTCCCGTCTTCAACCCTGACCCTTCCATCCGGCTCCACATCGTCCTCACCACCGTCGAGGTCGCGCTCCTGGTCTCACTGGTGATAGTCTACCTCAAGGTCTACTCGGAGACGCACGCCAACTTTGCCCTGGGCCTCGTGATAGTCCTCTCCGCCCTCTTCCTCCAGACCCTCTTCTCGTACCCGCTCATCCTGGGTACCCAAGGGGTAATACTCGTGCCGGGAACGCTAACGATGCTCGCCGACTTCCTGACGATAGGCGCCTACACCGTCTTCCTCTACCTGAGCCTAGAGTGAGGGACCATCAATGGAGCGCGACGGGCTGCGCAGGCGTGGTGTCAGGCTCCACAACGACCGCGGTCCCGTAAGCTAGGACCTCGGTTATCCCTCCCGCCATCTCTGATGTGTCAAAGCCGACGGAGACGACAGCGTTCGCTCCCAGGCTCTTCGCGTGGTCACAGAGCCGCTCGAGGGCGTGGTGGCGCACCTGCTCGAGTAAGTTCGTGTACACCTTGATCTCCCCGCCGCCCCAAGCCCGGAAGAAGGCGAAGATGTTCTGCCCGAGCCCCCTGGACCGCACGATTAATCCAAACGTCATGCCGATGACCCGGGTAACATGATACCCCGAGACGAACGGGGTCGTCACGACGATCAGGTCGGTCGGAGGCTTGAACGGATCAGGAACCGTGTCGGAGGGTGTCATTCGGCGATTCCCGATTCTTCAAGAGCCCTTCAGCTATTTACATCTTCCAAAAGGACTAGAAGACTTTCGACGAATCAACTACGATGCCGAACGGATAATTGTTAGGTGGCGCCCTGGGCGGGATATTCGTCGATTCGAGTCGATTTCGAACCCGCGGTCACCGCCGACCTGCTAGGAGGGAAGACCCCCTATTGACAGGGCGGCATACTAGGCCACTATACGACCAGGGCAGCCGAAGCCCCACGATTCGGGTCGATATTAAAGCTAAACTCATGGAATTCTAGCATCGGGAGTTAATCAACTGGCAGGGTCGCCAGTTTCCTATCTACCGCTTCGTACAAGTAATCGTAATACTCGTACCTCTCCTCCACCAATTCAAGCCTTACGGATTTTATCCCGCTCATTCTTCTCACGGTCTCAAGAATCTCCCGGGATTTGGAAATGTTCGGAAGAATCAGGGCGAAAAGCCCGTAGCTCTCCCACGGCCCTGTAGAATAGTAGTAGGGCTCGAGCAGGTCAAGCAACATTTTGTCGACCCGCGGCCTCAAAGCCGGTGTGTCATACTCGACCACAAGATCCGCCATGACGGCCTCGCGAATCGCGCCGACATTCGCTGAAGCTAACGTGAAGATTATGTTGTTCTTGACCAACCTGGCCATCCGCCTCTTCACAGTCCTGCTGGAAATTTGCAGTTCCTCAGAGACTTCCTTGAGGGACTTGTCAACATTCATCTCCAGCTTCGAGATGATATTCCAGTCAGACTTTGTGAGGGAAATGAAGCTTTCGGGGAATGGGACGCGGGTCAACAGTGTGCTTCGGGCGCCGGCGACGGTCGAGAATAATCCGCCTTCTTCTGGAGCGATTCGTGGTCCTCGCAGCAGAACACTATCCCGACGGAGCCCTCAACGTGAGACTGGACTATCAGCAATCCATCGATTAGAGAGAGCTTCTCAGCCAGTTCCTTCCTCAGGGTCGAGGCCTCTACGTCCATGACAAGCGCCCCCACTTTCAGCCCGAGCAGATTCATATTGAGGAAGAGTGGGAACCCCTTGATGAAACCGGAACGGACCAATCTGTCCACTCTCTTGGCGACAGCCTCGCCGCCGACTCCCAGCTTCTTGCCCATCTTCCTCAACGACTGCCTCTGACCCTCCCTGGACGGAGCGAATGGGGTGGGCTGGAAGAGCTCTCTGATTATCCTGATGTCCAGCTTGTCCATTTTGCCGGCCCAAGGGGAGAACATCTGACATTTTCCATTTAAGTCTGTCAACAATGGGCTCTCGAGTCTCGCACAGGCTTAAGTCGAGATTTTACCGCCTGTTTGATTGCATTGAAGCTCCTGAACCGGAAGGCAATCAGTCCGAAGATGATGGGCGCGGCAATAGTCCTGGTCGGCCTGCTTGTAGGGGGAGGCGCGTTCTACGCTGGACAAGCCTTCGCCAATCCGCCTCCCCAGACGCCTACGGCGGTAACCGGGGCAATGACTGGGACCTACCTCCCGTCATCATTCCTCAATTCCTCGACGGTCTCCAATCAGGGTGTTGCACCCTTCACGGTCAGTCTTTACGCCCCAACCTGGACCATGACGGGGGGAATCACAGGAACTCTTGACTGTTACAACCAAGTTGTCGTCGCCCCCGACGGAGTAACTCTTACAGGGTCCAATGCCTATTGCACGTTCACCGGAACGGTGACGGGCGGCAGGGGTCCTGGAACGATGTCCGTCACCTTCGAGTCCTCCGGAAGCTTTGTTGCTCCCACGCCCGAGGGCAGCTACGCGGGTTTGATCGCCTTCAGCCAAGGGACCGGTGGCTTGAGGAATATCCAAAGCATAACGGGAACGATCGAAGGAGTCATTAACCCGCCTCCTCCCTTCGGGTATTATCAGGATGCCGGGATCTACACCGGTTTGGTCGTCTCCTACAACTAGGCGAACAAAGCCTCAGTCCGTTCTCCCGTGAGGCGACCGTCCGACTACGGTGGCGCTTTCCCACGACACACGGATATCCGGCCCGTCCATTTCGCTTGCGCGGTGCTTCAACAAGGGACATTTTCCACTTGAATTTGTCGGTCTTGGCCGCCTGAGCCTCGCACAGGATTAAATCGAGATTTCGCCGTCTTCTTGGTCACGTTGAACCTGTTGAACCCAAGAACGACCAGTCCAAACATGACCGAGAGACGATCCAGCCTTACAGCAAAGGCGGGCGTGCTGACGATTTCAGCGATACTGCTTCTCTCTTCGCTCGTGCTTTTCCAGCCGTCAATCGCAGCCGCTTCAACTTGCAGCACCACGTATTCGGCCAGCCCGACTTATGATACGGCAACGACGGTCCCCATCACAATAACGAGTCCAGGAACCTATTGCTTCGGGGCGGGAACCTACAATACTCAGATAACGATTACGGCGAGCGGGGTTACGCTGACCACCGCACCAGGGGTATGGCCGGGCAGGGCAATCATAGAGCCGACAACCGTTGCTTCAAACTCAAACAACGTTCCATCGGGAACCCCCGGATACAGCATAATACTCGCCGGATCGGATTCCGCCTCAACAACAGGAGTAACCATCAGCAACCTGGTAGTAGATGGGTCCAAGGCGTCGTCATCAATCACTAGCTGCCAAAGCTTCCCCACCGGTGATTACAATGGAATCCTATTTCTGAATGCGGGCGGTACGATTACCGGCGACGCCGTTCAGAATGTGTACCTCCCTACGACAGTGGCGGCGAGCTGCCAATCACCCGGTACACTCAGACTTCAGCCGGGCGACGCCATCGTGGTGATGACCGGATCAGGGTTCTCTTCCTCGGTCGCGATATCAAGCAATCAGGTCCTGAACTACGAAAACATAGGAGTCTTGTGCATCTATGCGGGAACCACCTGCAGCATCACCAACAACGCCGTGAGCGATACAGGCACGCCCTATTCCGCTTTCAACGCGCCGACAGGCATTTTCATAAACGGGGCACTAGGGACAGTATCCCGTAACATCGCGAGCGGTAACGAATGCAATGTCGCTGGCTTCTGCGGTGTTAATGTGCTAACTCAAGTCCAGGCCACTGGAATTATCACTGTCTCGTCTGGCGCAGGCACGACAATCGAACATAACGCGCTCATCGGGAACGACGCCGGGATAGCCACTTTTTACGATACGACGGCGTCCTCGAGCAATCAGCTCCAAGGAAACAGGGTGTTTGGCATCGACGTCTACGACGGAGCCTCCACAGTCTCCAATAATCAGATCTCAGGCTCCAACGGCATAGGGATAGCGGTGAATTCGGATGGCTGCTTCGACAGTCCGGCGACCGCCAACCTGATGGGCAACAACTTCAATCAGGGCACATACTCGATAGCGCCGGTCCAGGTGGCAACGATCTCCGACCCCTTGTATTGTAGTGCTAACTATGGGGGGCCTTCCTATCAGGAGCCGGCCACGGTGAACCTCAACAACCTCGTCGAAACGGTCAGCGGAGGGACGCTTGGTCAATGTCCGCCGCTCGGGCCCTGCCCTTATCCTTCGAGCCTTTCAGTCGTCAATCTGAATGACTTCCCCGGCCTTCGCCCGTCGCCCTAAGGCACCCTAAACAACAACTTCAACGATGTCAACAAACGAATGCCTGACCTCGGCTTGCTGGCCTCGGTTGTGGTTTAGCGGGCTAGAGGTTGGAAGATCAATGAGGAAGCTGGAGCGGGAACGAATCACAAAGTTAGGTCCGCTCAGCCGATTCGACTTCCGGCGAAACGCCCCGTAAGCAGCCGAACATTGTCACAAGACCCCCAATCTTCGGCTTCAGTCGAGCATGGGGATGGAATAAATATCGGAACGCAAAATAATCCAATAATGCCTGTAGTGAGCCTCAACGTGGACGAGGAGACCAAGACAAGGATGGATGGACTCAAGCATCTGAACTGGAACGAGTTACTCCGCGCTTACGTCCTGGATGTCATCAAAAAGGAAGAGGGTCGGCTCGCGGTGGAGCGGGGCAGTCTCAGCGAAGAAGAACTCGCGAAGATCGAAGGAGATCGGTCGAAGAGGTTCCTGTTTCTTCAATTGGGTCGTGGGGTTGTTCGCACCAGGGCGCCCTAAGTTCGCAAACTGCCCAAGAGCCAGAAGTCGTTTCACAGAAAAAAGCCAAGCTTCGGCAAGTCGTTGAGCGGCCGAGTTATGCCGTTCGCAAGAAGCCAGATAAGCATAATTAGATTTCCAGGACAGCATCTCCCATGTCGAAGATAGAGGTCGTCCGCAAGACCGGTCTCATGGAGGGGCGGTCTTCGCCGGGGATACTGCGCGAGAGGGCTTTCGAAGCGGAGGGCGTCCTCTTCTCTCGGTCGACGGTCGGCGGTGGCGTGGTTTCCGCCT
>JAPCJO010000014.1 GCA_027886905.1 Nitrososphaerota archaeon
GTCCCTCTTGCTCTCGGGCTTGTTGACCCTGGGCCTCCCGCTCTTGACGTCCCTGCGGTAGGTGAGCCCTATCTCCCCCAGGAAGGCGTTCATCCCCTCCTCCTTCCCGAGGGGCGGCGTCGCCGAGCCCCTGCGCCCGGGGTCTCCCGTGAACACGAGCATCCTGTCGGAGATGAGGTCTAGCAGCTGGATGTCGTGGTCGATGATCAGCGCGCTCTTCCCCCTCGCCTTCACCAGCCTCCCCATCGCCTTGGCGATGACGAACCTGTCCTCGACGTCCACGAACGCGGACGGCTCGTCGAGCGCGTAGAGGTCGGCGGGCGCGGCGAACGTCGAGACTATCGCTAGCTTTTGGAGCTCCCCTCCGCTGAGGTCCGAGACGTTCCTGGGGAGGAGCTTCTCGATCTTCAGCGGCCCCGCAAGGTAGGCCTGCAGGTTGGCGTCGTCGAACCCCTTCCCCACCTTGTCGATGATGAAGTCCTGGACCGTCCCCTGGTAGTCTGCCTTGAGGTACTGGGGCTTGAGCGCGATCTTCACCCCCACGCTCACCTCCCCCGAATCCGGTCTCTCCTCGCCCGCGAGCATCCTGAGGAACGTCGTCTTTCCCAGCGCGTTCGCCCCTATCGCCCCGAAGATGGTCCCAGTCGTCATCTCTCCCGCGCTCACCTCGAGCGAGAACCCCGCGAAGGATTTCTTGAGCGAGCCGTACCTGGCTATAACCTCCTCCGATTGGACCGTCTCCACGCTGGTGGTGACGTCGAACGTCACGCTCTTGTCCCTGAACCGGGTGTTCTCGTTGGGGAGGTAGCCTTCGAGCAGCGCGTTGATTCCGCTCCTTGACGGGTAGAGGGAGGAGACGATCCCGTAGACCCCTGGCTCGCCGTAGACTATCTGGACGTAGTCGCTCGCGTAGTCGAGGAAGGTGATGTCGTGCTCCACGAGCAGGACGTACTTGCCCTTTGCCGCGATCGACCTGATGAGCTTCGAGACCGCAAGCCTCTGGTACACGTCGTTGTAGGACGAGGGCTCGTCGAAGAGGTACATGTCCGCGCTCTTGAGGGAGGCGACCGCGACGGCCACCCTCTGGAGTTCTCCGCCGCTCAGGTCGCCGACGTTCTTGCCGAGGGCCTCGCCCAGGCCCAGAGTCTCGACGACACTCTCCTTCTCGCCCGTCTCGTCCATCCTCTCGAGGAGGGACGCCACGTCCTTCTTCCACACCTCGGGGAGCTTGTAGACCGCCTGGGGCTTCAGCGATATCTTCACCTCGCCGCTCTCGACCCTCTCGAAGTGCTCCTTCAACTCCTTCCCGCTCAGGTAGTCGAGGATCAGGCTCCACGTCGCGGGGTGCTCGTAGTCTCCCAGGTTCGGGACGAGCTGCCCTGACAGTATCTGGAGCGCGGTGGACTTGCCGGTCCCGTTCCTACCCACGAGCCCCACCACCTGCCCCTTGCGGGGCGTGGGCAGCCTGTAGAGCCGGAACGTGTTCACCCCGTACTGGTGTATCTTCTCTTCCTGCAGCTCCTCGCTGAGGTTGAGGATTGTTATCGCCTCGAAGGGGCAGACTTTGACGCAGATTCCGCACCCGATGCAGAGCTGCTCCGAGATGACCGCGAGCTTCTCCTTGGTGTCGCCGAGGACGATGCACTCGTCCCCGTTAATGTTCACCGGGCAGTCCTTGATGCACTCGAGGCCGCACTTGTCGGAGTGGCAGAGATTCTCGTCAAGACCCGCAACCCTGTGGACCATCGCGAAGAAAGACTTCGGCGCAGCGGGCTCTCTTTCAATCTTTCGAAAGGCAGATGGGCGATTAAATGGCGAGACTCCATTCCCTTTGCATTGCTCCTTGTTAAGACACCGAGCGTCCCGTACACGGCCCCCACTGCGCTCGATTCTCTCTTCAGCGAATTCAGACTCATGTGCAATGATGCCGTTAGAACCACACTAGAATACGAGAAAGGCCACGGTGGACAGAAAGTCAAGAACAGATTTCACCTGATTGAACTCGCCTATCCCTGTCTGAAACAATATGGACTTCATTCCCAGTATATCCTTTCGGCTTGCGAGGTCGCTTTCTCGGCCTATCGGAACAAGCGCCGAAGGAGGGACCCCATTCGTGAAGAAACCTTTCTTGAAGTTCTACCCCTAGACTTACTCGCTCAATCATCTTGTCCTAAGAATTCCTGTGCGCCCAAGGCAATTCCTATTCATCGTACTACAAGGGTCCGAGTATCTCTCGTCGTTCACGGACGAACCGTCTCTTAAGCGAGGCTCGATTACGATTACTCCCGACAGTTTGAATATGGCGTTCTCCAAGGAGTCAGACAAGTCTCCGACTCTTGGAAACATTGGAGTCGACGTAAACGAGAACAATCTCACTTGGAGCGACTCATCAGGCCTGACCAAACGAGAAGACCTCTCGGATGTCGCCGATATCAAGGAGCGGTACAAGTTCTTGAGGGCAAGAATCGCGGAGAGGACGAGGCAGGATCGCCGAACAAACAAGATCCTCCAAATGAAGTATGGAAGAAGAGAGCACAACAGAACGATTCAGAGGCTACACGTAGTCAGTTCACGAATTGTCTCCCATGCTAAGAGAGAGAAGCTGGGAATTATCTTGGAGGACTTGAAGGGGATAAGAAAGTTGTATCGCAAACGCAACGGCCAAGGGAGTCTTTTCAGGGGCAGGATGAATTCGTGGGCGTTCCGAGAGATTCAGAGTCAGATAGATTACAAGGCAAGGTGGGCCGGTCTGCCTGTAACTCACGTTAAAGCGAACAAGACATCCCGAAAATGCCCGGATTGTGGCTCCTCTCTAACCAGAATCGAAGCGCGGAAACTGAAATGCACTATATGCAACAAAACAGAGGATAGGGATGTCATTGCCTCCAAAAACATACTCATGGCCGCAAAGGTCCGTGCGGCTCGGCCTCCCAAAGGAAGCGATGAAGTGGAATCCCGAAGGCAGGAGAATGCGGGTAATCCTCAGAGTGGATGGAAGGAAGTCAGCCTTGACGACCAGCCGAGGCATCGACAGGACGGAGTCTTTTGGCGATGGGGCAGAAGCTGTGGATTTTCGGGTCTGTCCCTAGGCCCAGGCCCTCGTACGAGTATTTCTTCCTGGCAGCCTCCCAGACCGCCTCCTCGGAAGACTCGCCGTCCAAGTGCATCTTCTCGTGCTCCTCTATTATCGGCCTGAGCCTGCACGCGGAGCACATCTCCTTCACGAACGCCACCCCCTGCCCCATCGAGTTGAACAGAATGACGACCCCCGTCCCTCCCATCAGCCAGACGATTGCGAGGGCCGGAAGGATCCCGAGGGTCCTGTCCAGCAGGAAGGAGACCGCGAAGGTTGCGAACAGCAGCGAGACCCCGATTAGCTTCCCCTCCTTCCCGCGAGGGAACGAGAACCCTATCGCCCTCCTCGGCAGCGAGGAGATGAGCAGAGGCGGTAGCAGGACTTTCAGTAGGTTCGAGAGAGGGAGCACAACGATGCCGTCTAGCGAGACCGCCGAGGTCGGGAAGCTGAACGCCCTGTCCAGGGAGGACGACCTGCCGGTCTCAACCTTGGCATAGGCTGCGTCGGTTCCCGTAACAGGCCCGTCACCGTCCGATTTCTTCATGGAACACGCCGACAGGGCTGTTTCACCTCCACTCTATTTATGCCTGCTACTCGACTCTTGTGCTATCTTCCGGAGCCTGGAGGACAACTTCGACTCGAAGCTCTTCATCTCGGCGGTCCCCTTCGGGGTGAAGTCCAGGGAAAGGGGGGAGATGGAGATGGCCCTTTGCTTGTGCACGGCGAACGCGTCAGAGTCCTTCCGGAAATTCGGCATCCGCGAGCCCCAGAGCCAGTAATACGGCCTACCGCGCGGGTCTTTGCGCTCCAGGACGGAGTCCCTCCACTTCCGCCCCTCTACTGAAGTAATCTTGACACGAGTCGCCCAGTTCGTCCCCCACGGAAAGTTGACGTTGAGCATGTCCGCCCCCCTGGGCATGCCGTGCTCCAGCACCTCTCGGAGGATCTCGGCCGCGATCCTGGCCGGGATGGTGAAGTTGGGGTCCTTCCTCCCGTGGACTATCGTCCGGCCCTGGGGGACCTCCATGGAGAAGGCGATCGCCGGGACTCCGAGGAGTGCCGCCGAGAGGGCGGCCGCCACCGTCCCCGAGGCGAAGATGTCCTGGATGGTGAGGTTCTCGCCCTTGTTTATGCCCGAGACCACCGCGTCCGGCCTCCTGGGGAGGACGCTGTGGATGCCTATCATCGTGGAGTCGGCTGGGCTCCCGGAGATCGCGTAGCAGACCCTCTTGCCGACCCGCACTTTAGTGACGCGGAGCGGCCGGTGAAAGGTCAGGCTCATACCGGCCGCGCTCTGCTCGCCCTCCGGGGCGATTATCATGACGCTCCCGAGCTCCGACACCGCGTCGGCCAGGGCGGTTATCCCCGGGCTGGTCACCCCGTCGTCGTTGGTGACCATGATCAGGCTGTCTTCGTCCATCTAGCCTAGCGCTCCTCACCATGGAAATAAGCTGTCCGCTCGGCTTCCGGCGCCTGGCATCCTAGACGAAATGCAGAATATCGGTTTACAACTTAGGCACAAGCCTAATAAGGGATATAGGGGAGTCAACGTTGTCGAACGTGATCGAGGCATGAGTCAGCAACAAGTCCAGCTCAAGGTCTTGGAAGCGTACACGAGGGACGTCGGCCGAGGGGTCGCAAGGATCGACTACGACGCCATGGACGCTCTCGACGCCTCGACGGGCGACGTCATCGAGATCAGGGGCAAGAGGCGCACAGTGGCCAAGTGCCTGCCGCTCTATCCCTCGGACGAGGGCAGGGGCATAGTCAGGATCGACGGCCTCATCCGCAACAACGCGGGCGTCGCCATAGGGGACATGGTAATCGTCCGGAAGGTAAAGGCGCCGCCGGCCGAGAAGGTGGTGGTAGCGCCCCTTGAGGCGGTCCCGCCTATAGACGAGAGGTACCTCGCGGACACCCTCGAGTCCGTCCCGGTTACCAAGGGCGACAACGTCATGATCCCATACTTCGGCGGGAGGCTGACCTTCCAGGTCATGGGCGTGAGCCCCGTCGCGGAGGCCGCGCTCATCACCCAGAGGACGGTATTCGTGATCTCCGAGAAAGGGGAGGCACTGCGCGGAGTCCCGCAGGTCACCTACGAGGACATCGGCGGCCTGAAGGACGAGATCCAGAAGGTCCGCGAGATGATAGAGCTCCCGCTCCGCCACCCCGAGATATTCGAGAAGCTCGGAGTGGAGGCGCCAAAGGGAGTGCTCCTCTACGGGCCGCCGGGGACCGGAAAGACGCTCCTGGCAAAGGCCGTAGCGACCGAGAGCAACGCGCACTTCATCCCGATATCCGGGCCGGAGATCATGAGCAAGTTCTACGGCGAGTCGGAGGCGAGGCTCCGCGAGATCTTCAAGGAAGCGAAGGAGAAGGCCCCCACGATCATATTCATCGACGAAATCGACTCGATCGCCCCCAAGAGGGAAGAAGTCACGGGCGAGGTCGAGCGCAGGGTCGTGAGCCAGCTGCTCTCGCTCATGGACGGGCTCGAGGCGAGGGGGAAGGTCATCGTGATAGCGGCGACCAACCGGCCCAACGCCATCGACCCGGCCCTCAGGAGGCCAGGACGATTCGACCGCGAGATCGAGATAAAGGTCCCGGACAAGAAAGGCCGATACGAGATACTCCAGATACACACGAGGCACATGCCGCTCACCCCGGACGTGGACCTCGAGAAGCTCGCGGCGGTCACACATGGCTTCGTGGGCGCGGACGCCGAGTACCTCTGCAAGGAGGCTGCCATGAAGACCCTCCGCAGGATGCTCCCGGAGCTCAAGCTGGAGGAGGAGAGGCTCAGCCCCGAGATACTCGACAAGCTCATCGTGACCATGGCGGACTTTGAGGGCGCGCTGAAGGACGTGATGCCCTCGGCGATGCGCGAGGTATACCTCGAGACTCCGGACGTGAAGTGGGCGGATCTCGGAGGCCTCGAAGGCGTCAAGAGGGAGCTCCAGGAGGCCGTCGAATGGCCGCTAAAGTTCGCCGACCTCTACGCCGCGATTGGCTATAACATGCCAAAGGGCATCCTGCTCTACGGCGCGTCGGGCACGGGGAAGACCATGCTCGCAAAGGCGGTAGCGACGGAGAGCGAGGCAAACTTCATCAGCGTCAGGGGGCCGGAGCTCTTGAGCAAGTGGGTGGGCGAGTCCGAGCGCGGAGTTAGGGAGGTCTTCCGCAGGGCACGCCAGGCGGCACCCTGCATAATCTTCTTCGACGAGATAGACGCGCTCGCCCCGACCCGAGGCATGGGAGGGGACAGCATGGTCACCGAGAGGGTGGTCAGCCAGCTCCTCACCGAGCTGGACGGCATCCAGCAGCTGCAGGGCGTCGTGGTCTTGGCGGCGACCAACAGGATAGACATGGTCGACCCCGCGCTCGTGAGGCCGGGCAGGTTCGACAAGGTCATCCCGATACCCATGCCGGACAAGGAGTCCAGGGAGCAGATACTCAGCATCAACATGGAGGGCAAGCAGATCGCCAACGAGGTCAAGAAGGACCTCAAGGTCCTGGTCGACATGACCGAGGGGTTCAGCGGCGCAGACGTCGCGGCCCTGGTGAACACCGCCGTCTCGATGGTGCTCCAGGAGTACGTGGCCAAGTATCCAAAGCCCGAGGACGCGAAGAAGCACCTCGACGAGGCGATCGTCACCTACGACCACTTCAAGGACGCTGTGAAGAAGGTACGGTCCTCGAGGGAGAGCAAGCCGATGGAGAAGGTCGCGGTCCCCTACTACCGCTAATCCCGGGGTAGGGCCACAATCTCTTTTAACCGTCGGACATTGCAGGCGCGCAACGCAGTAGTGTAGGCTCGATTTGTCGTCGCAGGATGCGAAGGTGATCGGCAGGGGCACGTGGCTGGACAGAGTCGCGAGCGAGCTGCTGGGGAGGGAGAGGGCGCTGGGCAGGAGCACGTCCCTGCTGAGGGTAGAGAGCGGGCTGGGCGCCTCTGGCATCCCCCACATTGGGAGCGTGGGCGACGCCATCAGGAGCTACGGAGTGAAACTAGCCTTGGAGAACCTCGGCTACAAGTCCGAGCTCATAGCGTACTCCGACGACCTCGACGGGCTGAGGAAGGTGCCCTCGGGTTTCCCCGACTCCCTGAAAGAGTACATCGCCCACCCCGTGACGCGCATCCCCGACCCGTTCGGGTGTCACAAGTCCTATGGCGAGCACATGGGGAGCCTGCTGAGGGCGGCCCTCGACGACCTGGACATCCCCTACACGTTCATGAGCGGGGCGGAGGTCTACAAGAGCGGCCTCCTCAATCCCCAGATCAAGAAGATCCTGGACAACGCCGCGCTCGTCGGGAAGATGATCAAGGAGCTCACGGGGCAGGAGAAGTACGAGACCGTCCTCCCCTACACGCCGATATGCCAGAACTGCGGCCGCCTCTACACCACGGTGGTCTCTTCCTACGACCCCGTCGCCCTCACGGTCCACTACAAGTGCGACAGCGCGGAGGTCGGGCACAGCGTCGTCAAGGGCTGCGGCCACGAGGGGGACCGGAAGGTCACGGAGGGAGAAGGGAAGCTCATCTGGAAGAGCGAGTTCGCCGCGAGGTGGGCCGCCCTAGACATTCGGTTCGAGGCCTACGGGAAGGACATCGCGGAGTCCGTGAAGATCAACGACTGGATAAGCGAGCACGTCCTCTCGCACCCGCCGCCCTACCACGCGAGATACGAGATGTTCGAGGACAAGAGCGGGAGGAAGGTGAGCAAGTCGGTGGGGAACGTCATCACGATTCAGGACTGGCTGACCTACGCCTCCCCCGAGAGCGTGAGGCTCCTCATGTTCAAGCGCATCGTCGGGGCGAGGAGCATCTCGGTGGACGACGTCCCCGTCTACATGGACGAGTTCGACGAGCTGGAGGACCACTACTTCTCCAAGAAGAAGGACCCCAACGCCATGAAGGAGGCGAGGCTCCGCGGCCTCTACGAGTACACCATGCTCCTGTGCGTCCCTGAGAAGGCCGGGGTGCACGTCCCCTACAGGCTGCTCGCGGAGCTGGCGTCCACCGCCCCGGCGAACGCGGTCGAAGACTTCGTGACGAAGAGGCTCGTCGCCTACTCGGTCGTGAAAGGTCCCACCCCGGAGTTGCTCACGAGGATAGGTTGGGCGGCGGCCTGGGCGAAGAGAGGGCTAGTCCAGGGGCCGCCCGCAGACGTGCCGAGCGAGATGCTCCCGGCACTCCTCGCGTTCGCGACCTCCATCAAGGGCGCAAAGAGCGCTGACGACGTCCAGGAGGCCGCTTTCGCCGCGATCCGGGGAAGCAACATGGCGCCGGGTGAGTTCTTCCCGGTGGTCTATGGCATCCTGGTCGGGGCGCCGAAAGGCCCCAGACTCGGTCCGTACGTGATGGACGCTGGTCCGTCTATAGTCGCGGAGAAGCTGGAAAAGGCCGTCTCCGGCACTGCCGACTGAGCCTTCTCTCTAGGGTTTCTTTATCCAGACCGCCGAGTTCTCGACCTTCACCTGGAACGCCGGCTCCGGCTTTACCGCCGGGCCGGCAATCACCGCACCCGTCTTCACGTCGAACTTAGAACCGTGCCACGGGCACGTCACGACCGACCCATCGAGCTTCCCCTTTCCGAGAGGCCCACCGACGTGGGTGCACTTGTTCCCGATCGCACACAGCTCCCCCTGGACGTTTGCGAGCAGCACATCCGTCCCGGCCACCTTCACTACCTTCATTCCGCCCGCGGGGACCTCCGATGTTTCTGCGACCTTCTCGAAACCTTCCATGGCCGGGACGGAAGCCTTGCGCTATTTTTGCGTTCTCTCCAGCCTCCCAACCGGATATCTTGTGACGAATCTCTCCCCTCCGCTGGAAAACATAACTAGTCTAGCCCCGCGCCCAAAGGTTGATGGGCGCTTAAATCAGAAACTACCTGAATGGTTTTCGGAATGCGTCGTGCGAATCAAGACGTGGATTCCACCGATACTGTCCTGCCGGTATGAGAAGGACTGGAAGCGCCTCAGGCTCTCTGCGTTCATTTATCTGATCGGAGTTCTCCTTAAGGGCGACGGCTCAGTCTTCGTTGCCAAATCACGTCGCACTTTGGTCTCTGGAGAAACCGTGACTTATCACAGCCACGCAATTCAATTGGAGGTGTCATCCCTGGAATTTGCAACTCATTTCAACTTGAAATGTTCTTTGGCACTTGGTCGTCCTCTCGTCACGGTCCGAGGGCCGGACCTCAAAGGAATGCACTATGTCACGTATCACGACAAGGCATTTGGCCAATGGTGGGCCGGGCAAAAACTTGCAACTCTAAAGCCATTCATTGAAGCAATTCCAATTGACTATCTACGCGGCAGGTTCGATAGCGACGCCAACGTCCACGATTATGCCGTCACACTCTGCGGCGCGGAAAACCACCGAGAAATAATGGAATATGATAGAAGCCTCTGCGTCAAATTGGGGATGCGTACGGGTCCAGTTAGCATTTACGACAGGAAAGGAAGCCAAACACACATCGAAGGCAGACTCGTGACAAGAACGATGGACAAACTCAGGTTCAATGTCAATGCCGGTGATTTTCTACGAACCGTGGGAGGCTTGGCGGTGAAAGAAAGAGATTGGAAACTCAGAAGCACGATTCAAGGAAGGGCGTGGACTCCATGGCCTGAGAGGCTGAGATTGCGGTCGATTGAATTGTCTAGCAAAGGACTTCCTTCAGGCGAGATTTCAAAGTTGTTGAAAGAAGAATTTCAGGCTGACGTTCCCCCGATTACAATCTATTTTTGGACAAGAAGAGGAACACGGACGTGGTCGGAATTCAAGAATGGGCAGTTTTGAAATTAAGTTTGGGTACTCCTCGCCTCGCGTTTTCTTCTTTAATAGCCATACATGACAGGCTAAACCGGGGCCCGTAGCCTAGTACGGATCAGGGCGTCAGCCTGCGAAGCTGGAGATAGATTCAAAGAGCTACCAGAGGCCGCCGGTTCAAATCCGGCCGGGCCCGCCAACCTTCCCCTCCGAGGCCGAGGCCCTCCACCATTCAGAGAACGACGCGAAAGCCAAAGGGCGTCCGCTCGGTCCAGGTTCTCTTTGACGACCTTCACCTTCAGGGCACGCGCCTTCCTTCAGGCCCTATCTTCGTCACCCGGTAGACCAGAAGGGTGCCGATCGCGACAGCAGCGACCGCCAAGAGGACTATCGCGGAGCCCGGCCAGAGCGCGGACATGCCTCCTTTCGACGTGCTCTCGGTGGTCTCGTTGTCGACCGTCGAGCTTGCGAGGGTCGCGTTCCGGACCTGGGTCGGTCCTGGCCCAGCGGCCTCGTTGGTCGTCGACTGGGAGCTCGTCGCCGATGTGCTCGCCGAGGCCGTCGTGTTCGAAGTGGTGGGACCTTGGCTCGGGCCGACGACTATGTAGGTCGAGGTCGCGCTGCCCCGGTAGCCCGCATCCGAGGCTGATGCCTCGATGACGTCGACCCCTTCGAACGTGTTGGGGAGCATGAACGTGCCGGAGAAGCCTCCCGCGGCATTGGTCGCGACCGTGACCGGGGCGAACAGCCCCCTGCTGTCCGATATGACCACGGTCGTCCCGGAGACGCCGTTCTGCATGGGAGACCAGGCGTAGCCGACCGAACTTCCGACCCAGCCCACCTCGCCGAACACCATGTCGGTTGTCCCCGCCGCCGGGGTCGCCGAACGCACCGACTCGGTGACGCTGAGTTGCTTGTTGCCCAGCGGACGGACGCTAAGGGTGTTTGAAGCGGCGTCAGGGCTGAGTCCGCTCACCGAGGCCTGCACAGTGAACAGGTCCAGGCCCGCGCTTTGAAGTACGTATTGGACGGTCGCGGTCGCGGTGCCCGACGCGTCAGTGGTCCCGATTTCGTCCGTGAAGATGGCGCCGAGGGTGTCCGAGAACGTCACGGTGGCTCCCGGTACCGGCGTTCCCCCCGCCGAGACATGAGCTTGAATCGTGACGGAGTTCATCAGCGTGGAGTACGTCGAGGGATAGATCGAGTCGAGGTTGACGGTGAGGGACTTTGCGCCGTAAGGGCCGACTGCCAGCTCGAAAGTGGACTCGCTCCCGTTGTAGTCCAGCCCCGAGCAGTTTACTGCGATGATGTCCGCGACGCTCGTCGTCGGCTTCCCGAGGGTGAAGTTCGCCGAATAGAAGCCGGCGCTGTTGGTCGTGACGGTCTTGGGGAAGGTCGAGCCTATTGAATCGGAAAGGACGACCGTGGCGTCCTGCAGCCCGGTGATGAACCCTGACCACTTGGTCGAAGAGGAATAGACTGTCCCGACGTAGCCCTGAATCACCTCGCTGCTCCCGCCCGAGGCGCCGTCGTTGACGATAGTGGCCGTGACGGCAAGCTGTTGGTTGGAAAGTTGGAAGACGTACACCACGACGCTCCCGTTCCCTGGGCTGTATCCGGAGGCCGTCGCGACCGCGGTGATGGTGTCATTGAAGCGGTTGGGGTTGATGAAATAGAGCTCCGTGAGGGCGACGCCGCTGGAGTTCGTCATGGCCGTGTTGCCGTAGAAGGCGGAGACGAAGGTGTCGTTGAAGGTGACAAGCGCGTTCGGGACAGGCTGGCCTCCGGCCGTCACAGTGGCCCAGAGCACCAGGGTATCAAGGACGGTGGACAGCGGAGGCTGTGCCAGGCTGATGCTCACCTTCATGGGAACCGAGCCGGAGGCTCGGTCCAGAGGCGCGTTTCCGGCGAGGGGGTACACCACCGGGCTGATGACGAGCAATGCTATCGCCAAGGACAACAACACTGGGTGACGAAGCCTCAAACAAGTTTCGCGCTGCCCGAGCGCGATTTATTCATTCCTGTGGGTGTTTGGCTATACGCTTGGCGCGGGGCTCCGGGCCCGCGACGCTCACTCCCCCAACCTCTTCAGCACCAGCATGGCACGGAGCGTCACCATCTTGCTCGGGCGGCCGGGTTTCTCAAGGGTGAAAGGGGTGGGGGCCTGACTGGAGTGCTTGGAGTACCAATCGGCCATCCCGCCCTCCACGTCGGGATGGACTTTGTCGAGGTTCCACCTGCCGTCCTGACCTCTCTTCTCCTTGAGAAGTGCGACCGCGTTGGAGAGCCGCTTGTCGGCGCCGTAGCCCAAAGAGGTCATGAAGTCGAGCCCCACGAGCAGGTCGTAGTAGTAGTGGACCGGGTAGTGGAACCGGTACCACGGCTCGTAGCGCGCCCCCTGCTGGTCCATGGACTTTCGAAGGTAAAACTCTGCCCCACTCTCGACGGCGCTCTTGATTCCCTTCGTCCACATCGCCCTAGGGTAGGCGGCGAACGCGCTCATCCCCTCCCACGAGTCGAGGTTCCCTCCCGAGCCGAAGCACGACCATCCGCCGTTGCTCGCCTGTTCCTTTACGAGCCACTCCAGCGCGCTCCTCACCTTCGCGTCCTCGGTGTACCCCAACCTGATTAGCGCCCGGGCGGTGTTCCCCGCGATACAGAGGTGGCTCCTGCTCGCCCCGTCGGAGCCGAACCCGCCGTCGGCCTTCGAGAACCTGTCCCTCCAGAGGTCGGCGGCGCGACTGATTCTTTCGTCGTCCTTGGTGAGCCCGAGGTCCGAGAGAATCAGGAGCATCCAGTTCGTCGAGAGGTACTTCGGGCGGTAGAGGTTCTCCTGGTGGACCCACCATCCCCCGGGCTTTTGCTTCGCGAGTATCTCTGCGGCCCACCCCTCGACGCCTATCTTCTTCTTGGTCGCCTTGACCTCGGAGTCCTTCTCAGACTTCTCGAGGAGCTGCGTGAGCGCCAGGAACCTGACCGAAGGCTCGTCCTCCTCGAGGAGCCAGTCTATCGCACCTCCGGTCTCTTTGCCCATTCCTCCCTCCTAGCCGCTCTCGGCGAAGGCGCTCCGCGCGGGGCGCCGGTCCAAAGAGGTGGGGCAGCCGCGGTGGAGCCTGGAAAGGGCCGAGTATGAGAATGCCAAGGCGGCCTGCAGGCGAGGAATTCGAGCGAGCACGTTTGAGCTGACAGCGCCTGACGGGGAGAGGAGGCGAAGGAGCGGAAGGACGGCCTCCTGACCGCTCACCACGCCCTTCCACCCCGCCCCCGACGAAGGGGCTACCAAGTGGAAGCTCGCGAGCCTCGCGGCGGGAGGGATGCCCTGCAGGAGCTCCGACTCGGCAGCCTTCTCGAGGGGGACGAACTCTATCCGCCTGCGGGCGTCGAGAAAGCCCACGATTGCCTTGAAACTCGAGCACGGCCCGCAGCTGTCGTCGTATGCGAGGACGTAGCGTTCCGCCGGATGCGACAATGGGGCGCTTTCCGCTCCGCGCCGATATAAGGGCTGGTGTGGAAAGTATTATCGCCCGGAATTTTGAACGCCCACAATAGATTAATGTCCGCGGAGGGAGGGCATCATTGGGTTGTCCAACATCGAGGTGTCGTCGCTCCAGAAAGCATACGGCTCTCTTCGGGCCGTAGACGGCATCTCCTTCTCGGTCCGCGACGGGGAAGTCTTCTCTCTGCTAGGCCCCAACGGCGCGGGGAAGACCACGACCATAGAGATACTCGAAGGGCTCAGGGAGCGGGACGCGGGAGAGGTCAGGGTGCTCGGGCTCGACCCTTGGAAGCAGGGATATGAGCTGCACAAGAAGATCGGCGTGATACCTCAGGGCTTCAAGTTCGTGGACTATGCGACGCCCAAGGAGGCGATAAACTACTATGCCGCCCTCTTCGGGGTCAAGGCCGACGCGGACGCCATTCTCAAGAGGGTGATCCTCGAGGACTCTGCAGACGTCTATTTTTCGAAGCTCTCCGGAGGGCAGAAGCAGAAGGTGGGGTTGGCGCTGTCGCTCGTAAACGACCCCCAGCTCGTCTTCCTCGACGAGCCCACGACGGGGCTGGACCCACAGGCCAGGAGGGCGGTCTGGGAGGTCATCCGCACCCTGAAGAGCGAGGACAGGAGCGTCCTTCTGACCACTCACTACCTCGACGAGGCGGAAGAGCTCGCGGACGGGGTGGCCATCATGAACCACGGAAAGATAATCGCTTCGGGGACGCCGGCCGAGATAATCGCCCAGCACGGCTCGGGCAAGCAGGGGGAGAGCCTTGAAGACGTATTCGTCAAGCTCGTCGGCGAAGACGCCGTCACGGCAGACCAGTCGGCGGCCGCGAAGGGTCCCGGGAGAAGGTAAGGGGTTTGGTAAGCGTTCGGCGCATAAGAGCCGACCTGACAGTGTTCGGGCGTGGCTACGTCAGGGCGCGAATAGGGCTCTTCTTCTCCCTTATCTTCCCGATCATCCTCATACTCCTGTTCGGGGCGATCTTCTCGAACGCAGGCTCGAGCACGGTGCCCATCTACATCCAGAACAACGACAACAACTCGCCCGCGAGCCTGGGGTTCATCACCGCGTTGAACTCGACCAACGCAATGGCGATCACGATTGTCAGCCCCGACGTCAATTTCTCTCAATATCTCGCCTCGCACTCAGGCACCACCGGAATCGTCATCCCGTCGGGGTTCCAGGCTGACATCTCAGCGAAGCCCCCTGTTCCGGTGAGCGTCACCATCTACGGCAACCCCACATCGAGCGTCTTTGGGGCTGTGGTCGGAGTCACCAACGCCGTGGTCAGCGGATTCAACCTAAAAATCGCCAACGCCTCGGCCATCGTGGGCACTCAGCAGGTCTCGGTCGCGTCCAAGACTTACAAGTATATCGACTACCTCGTCCCAGGGCTCATCGGCTTCTCAGTCCTGACCAGCCCTATGTTCGCCCTAGTGAACATCAGCTCCCAGTACAAGCGGGACAAGATCTTCAAGCAGCTCTCCCTCACTCCGCTCACCAAGACGGAGTGGCTCATCTCCAAGATAACCTGGTACGTCGTCCTCACGTTCGTCTCGTTCTTCCTCATGACGGGGGCCGGGACGCTCTTCTTCGGCGCCCACATCACCTACACCGTCGGCGTGATCCCATTCCTCTTCTTGGGGCCGTTCCTCTTCGTCTCCCTCGGGATGCTGGTCGGGACGGTTTCGAAGAGCGTAGAGTCCGCGGCGGTCGTGGGCAACCTGATTACCTTCCCCATGATGTTCTTGTCTGGCACGTTCTTCCCAGTCTCGTCCATGCCGGACTACCTCCAGACCCTCGCGCACGTACTTCCTCTATTCTACGTCATAGACGGCTTGAACAACGTCATGCTCTACGGCAACTACTCTTCCGCGCTAACGGACATCGGCGTCCTTATCGTCCTGTCCGTGGTCGTCTTCGGTCTCGCGGTTAGGTTCTTCAAGTGGCGCGAGGACTGACCAGTTGGACCTAGGACTAAGGGGCAAGGTCGCCCTGGTCACGGCGGCCAGCAAGGGAATAGGGCTGGGGACGGCCAAGGTCCTGGCCAGGGAAGGGATGAAGGTCGCCATCTCCTCAAGGAGCGCGGTCAATCTCGAGAAGGCGAGGACCCTGCTCGCCACGGAGACCGGCTCCGAGATACTTGCGGTCGCGGCTGACATGACCGTGCGGGAAGACCTCGAGAGGCTCATCGAGACCACCTCGAGCAAGCTCGGAGGCGTCGACGTCCTCGTCTACAACACCGGACCTCCAAAGCCCGGGACCTTCGCCGAGCTGACGTACGCGGACTGGGAGGAGGCGACGAAGCTGCTTCTCTTGAGCGCGGTTACCCTCACGCAGGCGGTCACCCCCCGCATGAAGAGCAGGAATTGGGGTCGGCTCATCTACATCACTTCGCTGACGCTCAAGCAGCCCGTGGCGAACCTCGTCCTCTCCAACACCGTGAGGCTGGGGATAGCGGGGCTCTCAAAGTCGCTCTCGAGGGAGTTCGCCCCCTACGGCATCACCTCCAACGGGATAATCCAGGGCTACGTCCGGACGGACCGCACCCTCCAACTAGTGGAGGAGAGGGCCTCGAAGACCGGGGCGAGCGTGGAGGAGGCCTACAAGGAGATGGCGAAGAGCATCCCCCTCGGGAGGTATGGGGAGCCAGAGGAGGTCGGCTCCCTTGCGGCCTTCATCGCCAGTGAGAAGGCGGCGTACTTGACGGGAGGGATGTTCACGGTTGACGGCGGGCTAATCAGCTCGGTCTTCTAAGCCGGGCACTACGTTCCCAGGTGGTTGGGTTCCTTCGCTGTGAGGTCCACCGCGATCTCCGCGATGTCCGACCCGTACTCCGCGACCCGCCTCACGCTCTCGAGGACCAGCCTGAACCAGCCAACCGTGCTGGGCTCCATCCCGGGCCTCAGCAGCTCCCCGGTCATCTTCTCGTCTATCTCGATGACCTTCTTGGTGAGGTTGATCGACTCGTTCGCCTTCTTCACGTCTAGCTCGACCAGCGCGCTGACCGCCTGGCCGAGGACCTTCTGCGACAACTCGCTCATCTTCACGACCTCCTTGACGATCTTCCCCAAGGATTCGGCGCGGAGGCTCGGGACGAGTTTCGCTATGCCCGCTGCGTGGTCGGCGACCCTCTCAATACTCTTGACCGCGAGCCTGTACCCCAGGCAGTCGCGAGCGGCCACGAGCCCCACCTCCTCTATGATGGCGCGGTTCCGCACAGCCATGTTGAGCTGCCTGACGATGAAGTGGTAGAACCTGTCGACCTCGTCGTCTCGCTGGCTAACCTCTTCGGCGAGGGCCAGGTCGCCGCTCTGAAGCGCGGCCACCGCGTCCTGGACCATGCCTGAGGCGATTATGGCCATCCGCTCGATAGCCTTCTTCAGGGGCAGGTCGGAGTAGCCGGAGAGGCACTGCGTCGTTATCCCGTTCGAGGTCTCCTCGACGATCTCGATTCCTATCAGCTTCCTCCTTATGGCCTCCTTGAGGTGCGATCTGAGCCCAGAGCTCGAGCCCGCGACCCTCAACCTGATGACGTCGTAGCCCGCGAGGTAGTAAGAGATGAACGTCCTGAGCGCCGTGTCCCTGTCCGCGTTCTCCAGCATCTCAATGAGGACCTCGCTCTTGGTCTCCTTCCTGAGGTCGTTCTTCGGGATGACCAACAGCGACATGTCGGCCTGGGGCATGACGAGGACGGCGTCCTTTGCCTTCAGGCCCGCGTCGTTGACCCACGACTTTGGAAGGGAAACGACGTAGCTGTTCCCTCCCGTGATCTGTATCTTTCTGATTTCCATTCCGACAAGAGTGTGTATAGTAGCTCTATATATCTTGTCCCATATACACGAAAATCATGCCCAAACCGCGTGTACGTTGGTGGACGAGCTCCTCCCGGCGCCTGCGTTCTGTTAGATTCGGCACAGGAATACGGCTCAAGGCACCATGCTTAGGCGCAGGGCATTGAGAATCGTGCAAAATGCGGATATTCTCGCCATGAACTATAGAGCACCCATAGACCGGGTGGAGCACTATATTTGGCAATAGAATATGTCGGGGAACCATATATGAGGTGCGGAGGCCTGCTCGGTCGAAGATGAAATTTTCAAGAACAGGAATCAGCACAACAGCAATAGCAGCGATTGCGGTAGTGGCTATTATAGTCGTGGGCGCTGGGGCATACCTAGCAGCCTCCGGCTCCAAGACCACGACTACAGTCACAACTACAGCTCTATCGACAACCACATCTGTCTCGACATCCTTGACTACGTCTACGGCGGTGGTGAACCCCACTGTTTCCGTGAAGCTTACCGGAGCGGGGTCGACATTCATCAATCCAGTTCTTCAGGCGATGATTTCGGCGTACCAAGCTGCCACTCCAACAGTGGCAATCAACTACCAAAGCGTGGGCAGCGGAGCCGGAATCTCCGCCCTTGAAGGGCACACCGTTGACTTCGCGGCGTCCGACGCGCCACTCCAAGCAGCAGACATCGCAAAGGCGCCAAACGCGCTAACAATCCCAACGACGATAGGCGCAGAAGCAATCGCCTACAACGTCCCCGGGATCGCTTCGAACCTCCATCTCACAGGCAAGGTGATTGCTGACATCTTCTCGGGTAACGTCACAACTTGGAACAACCCCGAGATACAGTCCTTGAACACCAACGTCACATTACCATCGAACAGCATCCTCGTCGTGCACAGGTCTGACAGCTCCGGGACGACATTCGTGTTCACCGGATACCTGAGCCAAGAGAGCGCTGGGTGGAACAAGACGTACGGCCAATCCAAGACCATCGGCTGGCCGGTCGGCCTCGGTGCCAACGGCAACGCGGGCGTGGCTGGTGTCGTTCAGGGAACGACATACACAATCGGCTACGTCGAGCTGGACTATGCGATAGCAAACAAGATGACTGTTGCTTCAGTCGAGAACAATGCAGGTAACTGGGTTCTTCCCACACTCGCATCCTCGGCAGCGGCAGCGACATCCGTCACGAGCCTCCCAGCCGGTAACGGGGTCTGGTCCACTTTCAACCTCCTCAACCAACCCGGAGCGAACACATATCCCATCGTGACCTTCAGCTACATTCTCGTCTACAAGGACCTGTCGGTCAACACCGACTTGAACGTCAACAGCGCCGACGCCCTAGTGAACTTCCTATACTGGGCGGTCAACACGGGCCAAGGACAGGCCCAGGGCCTCTCCTACGTCCCGCTGCCTGCCAACGTGGTCGCCATAGACGTTGCTACAATCCAGTCAATCACCTTCGGAACAACCGCACTAGCCATACAACAGTGAGTGGTGTCACATCTCGATGTGCACCACCCTCCGTCTTTCTTTTTATCATTCTCATAGTCCCCTGTGACTTCCGATGAAAATCTCCGGGGATCGGATATTCAACGTAGTTTCGGCTGTTGTCGCCGCCACCGCCGCGGTCATCCTCGCCATCACAGCCTATACCCTCGCCACAGGTTCGGCTCCCATCCTCCAGAAGGAAGGATTGAGCTTCTTCACCGGGATCATGTGGAACCCCAACCCCGCACACGAGGTGTTCGGGGCGCTCCCATACCTTGAGGGCACACTAGTCACATCAGCAATCGCGCTCATCATTGGCGTCCCGCTTAGCCTGGGAATTGCGATATTCCTGTCGGAGATGTCCCCCGCGACAGTACGCGTCCCAATTTCCTACCTAGTCGAGCTGCTGGCAGCGGTCCCAAGCGTGATTTACGGACTTTGGGGGCTCTTCGTCTTCAGGTTCTACGTAAAGGACTACCTGGAGATCCCCCTGAACAAGTACCTCGGATGGATCCCCGCTTTCAAGGGAACTCCCTACGGCTTGGATGTCCTGACCGCAGGACTCATCCTCGCCATCATGATTATCCCGACCGTCTCCTCGATATCCAGGGAGGTTCTAAGGGCTGTCCCCAACCCGATAAGGGAAGGGGCCTACAGCATCGGGGCGACGCGCTGGGAGGTCGTCAGCAAATGGGTGGTTAGCTACGGCCGCTCGGGAATCTTCGGCGCGGCCATCCTCGGTCTGGGAAGGGCAGTCGGAGAGACCATGGCCGTCACAATGGTAATCGGCAACTCCGTGGGGCCGGACGCCATTCCCACCTCGCTCCTAAAGCCCAGCCAGACAATGGCCTCGCTCATAGCAAGCAACGTGCGCGACGCGTCCGACCCATTGTCGTTCTCCGCGTACATCGGGGTGGGCCTGATGCTGCTGATACTGGGGTTATCGATCAACGTCATCGCACAGGTCATGGTGACTCGTCTTCTCAAGGTGAAGGGAGGTGCCGTCGAGTAGATGTCGAACTACGCGGTGAGGCGGTTCAAGGACAGGCTCTTCTTCTTCCTAGGGATTGCGTGCATAGTGCTGGCCGTCCTCCCCCTAGGGAGCATCCTTCTGGAGGTTATCGTCAAGGGACTCCCAACGCTGAGCCTCAACTTCCTGACGACCGTTCCCGGGCCAGGCGGAGCGAACGTTGGCGGGATAGGTCCGGCGATCCAGGGCAGCCTGATCCTCATCGGCCTGACAAGCCTGATAGGAATCCCATTGGGTGTGCTCTCAGGCATCTACCTCGCTGAATATGGTGATGCCCCCTACGCTCGGGTGATGCGTTCGCTGAACGACGTCCTGACGGAGTTCCCCTCGATCGTCGTGGGTCTCACGGTTTTCCTCGTCGTCGTCCTCAAGGTGAGCGGCTCTGTGGGGTTGGGCTTCTCGCCTCTGTCTGGGGCGATAGCGCTCTCGTTCATCCTTATCCCCATTGTTGCGCGGACCGCGGAGGAAGCCATCAAACTGGTCCCGAACGCGCTCAGGGAAGCGTCGATGGCCCTCGGCGTGCGGAAGTGGAGGACGACTCTGAGCATAGTCTTGAGCGTCGCCAAGGCCGGCCTCGTGACCGGGATTCTCCTGGCGGTAGCTCGGGTGGCGGGAGAGACCGCGCCTCTCATACTCACCGTCCTAGGGAACACCCACTTCTTCGAAGGGTTCAACGAGCCGCTAGCAGCGCTCCCATTGCAAATATATCAAGACGCGCTCTCTGCCGACCCGGGAATCCAAGCCAGGGCTTGGGGTGCGGCCCTCATCCTGATACTCGTCGTCCTCTCGCTCAACATCGTGGTCCGATTGGCTACCCGAGGCAGAATGGGCAACTCGGGGAGAAAGTGATATGAACGTGGAGAAAAGGGAAGACCCGGGCATGAGCGAGCAAGAAAGACAACGCGCTCCAACCGACGAATTCGCGATGAACACGACAGGGTCCATGGACGTCGCCCCGAAGCTCCAGAGCGAGGGCTTGAGGGCCTTCTTTGGCAAGAACGAGGCGCTGCACGGGATTGACTTTTCCATTCGCCCCAACAAAGTCACCGCCATCATAGGCCCTTCGGGCTGCGGGAAATCGACCTTCCTCCGTTGTCTCAACAGGATGCACGAGCTCACGCCCGGCGCCAAGGCGAGCGGGCAAGTTCTCCTCGACGGCGGGAACATCTACGCGCCCAAGATAGATCCGGTTCTCGTCCGAAGAAGGATAGGCATGGTCTTCCAAAAGCCGAACCCATTCCCGACGATGGACATCTACGACAACGTCGCCGCGGGGCTCAAGCTCACTGGAATGAAGAAGGGAAAGAACCTGGACGACATCGTAAAGAACAGCCTCCAGCAGGCAAGCCTCTGGGACGAGGTGAAGGACGAGCTCCACAAGCCGGGCACGTCGATCTCGGGAGGCCAGCAGCAACGCCTCTGCATCGCCCGGACGATAGCGATGCAGCCTGAGGTGATCTTGATGGACGAGCCTTGTTCGGCTCTCGACCCGATCGCCACCTCCAAGGTGGAGGAGCTTATGGTGCAGCTCAAGGGCACCTACACGGTGGTGGTGGTGACTCACAACATGCAGCAGGCCGCGAGGGTCGCGGACTTCACGGCGTTCTTCTATCTAGGGAAGCTGATTGAGAGCGGGCCGACCGCCTCTCTCTTCGAGAAGCCGAGGGAAGAGCTGACCGAGAGATACCTTACAGGGAGATTCGGGTGACTGCCCATGCCACGTCTAATGGACCTTGGGATGGACAAGCTGACCAACCTCCTGCTCGAGATGGGCGAGCTGTCCCAGCAGAGCGTCGCGGCGGCCATGGACGCCTACAAGGCGGGGAGGAGCGCCCAGGAGGTCAACAGGTGGTCGAACAAGCTCAAGCAGTTGGACGACCAGGTCAGCGAGCTCGCAATAGAGCTCATCGCTAGGTTCCAGCCGGTCGCCTCCGACCTGCGCTACATCAAGGCAAGTCTGGAGATTTCCTATGGATTCTACAGATATGGGAGATACGCCCATGACATCGTAGAGGTCCTTGAGACCTTCGGAGACCTCACGAAGTGCGAGCACACCTTGGTCGAGCCGACCGCGGAGAAGACAAAGGAGATGATCAAGCTGAGCGTCGAGGCCTTCGCCAAACAGGACGTCGAACTTGCGAAGAAGATCACCGCCATGGACGACTACGTTGACAACGCCTACCGCGACTACATCAAGAAGCTCATGAAGTCGAGGCACGTCGACCTGCGCTGCGCGCTCTCCGAGACCCTAATCCTACGCTACCTCGAGAGGATCGCCGACCACGCTGTCTACATAGGCAATTCTGTGATCTTCATCGTGAAGGGCGAGGAGCCGGCGTACGCCGAGAAGAACTAGCCTCTCCTCGACCTGAACACGAAGAGGGCCACCGCCCCGATCAGGGCGAACTGCAGGACGGCGCCCCCCGTGAAGATGAGGAAGGCCACGACCTGGCCGGTCTCCGCGAAGCTGTAGTGCGTGGGCTGGGGGAGCGAGACAGCGAGCGTTATCACGGCGAGCACCACCGCCATGTAGGGCGCCCACTTCGCCCCGCGCGAGATGGCCACGGCGCAGACGATCCAGATGATCTCGCCGACCAATATCGAAGGGAACAGGAAGCTCGGGATGCCCCCGGTCCCGTGAAGGACGTACAGGAAGAGCACCCCGAGCACGACCGAGGCATACACGAGCCAGGCGATTGCCTTCTCGAGGCGCGTCACGCGCGGACGGGAGTCTGGTTCGTATTTCAACGATGCGCCGCGGAGTTTGACGGCGTCACGTTCGCAATTCTTTATACCCGCGGGGGCATCCGCAGCGTAGCCGCATGGCCTTCGACCTCAGCTCCTTCTTCGCGTTCAACCTCTCGTCGTTCGGGTCGTCTTTCGTCCTTATCTTCTCGGTCTACGATGTCATCGGCACCGTCCCGCTCTTTCTCGCGCTCACCCAGGACTACAAGG
Source organism: Nitrososphaerota archaeon (assembly GCA_027886905.1). Taxonomy (GTDB): domain Archaea; phylum Thermoproteota; class Nitrososphaeria; order Nitrososphaerales; family Gagatemarchaeaceae; genus Gagatemarchaeum. The sequence continues at coordinate 22,627 of JAPCJO010000014.1, forward strand.
ATCAGCGCGGGACGATCGTTCGTGACGCCGTGATCATCTCCACGGTGATCCTCCTCGTCTTCGCCTCTGTCGGCCCGCTCATCTTTCAGCTCCTCGGGATCACCATATACGACTTCAAGATCGCCGGGGGCATCATCCTCTTCATAATAGCGGTCGACATGCTCAGAGGCAGGATCTCGCAGACCAGGACCATCGCCGCCACGGAGATAGCGGCGTTCCCGCTCGCGACGCCCCTCCTCGCCGGGCCAGGGGCCATCTCTACCGTCATGATCGAAGCGAACCCGCCCTACGGACTGCTCGAGATCTACCTGGTGATCCTTCTCAACTCGCTCCTCGCCTTCGTCATCCTCGAGAGGGCGTCTTGGGTGCAGAGGGCGCTCGGCAGCAATGGGACGCAGGTCTTCACGAGGGTCGTGGGGTTGCTGATAGCCGCGATCGGGGTAGCCTTCATCAGGGAAGGCGTCGTCGCGATCGTGCAGTCCACCGCGGGAGGCGCAGGCTAGCTTGGCGAGTGTGACCTACAAGGTGCTGGTATCTGGCGTGGTGCAGGGGGTCGGCTTCCGCGCTTCGATGCGCGACATGGCGCTCAGCTACGGCGTCAAAGGATGGGTAAGAAACAGGGGCGACGGGTCGGTGGAGGCCCTGGTCCAGGGAGAGGCCGCCCAGGTGGCCGGCCTGCTCGAGTGGGCACGGGTCGGCCCCCCGGGCGCGCGGGTCACCTCCGTCGAGAAGCACGCCCTGGAAGGCTTCCCTCCGCAGACAAGGTTCAGCGTCCTGGTCGAGGACTGGCAGACGGGCCCGGCCAACCGGTGACATCCTCCCACAACTCAAGGTCGTGGGCTTTCAGCCCATGCGGGCGTGTAGTTCCTGTTTCCTCGACCTGGCTTGCCTCTCCAGTTGTCTGGAGGAGCATAGGTCTGGTCTCCACAGGCTTGAATTCGGACAAGTCCTGCCCTACATTTATTGCGGTTAGGCAAGCGATGGCCAGACCGCGCTTCAGCACGACGTTTGCGGCGTTGTGGTCGCGATTTAGATGACGGCCGCATCCGATGCAGAGAAACTCTCTGACGCCGAGGTCAATCTTGTTGAATGCCTCACAGTTGTAGCATTCTTGAGTAGAATACGCGGCGGGGACCCGCACGACCCTCGAACCTGCCTTGAGCGCCTTGTACTCTGTGAGCCTCACTAGCTGCCCCCACCCCGCGTCGTGGATTGACATCGCAAGCCTGTGGTTCTTGACCATGTTCTTTATCCTAAGGTCCTCGAAGGCGATGAAATCATGTTTCCTTATCAGATTGGTAGAAATTTTGTGATTGAAGTCAAGGCGTTGGCGCCTGACCTTCGAGTGCTGTGACGCGACTCGACGCCGAGCCTTCAAGCGATTCTTGGAGCCGCAATTCCTGTGAGACAGGTTCCTCTGGAGATGCTTCAGACGCTCCTCCGCCTTTCTCAGGAACCGCGGGTGTTCGACTGTCTGACCGTTGGAAGTCGCTATCAGTGAAAGGAGGCCGAGGTCGACGCCTATCGGCGTCTTCGGCTGCTGAGACGATATCGCCGAACCGAGATTCTGCAGTGGCACGATCTCCTCGAAGACTAGCGAGGCGTACCATCTGCCGTCGGGCGTCCTCACCACAGTGCAGGTCTTCAAGCGGGAGTCCTTCGGGATGGGCCGGTGGAAAATGGCCGTGACGTTGCCTATCTTTGAGAGGTACAGCCTCCTTTTCGGGACGTTTGGCTTGACCGACCTGTTGTAGGCCTGCGGGTAAGTGAAAGACCCGGATTGGGTGGGCTTCTTGAATCTTGGATATCTTGACTGATGCTTGAAGAACGCTTTGAAGGCCAAGTCGAGACGATGTAGGACGTCCTGGGCTACCTGGGAGTACACCCCTAGGAGCTCCTTATTGACGTGGCGCTCGCCCGTGAGGACCGCCTGCTGGTAGTTGTACGACGTTGACTTGCCTTCAACTTGCCATCTCTGTCTTCTATGGGCGAGGGCGTCGTTCCACAGGTGCCTGCAGACGGTAAGCGTCCTCGAAAGCCTGGCTTCCTGCTTCTTCGACGGATAAAGGCGAAAGTGCAGCGCCGTGGGCATCAACGCGGTATGCCTGTTGACTATATACGCCCCCCTGGGTGCTCGCTTTACCTCGGGCTAATGCGTCTGGGCTTCCCACTGCTAACCGTTAAATCCGGTCCAGAGCGGGGGAACGAGCAGACCTTGAAGACGGTCGCGCTGATCAAGGGCGACGGCACGGGCCCCGAGCTCGTCGACGCGATGCTCCTCGTCCTGAAGGCGAGCGGCGCCAAGGCCGAGTTCGTGACCTGCGACGCGGGAGCCGAGTGGTGGGAGAAGCACGGAGGCCCTAGCATGATCCCCGAGGAGACCTGGAGCGCCCTCGAAGACGCGGACTGCTGCTTCAAGGGCCCCACGACCACGCTCACCGGGCCGGGGACTCCGAGGAGCGTGGCTGTGAGCATACGTCAGCGGTTCGACCTCTACGCCAACGTGAGGCCGGTCAAGACCTTCCCCAACCAAGTCGGGCCTCTCGGGGCGGTGGACTTCCTGATGGTGCGCGAGGGGACCGAGGGGCTCTACTCGGGCATCGAGTACAAGCTCAGCGACGACGTCGCCGTCGCGATTAGGCTGATTACGAGGAACAAGTCGACGAAGGTGACCAGGTTCGCCCTCGAGGAGGCGAGGAAGCGCCGATGGAAGAAGCTCGTGGTCATCTGCAAGGCGAACATCCTGAAGCTCACCGACGGCCTGTTCTTGGACGCGGCCCGGCAGAACGCGAAGGACTACCCGGGGATCGAGCTCGAGGAGCTCTTCGTGGACAACTTCTCCCAGCAGCTCGTGAAGAACCCGCAGCGCTTCGACCACAACGTCATCGTCGGGACCAACCTCTTCATGGACATCCTCTCAGAGGAGGCCTCCGGACTGGTCGGGAGCATCGGTATGATCTACTCTGCGAACTTCGGCGACGACTACGCGATGTTCGAGCCCGCCCACGGCAGCACTCCCAAGTACGCCGGAAAGGACAAGGTCAACCCGACCGCCACGATACTCTCCGCGGCGTGGATGCTGGAGTACATCGGGGAGAAGCGGGCCGGGAAGGCGGTCTTCGACGCGACCATGAAGGTCGTCTCCTCCAAGAGAAACGTCACCTACGACCTGGGCGGGCGCTCCGGGACCAAGGCCATGGCCCAGGCAATCGCCAAGCTGGTCCGTTGAGCGCAGACCCGCCTCACAAAACTTTATCTAGATTCTGCCTTGGTCGAGTCTCGCATGAGTCATCTCGTCAGGAACCTTGACGCAGAGATTGAGGAGAACAGCCTACTGAAGCATTCGTTCTACAAGATGTGGTCCGACGGGAAGCTCACCCGTGAGCACTTGGCCGGGTACTCGCAGGAGTATTTCCAGCTCGTACGGGCCGTCCCCGAGCTCGTGGAGAGCATCGGGGCGTTCGTGAAGGACGCCCCCACGAAGACGGTCGTCTCGGGCATCATGGAGGAGGAGGCGGAGCACGTCGAGCTCTGGGCGAAGTTCGCGGCAGCCCTCGGGGTGTCGAAGAAGGCGCTGATGGCCTACAACGGGACGCCCAAGACGAGGGCGGCGCTGTCGAGGCTGAGGTCAGTCACGGAGGAGTCGCTGTGCCAGGGCGCGGCGGCGATGTACGCTATCGAGAGCGAGCAGCCCAAGATAAGCAAGACTAAGCTCGACGGTCTGAAGGCTTTCTACGGCATGCGGGGCGACGAGGACGGGACTGTCTACTTCAGGGAGCACGAGGTTGCGGACGTGAGGCACGCCGCGGTGTGGAGAGGCGTCCTCCAGAAGAACGCGACTGCCGGGGACGAGAGCGCGTCTCTAGAGGCGGCGGCGATTTCATCGAGCGTCCAGAACACGGTCCTCGACTCTGTCATGGAGACATACGTCACCCCGACCCTCGCATAGGGTCGGCGGCGTCGCGAGTCAGGAAGCCAAGACTTATCATTCGGCAAGCTCTGCTGTTACTCGCTCTCCCGTAATGGACATCGTCTTCATCGAGAACCTGCGGCTTGACTGTCGGGTGGGCGTCACCGACGAGGAGAGGCGCCAGCCCCAGAAGGTCTTGCTCGACGTGACCCTCGCCCTAGACCTCCGCCGCGCGGCTGCGACCAAGGACATAGAGGACACGGTCGACTATCGGGAGGCGAAGCGCCTGCTCTCACAGTTCGTCTCCGCAGGCGAGTTCGTCCTGCTCGAGAGCCTCGCTGAGGGGGTCGCGGCGCTCGCCATGGAAAGGTTCGAGGTCGAGCGGGTGGTCGTCAGGGTGCGAAAGGAGAAGTATTCGGCCGAGCCCTCCATCGGCATCGAGATCGAGAGGGGCAGGGGGCCTAGGCCTCGGTAGAGTGCGTCATAGCGCTCGGCTCCAACTTGGGAGACAGGGAGGGAAACCTGCGGCGTGCGATCATGGCGATCGGGGCCCGGACTAGGCTAGTAGCGGCGTCTTCGGTCTACGAGACGGAGCCCATGTATCGCGAAGACCAAGGGTGGTTCCTCAACTGCGTCGTCGTGGTCGAGACCGACCTCGACCCCCACGCGCTGCTGAGGTGGCTGAAGGAGACGGAGGCGGAGTTGGGGAGGGACCCCCGCGCGGCCAGGAACGCCCCTCGGGTGATCGACATGGACATCCTGTTCTACGGGGAGGTGGTGATCTCCGGACCTTCGCTTCAGCTGCCCCACCCGGGAATCGCGGAGAGGGCTTTCGTGCTGGTGCCGCTTGAGGAGGTCAGGCCGAGCCTCGTCCACCCCGTACTCGGGAAGAGCGTGGCCGAGCTGCTCGACGGGTTGCAAACGCGCAAAGGGGTAGTCAGGAGGCCAGACGTGCTCTCGGGCCTCTTGCCCTTACCGCCTCGGCAGCCCTGACCGCCTGCAGAGTCTCCCGGACGTCGTGGGTCCTCACAAGCTGGACACCGTTGGACACCGCGATCGCCGTCACGGCGAGCGAGCCCGAGAGCCTATCCTCGGGGGACTCCAGTGAGAGGATCTTCCCCAAGAACGACTTGCGCGAAAGCCCCACGCCGAGAGGCCTCCCCAGCGGCCTTAGCCTCTGGAGGTTGGCGATGACCTCGCAGTCCCATTCGTACCAGGGCATAAGCGTCTGCTGGGAAGATGTCGCCGTCCCGGGGTCGTTCCTGAAGAAGCCTATCCCAGGGTCGAGGACGATGAGCCGTTCGTCTATCCCCGCCCTCTCGGCCGACCCGAGCGTCCGCCTCAGCGCCCGGCTGACGAGGGCGATCGGGCGCGCCCTGGAGCTCCCGGCGGAGTGTGCCATGGCAAGGAGCGACGCCCCCCTCTCTCTCACGACCCTGGACATCCTAGGGTCGGCCTGCAACCCGGAGACGTCGTTGACCACGGACGCCCCGACCCTGAGTGCGGCGTCGGCTACGGAGGCGCGTACCGTGTCGACCGAGATGGCAACTTTTCGTCCCCCGACCCCCTGCAGAGCGGAGCGCAGCCCCGCGATCACGCGCGACTTCTCGACCTCCTCCGGGACTCCCACCTTCAGGTACGGAGCCGTCGACGCTCCGCCTATGTCGATCAGCTCGGCGCCCTCCACCACGGCCGTCCTGACGCGCGCCTCCACCTCCTTCGCGTTGTCCGCGACCGACCCCTTGTAGAAGGACTCGGGGCTCAAGTTGATCGCCGCCATGATCCGGACGGGAAACCCGTCGCCGACCTGCACCTGGCCCAGTCGCGCGCTGGCAGTCACAGCCCTCGTCCATTCTCGCCGGGATAAATGCTTGAGTCGTCCCGACCGACGAGGAGACGCGCCCGCCCGCTGCTAAATTTTTAAGGCCGCCTCCGAGCCGGGACGACGGAATGGCGACGAGCGAGGACGAGCTAAGGCGCAACGCCGACCTTAAGCTCTGGATGGAGACGAGGATAGGCGAGCTCCAGGAGGAGATCGACAGGCTGAAGGAGGCGCTCGCCGTGATAGACTCGGTCCTCCGGGCCTCCAGCTTCAAGCCCGCGGCGGCGCTGGCTCCGGCCGGGCCGCGGCCACCGGTGGGCGACGCGAACGAGCTGACGGGCGAGCCCATCCCAGAGATCCGAGAGCTGAAGAAGGACAGAGGCGGCGAGACCATCGCTGTCGCGCAGCTGACGAGGCAGAGGCTGAAGATCGAGCCCGTCGCAGAGGTGGCCCTCAAAGCGGACACGCCGCCCTTCAAGTCGTTCCTCCTCGGGAAGATACTCTCGGGGATGAAGTCGACCGACGAGGACTCGGTCGCGAAGGGCCGCCTCAAGAAGGGGGAGGAGCTGAAATTCACGGTCTCCGAGAAGAACGGGAAGATTACCGCCCTAGTGATCGAGAACTACCGGGAGAAAGAGAGGATGACGGAGATACTGAACACGGTCGCTTGGACCTTCTCGAGGATGCTCGAGAAGTAGCCCGAATCACTTCCTCACTGTTATCCCGCGGACCATCTCGAGCCCCTCCAGCTCCGCGATGACGCTCCCGCCCACCGGCCCCTCGACTATCAGGGTCAGGTTCGCGTCCCGCACCATGTCCGGGTCGTCAGCGAGGGCCTGCCTCACCACGATCCCGTTCCTCGCGAGGACCCCTGTCACCTTGGAGATGACGCCCGCCGCCCTTGGGTCTGCCTCGATGATTATCGCCGAGCAGCCTATGCTGGAGACTACGTGGAGGAGGCTGGCCCCGACTGGGGTCACCCCCGAGAAGATGGAGAAGAGGAACTTGTCCTCGGTTATCTTTGTGGCGGTCTGCTTCACTACGCGCCTGTCCGTCCCAGCGTCCCTCGCGAGAGCGGAGTAGTCCACCTCGAGGCCGCCGACGAAGAGCCTTCCTTCCTCGGAGACCCTTATCCCGTACTCGAGCATCTTCCTCACGACCTTCAGCCTCGAACTCTGCCTCGAGAACTCGCGCTCGATGGAAGGCCAGAGGCCCTTCAGTTGCTTCTTGCTCGCGGTCGTGTCCACGCGGCTCCTAGCTGCCCTGCGGCGGGCTCTCCCCATACGCCTTGGTGACCGTGGCTCCGTCCACCAGCACCCACGGGCAGAGGGTCGGGGTGTCGACCTCCCACCACTGCACCCACTCCCTCTCCTTCGATAGGAGGCGTATGGACGACGTCATCCTCTCGACGCTGTCGCTGACCCGGATGCCCTTTATCGGGGCCTTCACCTCGCCGGACTCGACGAGGTAGATCCCGTCGCGAGGGACGGTCGAGAACTCGCCCGTCCTGTAGTTCTTGAACCGCGTGTACCAGTTGCTCGTCAGGACGAGGCCGTGCTTGATCTCCTTGACCATCTCCTCGTAGGTGGAGTCGCCGGCCCCTATCTCCATGTTCCACGGCCCGGGCTCGATGAGCCCGGCGTTCCCCGTGCTCTTGGCCTTGAACCTCTTCGCCGTGGACAGGTTGTGCAGATAACTCTTGAGGACCCCGCTCTCGACCACCTTCGTCCGCTGCGTCGGCTGCCCCTCGTCGTCGAAGGTCCGGGCCGAAAGGCATCCGTCCCCCTTCCCGACGTCGGTGAGCTCGAAGGCCTCCGAGGCCACCCTCTTCCCCATCTTGTCGACCAGGTACGACGTCCCGGCCTCAACGGAGAACGCCGAGGCGAACTCCCCTACCATCCCGAGCAGGTTCGAGGCCACTGTCGGGCTCATCAGGACCGAGTACGTCTTCCCCTCCCCGTCGAGCTGCCTCGCGTTCCGCATCATCTTCGAGTGTGCGCCCGCCCTCTCTCCGGCGACCGCGGGGTGGAAGCCGCGGACGGTCGAGGAGCAGGAGAGGCCGTGCCCGCTAGCGTCCTTGTCCGTGAACGCCCTGATGTTCAGGAGTATGCTGGCGCTGGTGTCGCTCCCGAATGTCCCGGTCGAGGACATCATGTGGTGCGAAATGACGCCGGCCTCGAGGCTACCCGCCGTCCTCCTCGCGCCCGCGGACTCGGCGGCCCCGATGGCCTCCTCCACAAAGTCCGCAAGAAGCCCCTCCGCGCTCTCGAGCTTCTTGTCGTGGCTCGGCTTCGGCCTATACGTATGACCTGTCTTCGGCAGCGGGACGTACCCCTCGTCCTTCGGCAGGCTCATCATGCTCTTGTAGAGCAGCTCTATGAAGCGCTCGAGGCTAGCCCTCTCGGGGTTCGAGGAGCTCCCGATTATCCTCCTCCCGCCCTTCGCGAGGTACACCACCTGCCCGCTCTCCTTGACGTTCTTCGTGACCGTCACCGAGCTGTTCGCGAACCGCGCCATCCGCTCGTTGGAGATCCCCGTCATCAGTATAGCCTCGTCGGCGCCGAGCCTCTTCGCGACGCCGACCCCGAACTTGTTCGACTCGTCGGGTCCCATCATCGTTGCCATGCCTGATCTAGCTCCCCCCGACTATCCTGACGCCCGCGAGGAGGGTGTCCGGCCCGCCTGTCCAGACGGGGATCCCCTGCATGGGGTCGCCCTTCCCACAGTTCGCCGCCTCGAACTCGAGCCGCTTGCTCCGTCCCTTCACGCTCCCCCAGAGGGCCGGCGTGGTTATCTCCAAGACGGGCGCCCTCACGAGGGCGGTCGTCTCCCCGTCCTTGATTCGGTACGCCTCCAGGCCCGTGTATCTCTGGTTCAGGCGCTTGTCGTCGATGTTCCACTCGGTGAACGACTTCAGGTAGATCCCGTCCCTCACCTCCTTGATGAGCTCCTCCGTCGTCGCGTAGTCCCCCGGCTCGACGAAGGTGTTGGACATCCTGATTATCGGCTCCCTGTCGAACCCCGCCGAGCGCGATGAGCCGTTGTTCTTGACGCCCAGGAGCGAGGATGTGCTCCGGTTCTGGAGGAACTCCGTTATCTTCCCACCCACTAGGAGCTGCCTCTTTTTGGACACGACCCCCTCGTCGTCGACGGGGCAGTAGCCGTTCGAGTGGGCGAGCGTGGGGTCATCGCTGACGTACGCCTCCTCGCTTCCGACCTTCATCCCGAGGCTGTCCTTCGAAAGGTAGGACTCGCCCGCCTGGGCCCCCTCCCTTCCGAGGATCCTGTCGGCCTCCTGGGGGTGGCCGACCGACTCGTGGGCGGCGATCCCGGACAGCTCAGGCGAGAGGACGACGTCCATTATCCCAGTGGGGGACTTCTCGGCTTCTCCGAGGACCTCCACCAAGGTCTGCGCCTCCTCCTGGACGAGCTCGAGGAGGCGTATCCTCTTGACTATCTCGAGGCCTCCGGTCTCCCCCTGCTGGATCATCCTTTGCGCCGCTTCCCCTCCCTTCAGCGCTGTGAGTATCCCGAAGTAGTGGAAACGCGGCACCCTGCTCTCGACCTTCGAGCCGTCGCTGGTCACGACGTACTTCTCCTCTACTCCTGCCGAGGCGACCATTATCCTGTTCGGGATCCTGACGCCGCCCGCCTCCGCTTCGAGCTTGACCACGCTCCTGTCGATTTCCAGCAGGAGCGACTTTAGCCAATTGGGGTCTGCTCCCTCCACGGGCTCCTTCTCGGCGACTCTCAGCTTCCGCGTCGCCGTCTTCGAGTCGCCCATCGTGATCCGCTCCTTCACGAGAGGAGCGGACGACTTCGCCATCTTGACCGTCGTCACCGTGAGGTCCTTCACTTTCTGCCTCGAGAGGAGGTTGGTCGCGCCGAAGCCCATCGCCCCGCCCACTATCACCCGCGCGGCGATGCCGAAGCTGTCGTCTATCATCGAGGGCTGGGGCTCGCCATTCTTCAGCAGGAATCCCGTCCCCTTCCCGCCGTGGACCCTCGCCTCCGCGTACTCGGCGCCGAGCCTCCGCGCCTCCGCGACGCAGTAGTCCGCTAGATCTTTGTATTCTTCAAGCAGCAAGAGTCGTTCGCCATTTTTCCTTCAGCAACCGCGCCTCGTTCGTTATTTCTACCTTGCTGTGCCCGTCCGCTAAATTTCAATCCACTCGTTCCTGACGGGCAGGATGCCGACGTCTGGCCTCTCCAGCGCGAACTTCAGGAAGAGCTCGGGGTGCTCGGTATGGATGGGCGCCACCCGCTTCGCGCCTATCCCGCTGACGAGGCTCCGGAGCTGCTGCGGCATTATGTGCCCGGAGACGTGGATGTGGTAGAGCGGCATCCCGTAGAAGTCTAGCCACTCGATCAGCCTCTGCATGTCGAGCTCCATCTCCTCGTTGTAGGGTTCGGAAGACGAGAGTATGTAGACGCTCCCGGCACTCGGCTTGACCCCCACCATCCCCTCCATGTCGGAGAGGGTCGTCGCGACGACGTAGCGCTTTGGAGCAGCGGTCAGGTCCTCCGAAGTGATGACCTCTGCCTTCCCGGAGATCTCCTCCTCCCACTTTTCGTACCTCTTCTTGTTCCGCCTGTAGATCACGACGTTGCCCTTCGCCAGCTTTGGGAGGCCGTCGATGTGCCCGTCGCCATCCAGCGTGGAGATGAGGTGGGCCTGGCGCATGGATATTGCCAGCTTGCGGTCCGCGGCCTCCGCCGCCCTGTGGAACGAGGTGAGCCTGTCCGTGTCCATCCCCGAGAAGCTCGCCATCACCAAGCCCCTCGCTTCCCGGATCACAACCTCCAGCTTGCGCGCCACCTCCTCCTCGCTCGAGACGGAGCCTCCAACCATGTTGGTCGCCTCTGTGAGAAGGAGGCTCGCGTCGCTCCCAGACGCCGCCTTCGCAAAGTCCTGCGTGAGGTGAGAAGCCCTCCCGTGCGCCCTCAGGTCGCCGGTGTAGACGAACGAGCCGGTCGACGTCTCCACCACGAGCCCGTACGCCCCCGGGATGCTGTGGTCGACGTGGGTCGGGCGCAGCGTGATGCTCCCGACCTTCACGGATGCGCCCGTCCTGAACGTCTTGTAGCCGAGGCCTCGGTAGTCGGTCTCGAACGACGCGCGCTTCGTCTCGGTGATTGCGGCCATGAGCCTCTCCGTCGTCTCCCCGCAGTGGACGGGGACGTCCCTGTGCACCATCGAGAGGTAGCCGTAGTGGTCGAGGTGGGCGTGGCTCAGGAAGATCGCGTCGAGCTTCGTTTCCGACGTGTCCCAGCTGTACACGCCGTCGATGCTCGGGATTATCCCCAGGCTCAGGAGGCTTTCGGCGCGCCTGGGCGAGACGTAGGGGTCGGAGAAGAACCTGGCGCGCTGGGCTATCGACATCCCAAAGTCCAGCATGACGCGCGCGTCCTTGTCCTCGACGAGTATCTTGTTCCCGCCTATCTCGCCGACCCCGCCGAGCACCGAAACGCGCGCCATGGGCCGACGATTGACCGCAAATATTTAAGTCGCCCAAACCCTACTCGCAGAGCAGTCGGCTCATGCCATCGCTACAGTTGATCTCCGCGCTCAGCGCCCAGTCGGACGTCTCGCAGCCTCTGGCCATCCTTGCGATCGCCCTCGGCCTCGCAGGCCTGGCCATCCTCGTCCTCTTCTCGAAGGGCAAGATCTGAGGAAAGCTTACCTACCGACCCGGTCGGAATCCGATACGCCTTGCTGAGGGGGATAATCTTCGACCTTGACGGGACGCTCATCTCTCTCCACGTCGACGGCGCGGCGTTCAGGAGGGAGATAGCGAAGGAGCTCACCCAGGGCGGATTCAAGCTCGATTTCACCGACGCCAGCATCAAAGGGCTCTACGTGCAGGAGATGCTGGACCTCGCAAAGTCTCAGATCGACCAGGGACTCGTGAAGGGGGAGTACGCGCACGTCAGGAAGCGGACTTTCAGGGCCCTCGACGCGCTGGAGGTGGAGTGGATCAGGCACTCGCAGCTCCTCCCCGGGGCGGAGGCCATACTCTCAAGGCTCAGCGGCGAAGGGAAAGCGCCGATCACGCTCGCCCTCCTCACCAACAGCGGGAGGGCGGCGACGACGTACGCGATGGAGGCGCTCGGCTTCAAGAAGTACTTCCAGACGACCTTCACGAGGGACGACGTCCCGGCCATGAAGCCCCGCCCAGACGGGATAGCGACGGCGCTGACGACCCTCGGCCTGGGAAAGGGCGAGGTGCTCTACGTCGGCGACAGCCCGATCGACATCATCGCCGCGAGGGGCGCCGGGATACCGATCGCCTCCGTCGCGTCGGTCAGGTACGGAGCGGAGGCGCTGCGCAAGCTGGGCGCGGACTATGCCCTTGGGTCCATTTCCGAGCTCGAGGACTTGCTTCCCCGCCTCGGGTGAACGAGCGCTCTACGAGAGCTTCATGCTTGAGAGCCTCTCCTTGAGCTCCCTGCTCTCGGCCCTGACCCTCTCCAGGTCGTCCTTCACGTCGCTAAGGGCCCTCTCGACCGACGTCGCGTCCTCTAGCCTCAGCGCCACCTCCATCGCCCTCCTCCGCGCGCGCGGGTCGACGTCCTTCTCGGAGGCTTCCTTCGTGGCCGGGAGCAGCCTCCTGTCGAGTAGCTCGGACGCCACCTCCAGGACCTGCGTCCTTATCGTGTACTCCTTGTCCTCGAGGAGCAGGTCCTTCAGCGTGGCAACGTCGACCTCCTCGAGCCAGCCGAGCTTGGACAGGCCCTTCAACGCGCCGACGCGGACCCTCGTGGGCATCCCGTATGGGAGGTGCCTCCTGAGGAACTCCCTCGTCCTAGAGTCTTTGACATAGCCCAGGGCCTCGAGGCAGGCCTCGGTGACAGCGCTCTCCGGCGACGGCGTCCCCACAGCCGAGGTGATGACCTCGAACGCGTCTGGCAGCCTAGCCTTCCCGTAAGACACGGCCGCCTGGCACTGGACGTACGGGCTCTCGTCCCCACGGAGCGCGGCGAGGAGCGGTTTCGCCACCTGCTCGTCCTTGAACTCGCCGAGCGCAGCCAAGACCGCTCGCCTGACCCTCCTGTTGCTCAGGCTCGCGACCCCGAGTAGGGCCTCGAGGGCGTCCTTGGTCCCTATCTTGCCCAGCGACTTTGCGGCCTCCGACCTCACCGAGAAATGCTGGTCGTCCCTCCTGACGGCCCTCGCGAGCGCCTGGACGACCTCTGGAGCTCCGGTGAACGCGGAGAGCCCCTCCGCCGCCCTCCTCCTGCTCGAGGCGTCGACGCTGACGTCGAGCTGGCTGATCAGCATCGAGACGGGCTTCTCGAACTTCACCTTCTTCAGGAGGCGCTCCTCCGGGTCGAACTCCACTATGCTGGGCTTCCAGGGCAGCTCGAAGTGGAACCTCTCCTCCTTCGACCCGAGGCGGACGCGCTTGACCTGCCTCCCGCCGTTCTTGGCGGCCCCCGCGGCACCGGGGACGTAGAAGGCGATCTCGCACGGCAATGAGAAGACCGGTGTCATCTCGTCGGTTTGCTGGGTCTGCCTGACCGCCACCTCCGCAGTGTGCGCGACCTCGTCCCAGGAGTAGCTGACCTCGAACTCCGGGTGGCCCGCCTTGAAGAAGGCCTGGTCGAAGTAGCCCTCCAGGGAGAGCCCGCTCTTCTC
>JAPCJO010000044.1 GCA_027886905.1 Nitrososphaerota archaeon
CGGAGGTCACGTTCTTCAAGTGCGTGGGCCTGGCCTTCGAGGACAACGCGGCGGGCTGGCTGGCCTATCGCGGGGCTCTCAAGAGAGGCATCGGACACCTCACGGACCTCTAGAGACCGCGCATAGACTTAATTATGCGGGGCTAATTGTTTCGCAGTCCCCATAACACAGGAAAGGAGTTGTTGATTTTATCTTGGCGGACCCAGGCACCGACGTAGCGAAGATATTCGAGCAGAGGGAGAGGGAGTTCCTTCTCGCGCCGGTGAGGGCGACGATGAAGACCTCGACGGACGAGATCGAGGTCGGCGACATGCTGCTCAAGAAGGCGAACGAGGGAGAGAGGGTCGAGCTACCCCGCTGGGTCGCCGAGGAGCTGGTTGAGCTGGGGCTCGCGGAGGTCCAGGAGGAGGCATTCGAAGTGGAGATATTCAAGGCGCTCACGCGGGAGAAGATCCTCGCCTCTCCCCAGCTCTCGCCGCTCGAGCCGAACTTCTACATCCGGATGCGCAGGCGTCTCGCGGCCGTGAAGGTGGGCGTGGAGAGGGGGAAGTATAGGCGCGAGGACTATGAGAAGCTGAGGACGACCAGCTATGACCTCATCGGGAGGCGGCTGAGCAAGCTGCTGTCGATGAGCTCCTCGGCGAGCGTCAAGACCATAGCTGACAGGATAACGCCCGAGGAGAAGGCGTTCTTCTCGATGAGCAGCTCCATCTCCGCTGCTTGGAAGAGCGCGCTCCTGGGGGAGCAGTAGCGAGGAGATAGTGGTCAGCGTTGGCCGTATTGACCAGGGGGCTCTCGGAGCTCTTCGAGGAGTTCCTGAGAGGGTTCGAGGACAAGGACGGGGAGCGCAAGTACCAGGTGATACTGGCGCAGATGGCCGCGTCGGGACGCAAGTCGGTGATAGTGGACTACGAGGACCTGATCCACTACAACACGGACCTGGCGGAGAGCCTGCTCAAGGATCCGGACAAGGCGCTGAAGGAGTGCAAGTCGGCCGCCTTCGAGGTGCTGAGCACCGAGAACCCGAGCTATGCCGGAGAGATCAGGAAGGGCCTCACGATCAGGCTCCGCGGGGTAACTGACAGGGTCAACCTCAGGAAGGTCGACACCTCCCACCTCGACAAGATGATAGCCTTCGCAGGGATGCTGGTGAGGACGTCCGAGCTTCGGCCCCTCCTCGTGGACGCGGCCTTCGTCTGCCCAGACGGGCACACCACGCGGGTCATCCAGGAGGGCCCTAGCATCAAGAAGCCTGCGAAGTGCGAGGGGTGCAACGAGACGAGGAACTTCGAGCTCGACCAGAAGGACAGCACCTTCATCGACAGCCAGATTCTCAGGGTCCAGGAGCTTCCTGAGGAGCTCCCGCCTGGCCAGCTCCCGCGGTTCTTCGACATCGACGTGGAGGGGGACATCGTGAACACGGCGAGGCCGGGCGACAGGGCCATCATGACCGGCATAGTCCGCGCCGAGCCCGACTTTTCGTTCGGGATCCCCCGGAGCAGGTCATTCCGCTCGAAAATCGACGCCAACTACATCGAGGTGGTGGGGAAGGAGCCGAGCCAGATCCACATCACAAAGGAGGACGAGGCGATAATCAAGAGCATCGCCTCGGGGCCGGACGCGTACCAGAAGCTGATCAAGTCAATGGCGCCGGGGATACTCGGGCACGAGGCCGTGAAGGAGGCGATACTCCTCCTGCTCGTAGGCGGGCCTCAGACCGTCCTCCCCGACGGGACGAAGCTCAGGGGAGACATCAACGTCTTCCTCGTTGGCGACCCCGGAGTCGCCAAGTCCGAGATGCTGAAGTTCGCCGCCCAGGTGGCGCCCAGGGGCATGTTCGCGTCGGGCAGGGGCTCGACCGCGGCCGGGCTGTCCGCGGCGGTGATACGCGAGAAGAACACGCTCATGCTTGAGGCGGGGGTGGTGGTCCTCGCTGACCAGGGCATCGCCTGCATCGACGAGTTCGACAAGATGAAGCCCGAGGACAGGAGCGCCCTCCACGAGCAGATGGAGCAGCAGACCGTCACCATCGCCAAGGGCGGGATTTACGCGACGCTCAACGCGAGGACGGCAATCCTCGCCGCCACGAACCCGATACTGGGCAAGTACAACCCGTACCAGAACCTCATAGACAACATCACGCTGCCCATCCCGTTGCTTACGAGGTTCGACCTGATCTTCGTCCTCAGGGACACGCCAATCCCCGGGCAGGACGAGAAGCTGGCCACGCACATCCTCGACGTCCACAGGAAGAGGGCGTACGTCGACTCGCCCCCAATCCAGTTCGAGCTGCTCAAGAAGTACATCGCGTTCGCCAAGAACTACTCCCCGGTGCTCACCATGGAGGCGGAGAACAGGATCAAGGAGTATTACCTCCAGCTCAGGAGGAGCGCCACCGAGGGCCAGATAGGCGCGACCCCGAGGACGCTAGAGTCCCTGATACGCCTGGCGAGCGCCAAGGCCAGGCTCATGCTCAGGGAGCAGGTCACGGAAGACGACGCCCTCACCGCGGTGTCGCTGATGAACAAGATGGTCGAGGACGTCCTCACCGACACGGAGACCAAGACCAAGGGAGACTTTGGGATACTGCTCGGCCAGCCCGCCGGCGAGAGGGGCAAGCTGGCGACGGTGATGGACACGCTCCGGGCGCTCGAGGGACCGGACAGGAAGCCCATCGAGGCGAAGGTCTTCAGGCAGGAGCTGATGAGAACTAACAAGTTCGCGAACGAGGACGAGGTCGACAACCTCATCAAGAAAATAACGAAGGAAGGGATAATCTTCGAGTCGAAGCCCGGGTTCTTCAGAAGAGTCCAGGGCTAGAGAGCGATGCGTTCCGATATCTTGGCGCCCCGAGGGGCTGAAGCGAAGGTGGCACCCGCAAGTTGAAGGTGACCGAGCTTCCCCTGCCTGCGGAGTTCACCGCCTTCTTGACCTCGCAGGGTTTCGTCAACCTCTACCCGCCCCAGGCGGCCGCGGTGGAGGCCGGGCTGCTGGAGGGGAGGAACCTCCTCATCGCGAGCCCCACCGCGAGCGGCAAGACTCTCATCGCCGCCCTGGCCGCCTACAAGAGGATAGTCGAGGAGAAGCGCAAGGCGGTATACCTCAGCCCCTTGCGGGCGCTCGCCTCGGAGAAGTACGCCGAGTTCCGGAACCTCCTGGAGCGGTTCGGGGTGAGGTGCGTCATCTCGACGGGCGACTTCGATTCGGCGGGGGAAGCCCTCAAGAACTATGACTTCCTCATCCTCACGAACGAGAAGTTCGACTCCCTCCTGAGGCACGGGATCCCCTGGCTCCCCGACGTGGGTCTCTTCATCTCGGACGAGGTGCATCTGGCGGGGAGCGGCGACCGGGGGCCCACCCTGGAGATGATACTCACGAAGGTGATCCACAGCGGGGTGAAGGCGCAGCTCCTCTCGCTCTCCGCGACGGTCAGCAACGCGGAGGAGATCGCCAGCTGGCTGCGGTCGGACCTCGTGGAGCTCACGTGGAGGCCGGTCCCCCTTCGCCAGGGGGTCTACGACCACGGCCGCGTCTGGTTCGGCGACCTCCAGGGAGAGATAGAGACGGTCAGGTCGACCTATGGCGCCGCGATAGACGTCGCGATAGAGGGGATATCGGCGGGCGGGCAGTCCCTGATATTCGCCTCCACGAGGAAGCGGGCCGTCAGCCTCGCGACGAAGGCCTCGGAGCTGACTTCGAGGTACCTCGGCGAGGCGGAGAGGCAGGCCTGCAACGACGCAGCGAGGAGGATCAGGGAGTCGGGCGAGGAGACGAGCCTCAGCAGGCTCCTGGCAGACCTCGTGTCGAAGGGCGCCGCGTTCCACCACGCTGGGCTGCCTCACGAGCACAGGAGGATAGTCGAGGACACCTACCGGGAGAGGGCCGTGAAGCTCCTCGCAAGCACCCCCACCCTCGCGGCCGGAGTGAACCTCCCGGCGAGGAGGGTCGTGGTCGCCGACCTCTCGAGGTACGACGGCGAGGCCGGGATGAGCGCGCCAATCTCCGTCCTCGAGTACAGGCAGATGGCCGGAAGGGCGGGCAGGCCCCAGTACGACGATTACGGGGAGACCGTGATGGTCCCGCCGCCGAGCCTCTCGCCCGAGGAGGCGATGCGCCACTACGTCGAGTCGAGCCCGGAGCCGATAGAGTCGAGGCTCGGCGGCGAGAGGGGGATGCGGGTCCACCTGCTGGCGGTTATCGCCAGCCGCCTCTCGATCACGAGGGAGGAGATAGACTCGATCTTCTCGAAGACGCTGCTCGCAGCGCAGACTGGAAAGGAGACAGTCGCAAGGCACGTGGACGAGGCGCTCGGCTACCTCTTCGCCGAGCAGCTGGTGGTGGAGAAGGGGAGGGCGTTCCAGGCGACCGGCTTCGGGAAGAGGACATCGACGCTCTACATCGACCCCATGACGGGGGTGCTCTTCAGGAAGAACATGGGTGGGTTCGAGCCTGGTCCCGACCACACGGCGAGGCTCC
Source organism: Nitrososphaerota archaeon (assembly GCA_027886905.1). Classification (GTDB taxonomy): domain Archaea; phylum Thermoproteota; class Nitrososphaeria; order Nitrososphaerales; family Gagatemarchaeaceae; genus Gagatemarchaeum. The sequence continues at coordinate 4,477 of JAPCJO010000044.1, forward strand.
TCTACCTCGTCGCGAGGAGCCCGGACTTTGAGCCGAAGTTCCCCCTCAGGTCGGAGAAGTACTCCCATCTGGCGTACGAGTTCCTCGAGAAGAACAGGCCGTCCTTCTCGCTCGCGGACGAGCGGAGGACATCGTTCATGGAGTACGAGGACGTGCTCCAGGACATGAGGACCGTCATGGTCATCGACTCTTGGATCGACGAGCAGAAGGAGGACGTGATCCTCGAAAGGCTCGGGGCGGAGCCGGGCGACCTCCACAGGGCGGTCGACAGCGCGGAGTGGTTGCTCTACTGCCTCTGCGAGCTCGCGAGGCTCTACGGCAAGTACGACGTGATCAAGGAGGCGGGCTTCCTGAGGAAGAGGGTGGAGAAGGGGGTAAGGGAAGAGTTGGTGGAGCTCACGAAGCTCCGCGGCGTGGGGAGGGTGAGGGCTCGCGCGCTCTACAGCTTCGGGTTCAAGACCATCAAGTCGATTCGGGACGCGCCTGCTGAGAAGCTGGGGCTCGTGGACAAGATAGGCCCCGTCACCGCGCAGAGGATCAAGGAGGAGGCGGCCTGATGCGGACAAACGGGTTCGCCCTCTTCAGGGGCGAGGGCGCGCCGAAGCTGGCGCAGGAAGCCGCCGGGAGGGTGAGCAGGCACTGCAAAGAGCTGCTCGTCAGCACGGGCGAGGGCTTCCGCGACCTCGAGGGTAGCCGAATTTCGGGGAGGGAGGTGGCGCTCGCGTTCTCGCTGGAGGGGGGCGGGTTCCCGCTCGTCCACGGCTTCGTCGAGGACCCCACGGCCCCGGAGGGCGAGTTCTCACTCCTGGGGAGAGGGGAGTCCGGCTTCTACGGCGCGAGGGACGCGCTCGGGACTAGGGGCCTCTGGGTCGTCGAGAGCGGGCAGGGCGCCGGCTCCATCGCGAGCGACTACCGCCTCCTGCGCGCTGGGGCGGCGCTGCTGCCCCCCGGGACTGTCTACGCCGGCGGAAAGGGGAGGAAGGTCGCCGCAATCCAGGGGCGAGTCGGGACCGCCCCCTCCTTCGACGAGGCCGCCAAGGAGCTCGCGTCCCTCATAGAGGAGTCCGTGAGAAGACGCGTCGCCGGAATGGGGCGGGTCGCCGTCTCCTTCTCGGGAGGCCTGGACAGCTCGATACTCGCGATGGTGGCGTCCAGGCACGCCGACGTCGTCCTCTGCTCGGCTTACGCCTCCGGCTCGAGGGACGAAGGGCAGTCCGCGAGGGCGGCCGGCCTCCTCGGGCTCAGGCTCGAGACGGCGCTACTCGACGAGGAGACCCTCGCGAAGAGGTCGGGCGAGGCGCAGCTTCCCCCGGGGGAGGCGACCGTGATGGACAGGGCGCTCTGGTGCATCTACTCGACGACGAGCGAGCTCGCGAGGAGTAGCAAGGCCCCGACGATACTCCTGGGACAGCTCGCGGACGAGCTCTTCGGCGGCTACATGAAGTACGCTGTCAAGGCCCGAGAGGAGGGGGCCGCTGCCGCCGAAAGGATGATGGCGGGGGACGTCAGAGCGTGCGCGGACAGGGGGTTCCTTAGAGACGAGGCGGCCTGCTCCGCGTCGTGCGAGGTCAGGTTTCCCTACGCCGACGAAGGGATCGCGTCGTTCGCGGCGCGGCTGCCGCTCGAGTACAAGATCCGGGAGGGAGAGCGCAAGGCCGTCCTCCGTGCCGCTGCCTTGGAGCTAGGCCTGCCCGAGGAGCTGGCCTCCGCCCCCAAGAAGGCCGCCCAGTTCAGCTCCGGGGCGTCGAAGCTCCTGAAGGCGCGGTGAGAGCCGCCTATCCCTCTTATAGCGGCCAATCTTCCCCTAGGCCCATGTCACAAGGAGGACAGCAACCCAACGGGAAACTCGTAGGATTCAAGCCCTTGCAAGAGAGATACTGCTACTATTCGTTGGACGACGGCACTGTCCTCGGAGTCAAGCCCGTCATGGTAAAGGTGTTCAGGATGATCGGTCCGGACGGAAGGCCCGGGAACGGCCCCGACGGCGCCCCCGCTTACTTCTACCAGACTCAGAACGTCACCCAGGTCCTGACGCCCGACGAGTACAAGGTAATGTCCAACCGCGAGCTTCAGGAATAGCGCCGCGAGGACGCAGGTGTCCGCCGCTTGGCACCTCCCGCGGGAGGACGCAGGTACCTTCCCGCAGAGGACACCGACCTGCTCAGGACAGCCCTCTCGCCCTTAGCTGGTGGCTCCTGCCTGGAGATAGGCTTCGGCAGCGGGACCGCGCTCTCGAGCGTCTCAGGCAGGTTCGACCTCGCCGTGGGGACGGACGTCATGGGCGCCGAGGAGGCCCGGCTCGCGATTCGCCCCCGCGTCGAGCTGGTCCTCGCGGACAGGGCCCGCTGCTTCAGAGACCGAGTGTTCGACCTCGTCTTCTTCAATCCGCCGTATCTTCCATCGGCCACGGTCGAGGACGCAGCAGTGGACGGAGGGCCCACGGGCTTGGAGGTGCCGCTCTCCTTCCTCGAGGAGGGCCTGAGAGTCTTGAAGGACGGAGGCGTGGTGGTCGCGCTCCTGTCTACAGAGGGGGACGTGCGGTCTTTCCTGGCCCGTTGCACCAGCCTAGGGCTCGAGGTCGAACCTATGGCGGAGAAGAGGCTCTTCTATGAGACCTTGTCCGTTTTCGCGATACGGAGGGGCGGGGAAGACCGGCGGACTCCCCAAAGCTAATACCCCACCCCCTGCTGGAGGGCCAGGCTTGACCGCTTCCAGCAAGCTCTACCGAACCCTCATCGTCACCTTTGCCGCGGTCCTCTTGGTCGCCCCGTTGAACTTGGCGAGCGCCGAGTCTCTCGGCTCGTGGACGTCGACGACGAGCTACCAGTCACTTTCAGGCGTCTCCTGCGCGACCCTGTCCGCGACGGTCTACTGCGTCGGAGGGTTCGGCGGCGGAGGAAGCAGCCACAACGCGGTGGAGTACGCCACGCTAGGCTCGTCGGGGGTCGGGAGCTGGTCTTCGACCACCGCGTACCCCACGGCCATCGATAGCGCGTCCTGCGTCAACGCCACTTCGGGGATATACTGCATCGGCGGGGAGGACGGCAACACGGTCCTGAACGACGTCTACTACGCGCCGGCGTCGTCTTCCGGGCTCGGCTCGTGGTCCAGCCAGGCCACGTATCCCAACTCCCTCGCGGCGATATCCTGCGTGTCGTACTCAGGATACGTCTACTGCGTGGGAGGGTTCGACAGCAACGGCGACGAGACCAGCACGACATACTACGCGTCGACCTCTTCCGGCCTGACTTCGTGGGCGGGCACGACCCAGTATCCTCTGGCCGTCGACAGCACGTCGTGCAGCGTCTACGCGGGAGACATCTACTGCGTGGCCGGCGAGACCGAGAACGGCTCGAACCAGAACAGCCCGATATCTGACGTCTACTACGCCCCGCTGAGTCCGTCGGGGATAGGGCTGTGGACGGCGGCCTTGTCCTATCCCACTGCCCTGGCCGCGCCGTCGTGCGCCGCGTACTCAGGATACGTCTACTGCGTGGGAGGGTTCGACAGCAACCAGTACAGCAGCACCGACACCTACTATGGTGCCTTGACTTCGGCCGGGGTCACGTCGTGGAACAACGCGACGCCGTACCCGGTTCCAATAGACACGAGCACGTGCGTCGCCTACCAGGGCTATGTCTACTGCATATCGGGGACCTCTGACACGCAGAGCAGCCAAGGGATAGTGGGCTCGTCCTACTACGCACAGATCTCGGGAGTGACGACGACCTCGACAACGCCCGAATTCCCGGTCGCGGCGGCGCTCCCAATCACGCTGGCCCTGGTCCTGCTTGCGGCGGCGGGGCTCGTCCGCGTCAACGCGAAGAAGAGCGGACCGCGAGCCTAGAGCCCGATGCTGTTGACAGGGCCGCCTGAGTTCCCGTCGATCACGAAGGCGATCTTATTCCCCTTATGCTCGTATCGGACGAACCAGACCGGCACGTGAAGGAGCTCTCCGTCTGAGACGTCCATGTCCGTGTGGATCTGCTGAATCATCTTGTGCTGCTCGTGGGCCTTTTGCGACTGCAGCTGGTCGACGAGGGTCTTGGCCTGGGCCTTTGCGACATCCTCGCTGATGTCCCCGTTCAGGACCTTGACGCTCTTGTCTATCTTCGAGACGTCGAAGAGGACCCTCTGGCTGAGGGCGAAGGCATAGTCCTTGGGCTGGTACTCCGTAAGGTCGTTCATGGCGACCACCGGGAAGTTGTAGCTCTGGTCGAGCTGGTAGGTCTTTCTCGCTCCGCCGCCGCCCATCCCCATGCCCATGCCGTACATCATCGTCCCCGGCAGGGCGCCTGGAAGGACCCCGAGCCTCCTGCCTCCCATCGAGCCGAGGAGGCTAGTCATGTCGAAGGACCTTCTCCTACCTCCTCCGCCCCCGCCGAATCCGCCTCGCCCTCCGCCACCGAGGCCTCCCAGGACGATGCCCATGAGGGCGGCCGAGGTCGCCGTCTGCCCGATCTGCTGCATCTCGTCGATCGCCACTATCTCGGTGCGCGCGGAGACTGGGATTATCCAGTAGGGAATGTAGGAGGCGGTCATCTCCTCGAGAGTGGACTCCTCCTGGATGTGGTGCTTGAAGATGCCCTTGTCCATCATGTCGTGAATGGTGGAAAGGACCTTGTCCTTCGTGAAGTTCAGCGGAAGCATCGTGTGCTTCTGGATGTCTTTCCATCCGGAGTTGCCGAGCGTGATGCCGGTCCCGCAGTATTCGCAGGTGATGACCATCTCGCCGAACTTGGGCGATATGGGGGCGCCGCAGCTCGGGCACTTTAGCGCGGTCGCTCCCGCAGGTGCGATGACCTGCGCGCTGCTCTGCTGCGAAGGCGCCTGGGGACCCTGCGTCCCGCCTTGAGCTCCTGCTCTTGGCGCCACGCTGGCGCCGCACTTGTAGCAGAAAGCGGCGCCGTCAGGGAGCTGGGTGCCGCAGTTGGGGCAGTTCATCCTCTCTACACCGCGCTTCCGCAGTTGGGGCAGAACTTGGGCGAGCCTGTGAGGGCGGTGCCGCAGTTGGGGCAGAACTTGGACTTGGCGGCCTGCCCCTGCTGGGTCTGGGGCGGCTGGCCCTGCTGTTGCTGGGGGGCGGTCTGGGCGGCCCCGCAGTTGGGGCAGAAGGCCGTGTTCAGGGGGATTATCGACCCGCAGTTGGAGCAAGACCTCATGGGACCCTGGCCCATCCCTCCCATTCCGCCCATCATCGCCTGGCCGAAGGCCCCGCCGACGCCAACTCCCGCTCCCAGGCCTACGCCGAGCCCCGCGCCGACCCCAGCGACCCCCGACGAGTTCGAGGCCGCCTCGGTCATCGCCTGCCCGGCCTGGTATTGGAGGTAGTTGACGCCCAGGACCTGCATCTGCGACCTGGTGTCGATCGCCTTCTGGACCTCGTCCGGGAGGC
>JAPCJO010000045.1 GCA_027886905.1 Nitrososphaerota archaeon
GGGAGACCCTCTGGGACATGGACGAGCACGAGATAGCGGAGGTCTTCAAGGTCGCGTCGAAGGTCTCGATGGGGGTGGTCGCCGCGACGAAGGCCGACGGCTTCAGGATAATGCAGAACAACGGCGAGGCGGCAAACCAAGCGGTCGCCCACATCCACGTCCACGTCATCCCGAACAAGCTCGAGGACAAGGGCAGGTTCAACAGGATGAAGCTGACCGACAAGGAGATGGCGGCCGTCGCCGAGTCGATAAGGGCCGAGATAGCAAGGCTCCATTGACGCGAGCGTCTGCCCGCGGGCTGCCTGTCCAGACTCTGCGGTCTAAGCGTGAAGCAGAGTGAAGAAGAAGAAGTAGAGCGGGAGGAGGAAGAGCGGGATCAGCAGGACCAGGGTGAAGACGAGTTTCAGCAGCCTCTTGATGAGGTCTTCCAAGTTCGAGACCCTGAAGACTTTGAAGAGCGGCCTGAGTACGGGAGACAGCCTTTGCTCCAGCATCGCAGGGAGACACTTTCACGGAGGCCTATTTCTATCTTGCTCGAAGAGCCCCCGAGGAGGAGCCGCGGCCCACCCAGGGCGCGGCCGGGAGGCTGCGGACGGCTCCCGCTTCACCTTTAAACGGGCCGCTTGTGGTGGCGAGGAGCAGTCAACATGAGCTTCGGCGGCGGCGGGACTGGAAGGACGCGCTCCGGGTCGAAGGGCTTCTCCAGCAAGGAAAAGAAACAGAAGAGGAAGAAGCAGGAATACCACGTCCACAAGCGGGGGCACTTCCAGGAGACGGAGCGCCCCGACGCGGAAGAGGTGAGAAAGAGGACGATCCTTACCCTGGAGAGGCTGGGCCATCAGGTCCTCTCCTCGGAGCCGGGAGGTTACGACCTCGAGGCCTGGATGAGAAACATCAATGCGCTATTGGACGACTTTGGCGAGAAGGTCGGGGATGGAGTCGTCGGGGAGGAGTTCCGCGCGCGTAGCCAGCATGCCCTGAGCGGCCTTACCGCCTCGTCGTCGGCGACTGAGATAGACTTGGAGATAGAGAAGGTCACCCAAGAAGAGGCAGCGGCCAGGGCCGCAGCCGGGGAAGCGGAGAAGGCGGCGTCCGCCAGGCTGGCTTCCCTGAGGGAGGAGCGCGACGCCTGCATCAAGGAGCTGAAGGAGGAGAGGGAGAAGCTCTCAGAGCTCAAGGCGAGGCAATCCCGCCAGCTCTTCTCGCGCCTCCTTAGGTCGGGGCCTTCGACCGCGGATGCGGAGAAGAGCGTCGCCGAACTGGAATCCAAGCTTGAGGGGCTCGAGCACGAGATAGAGAGTCGGCGCAGGACTCGCTCCGACCCCGCCTACATCGAGGCCGAAAAGAGGTTCGAGACCGCCCGCAGCAGGCTGCTCGAACTGCAGTCCTCCAGGCAGGGGCTTCTGCAGCTGGCTCGAGAGCGCGAGGCTGCGACCCAGGCTCTTTCGGGAATGATCTCCTCCCTGAAGCTTGGCGAGGGAGCCCCGAGCGGTGCCGACGCGCGAGGGGGATAGCGTTGCTGGCCCACCGCCGGGTAGGACTTTCAAGGGTCGCGCTGGCCGCTGCTTTGGTCGCGGTCGTCGCGATAGCGGGATTGGGGGCCTACGTCGCCTTCGCCCCGTCGGGACCGGCCACCACGACGCCGACCTCGTCGACAACCTCCACCTCCTCCACGTCGTCCTCCGCATCGAGCGTCACAGTGACGCTGGCCCCCCCTTCGCCCATGGTGTCCCCCGGAGAGACCCAGAATTACTCCTTGGTCGAGGTGTCGGTCGCCGGATCCGGGACGGGCGGGACTCTGAACCTTGAGGCGTTCCCGCCCAACGGGCTCTCGCTGGTCTTCAACCAGACGTCAGTCCCGCTTTCGGGGGGCACCCAGTCGGTACCGGTCGTGTTGAAAGCCGCCGCCGGGCTATCTCCCGGGAACTACTCCGTGACCATCGAGACCACCTCGAGCGCGGTCGCGGCGACAAACCAGACGTTCACCGTCCAGGTGGTGCCGATGCTGGTGATAATGCAGGACTTTGCGTTCCACCCGCAGAACATCACCGTGACCAGCGGGACGCGGGTTACGTGGTTGAACCTTGACTCGAACATAGGGTGCTGCGACCCCGGCGAACACGACGTCAGCTTCAGCTCTGGCGCGAACGAGACTTCCCCGCTCCTGTCGACCTTCCAGTCGTGGAGCTACACCTTCGGGTCCGACGGCGTGTACGGGTACTACTGCACGATTCACCTCTTCATGAAGGGGCAGGTCACGGTCACGGGCTGAAGAGAAAGCCGAGCCGGCGCGCGGTGGGTCAGTACTTCCAGGGGGCTTTTCCGCCGCGCACGGAGTAGACCGCGAGCGCGATTGCGACCACCGCGACGACCAGCGCCAGGTAGACAAGGTCCGCCATGCCGTTGACCGTGTTCTGCATGCTGGTGACCCTGCTGTCCGCCGCGCCCACGCTGGCGCTGAGAGAGCTGATGGTCTTGTTGGCCGATGCGAGGTCGCCGGTCACGGCGTCGAACTGGTTGTGCGTCACGAAGGAGACGCTCGCAGTGGTCGACATGAGGTCGGACTGGACGACCGTCACCAAGAGGGTGTGCGTCCCGTCGGGCATGGAAGTGGTGTTGAGCGGGTACTCGAGCGGCTCGCTCGATGAGACGTTCCCTTGGATCGATGGCAGCCGCTTCCCGTCGAGGAAGAAGGTGACGGCCGTGACTCCGGTCCCCTGCACCGCCACCTGCGCGTTGATCGTCCCCGTGTAGCTCGCGTTCCCCGCGGGCGACGATATCGTCACCGTGGGCAGCGCAGGCGTGATGCTCTGGAAGGACGAGGCCGAGTCAACCGTCCCTGTGGATGCCGTCCCGAACGTGAGCGAGGACAGCGCGCTGTGCTGGAGGATGACGAGGGCGTTGGTCGCCACCACGTTCCCACCGGTCACCCCGCTGAGGGTCGTCACCCCGTTCTCTATGTCCAAGGTCCCGTTGAGCGTCGAGGAGGAGATGGTCACGGCGGAGCCGGAGACGGCGTCGTTCCCAAGGAAGTAGTCGTCGGATAGCGTGAGCGGAGCAGATCCGGCCTGGATGGTGACGTTCCACAGCGCTAGGCGGGACGTCTGCTGGGGGTCGGCCATGACCTTGTTGGATGTGTAGACGTAAGGCTGGACATAGAAGGCCTGCTGGGCCGAGAGAGTGGAGGCGGTCGGGACGCCGCCCGAGGAGAGCCCCGAGACGTAGACGTCGTAGGGGCCGCCGTAGTACTCTGCGTTCGCGTTTATGGTCGAGGACACGGAGGAGTTGTACGGAGAGGGCATCGTCACGCTCCCGCCCCAAGTGCCGGTCTTGGCGTCGAAAGTCAGGGGCACGAGCTCGAAGGCGGCGTATGCCGAGTGCATGATGGAAGAGTAGTCATCCTGCGCAGTCTCCGGGTAGACGAGGGCGGTGTAGATGCCGCTGGTCACCGCCGTTCCGCCGGGGGAGGTGATGCTGGCGGTGATCGAGGCGTTCTCGCCTTCGAAGAGTGTCGACGGCCCGATGGAGATCTTCGGGACGGAGATGCCGGGCGAGACGTAGACCTGACCGTAATATGTCCCGGTGTAGTTGAAGCCGGTGGTCTCATCGTTGTATGCCGCGTTGAGCACCACCGTGTAGAGGCCGGCCGAGGCGTTCTCGGGGATGGTCATGTAGCCGTTTATCAGCGAGAGGCTCGCCCCGCAGACCCTCAGCGCCTGCGCGCAGGCCTGGTAAAGGAGCGAGACGGTCTCCACGCTCGTGCCGGAGGGGCTTACCAGGGTCGCGGTGACGTTCGCTCCCTCCGCGATGGCCGTCCCGAGCGCGCCGCCGGTCGAAAGGGACTGGGTCAGGTAGATGTTCTCAGGGGCGGTGACCGTCGCCACGATGGTCAGCGACTGGCCTGGAGCCACGGAGCCTGGCTCCGCCACCACCTCTGGGTAGACATCGGAGCCGAGGAGGCTTATCCCGCTCACGAACGGGAGGTACCCGGCCACAGGCCCCTGGGCGACGATGGCGGTAGGGCCGCTGGACAGGCTCTCGTTGAGTGTGGCCTCGAAGTAGCCGCCGCCCGAGGTCGAAAACGGGAGCACCGCCGAAGCCTCCGGCGTGTACTTGTTCGAGAGTATCGAGTAGTTCTCGAAGACCACCTGCGCGGAGGGGAACGGGGCGATGGTCCCGTTGAGGTCGGTGATCAAGGCTGCCGTGACGAGGCCTGGGAGATAGGTCCACGGATACGGGGCGAGCGGCTGGACGAAGTTCGCGAGGTATCCGACAAAGGTCGTGGCGAAGCCCTCACCGCTCTCGCCCGCGGAGCTTCCGACGACGTTGACGTCAGCCACCCCCGACTCGTTTCCGACGGTAATCGTCCCCGTCCATCCGCCGGCGCCAGCGTCGTAGGTGAGGGGCACGGCCTGGGTGGCGCCGCCGAGCGTCTGAAGGCTCGCGTTGAAGGTCCCCGTCGACACCGGTGAGCCTCCCGGCGCGGACACGGTCGCGACCACGCCCATGCTCTGGCCCGGCACGTAGTCGGTGAAGTTGGCGTTCCCCGAGTTGGAGACCGCCACGTTGACGCTCAGCGCGGAGGAGGAGCCCAGCGAGCCGTATAGCCCGGCGATCTCCCCGATGTTCGGGGCTCCCCAGCCCGTCGCGAGGTTGTACCCGAGGCTCGAGACCCACGGGATGGTGTATCCGAACGTTATGGGAGTGAAGGCCTTCTGGTACGTGGCGGAGTTCCCGGCCAGCTGATACACCGAGGGGTTGAGAAGGCCCAGGCTCCCCTTCTCCGAGCCCATCAGCAGCGTCAGCAGTCCGGCGAAGAGAGGGCTCGCCTCGCTCGTCCCGCCCGTGGAGTATGGCGAGCCGTGGTAGACTATGAGTATGCCGGGCGTCCCGCTGGCGTCGAGCGAGAGGTCGGGCACCATCCGCCCGCCGGGGAACGATGCAGGCACGTGGAGGGACGACTGGTACCATGGGGTCGGCTCCAGCACGCTGACGCCACCTCCGCTGCCGCCCTCATTGACGAAGTAGGGCACGAACCCCGTGTTCGACCAGGCAGTCTGGTTGAAGGTGAGCGTCCCGTTCGCGGCGGTGGAGACGTAGGTGCTCGTCCCTCCCAGCGCGGTCACGAACGGAGAGGTGCTCGGATACTCCGCCCCTCCCTCAGGGCCGGCGCTGAAGCCGCTCCCGCCTCCGTCTCCCGAGGAAGCGAGGAAGGTCATGCCCATGGCGGAGCCGAGCATGTAATAGTCGTCGACAAAGACGGAGTTGAACAGGAAGGATGTAGCCCCGGCCTCGTAGTACTCCCATTCGGCGAGCCCGAAGCTCTGCGAAACCACGTTCGCCTTGCCGTCCTGCACGACGGCGGCCACGGCCGCAGAGAGGGGAAGCGCTCCGTTGGCCGCGTAGAGGATGATCTTCGCCCCGGGCGCCATGGCGTGTGAGGACTGGACGTCGAGGTCGATCTCGCCGTCCCACCCCAGGGCGGACCCCAGGTTGGGGTTGTAGGGGCCTATGGTGGAGACCGTGAAGCTGGGAGGCGCTGGGTACCCGTACGTGGAGTCGAACTGGGCCAGGTCTTGGGCGACTAGCGGGTAGCCGTAGAAGTCTAGCAGCCCCACCGTGTATCCTGTCCCGTTGATGCCCTTCGATAGGAGGCCCGTCGAATTGTAGACCGCCCGGAGGAGGCTGGAAGACTGGCCGCCCTGCGTGAAAGTGACGTTGGCACTAGGGATGGCTCCAGACGCTGCGCCCCCGGCGGTCATCAGGTCTGGGTGCATCATGAGCCCGGTCGAGTTCGAGGCGAAGGAGTAAGCCCCGGAAAGGGTCGACGGCCCGGCCGTCTCGTAGTAGGAGTACGTCCCGTTGGTGTAGAGCTGGACGCCCTGCCCGAGATACTGGGTCACCTGGGCCGCCGTCCCTCGCACCGTTATCATCGAGTTGAGCGACGACGACACCAAAGCGAACCCGTTCGAAGTGAGGTAGTCGAGAACGGAGAGATACTGCCCCTGCGTGGGAAGGAACGTCTGGCTCGCGTCTGCGTAGGTCAGGAAGTGGCGGAAGCCCGACGAGCTGGGGTCCGAGGACTCCTTTACGATCGAGCTGAGAAGCGCGAGGTTCCTCAGCGGGATGGCGACAGATACCAGGACGGGCATGCTCGGGTCCGCCGGTCCCAGGCTCCTATAGCTCGAGAACGCGCTCGGAGTGGAGGGCGGGGGTGTCTGGGCGGGGGCGCCCGGGGTCTGCGTCGTCGCTCCTGCTAGGGTGCGGGGCGAGAGGGCGGAGAAGGTCGGCAGCAGCAAGAGGAGCGCGACAGCGGATGCGAAGTATGGGCTCGGGGTGCTGTGGACGAAAAAACGCAACTTTCTTTTCGCCGTCGCTCAGGAATTAAAGGTTTGTGAAGCGCTTAGGTCAAAGACGGCGGGCGAGGGAGGCTCTAGCTTAATAAATCGCATAAAGTCGGCCTGAACGACAAGGATGCCAGAAGGATTCTCGCTCTCGCACTGCACCTCGTGCAACAGGCCTATTCTTCCGGGCACCAAGGCGGTAAGGTTCAACTGCCCCAACTGCCATCAGGTGCTGATCTGGCGCGACGAGCTCTGCAGAAAATTCTCCCGCAGGTACAAGTGCGTGAACTGCGGGTTCGAAGGCCCCTAGAGTTCCGCTTAGCGGCGGCGGCTCAAAGCCGTGTGAAGCTCTGCGTCAAATGTTCATGGGCCTAGGAAGAACTTCGTCTCACGCGAAGCCTACGTGCCTGACCTCGTTGGAATTGATTATCTCTGTGATCTTCGAGTTAGCCCTGAAGCTGAGGACCGAGAATGGGATCGAGACGGCCAGAAAGACCAGGTATAGGTACGGGGACGTGGTCTTGGGAGAGACGTAGGTCAGCAGCAGGAGAGCAAGGGCGGGGGCCAGCGTCGCCATGCTGATGAAGGTCGTGACGCCCATCCTTCTCTTCAACGAGGCGTACTGTGTGAGAGTCGCCTTCTCTTTGAACTCAAACCCGTCGTACACGAGCCTGGTTGAAGCTGACAAGATGGGACCACTAGAGGCGGAGAAGCCGTGGATAATACGTCTTCTCCTTTGCGCCTTGGCGTCCCCGTAGAGGTGCGAGACGCAAATGGGCAGAAGAGGCGGCCGGTGGAAAAGATGGTAAGAGGGGCAGTCTACTGCTTCGCGACTGCCTTCTCTACTTGGCCCTTGATCGTCACTTCGCGGACGATTCCTGCGGCCACCGTCGAGCCCATATCGCGCAAAGCGAACCTGCCGAGCTCAGGGAACTCCTTGAATGTCTCGAGGACAATCGGCCTGAGGGGCGTGATCTTGACTATCGCGGAGTCGCCGGTCTTTATCGTCTTGGGCTTCTCCTCAGTTGGCTGACCGGTCCTTGGGTCGATCTTCGCCACGATCTCGGTTATCGTCGCAGCGACCTGCGCCGTGTGCGCGTGCAGCACGGGCGTGTATCCCGCAGCGATGGCCGTTGGGTGGAAGACGACTATAATCTGAGCAAGGAACTCCTTGGCGATCGTGGGAGGACTGGACGGGGGCCCTAGCACCGAGCCTCTGTGGAAGTCCGTCTTGGAGACTCCCCTGAGGTTGAACCCGATGTTGTCTCCCGCGAAGGCCTCCTGCATAGGGGTGTGGTGGGTCTCGATGGACTTGATTTCAGCGGGGAGGCCCTCGGGCATGATTATTACCGGGTCGCCCACCTTCATCTTTCCTGTCTCTACCCTTCCCACCGGGACCGTGCCGACGCCCGTGATGGTGTAGACGTCTTGGATCGGGACGCGAAGTGGCTTCTCAATGGGCTTTGGAGGCTCGGTGAACTCGTCGAGCGCCTGGAACAGAATCGGCCCCTTGTACCAAGGCATGTTCGTGCTCGGCTTTACAAGGTTCTCGCCAGTCCAACCCGAGATAGGGATGACCCTGACCTTTGTCATGTTGTATCCGACCGTCTTCAGCAGGTTCGAGACGTCCTCCTTGGCCTCGTTGAACCTTGCCTCCGAGTACTTCACCGTCTGGTCATCCATCTTGTTGATGCAGACGACAATCTGGTTGACTCCGAGAGTCTTCAGCAGGAAAGCGTGCTCCCTCGCCTGCCCTCCTGGGCCTAGCGCTACGTCCTCTTCTCCCTTCTTAGCGGAGACGATGACGACCGCAGCGTCCGCTTCTGAAGCGCCGGTGATCATGTTCTTGATGAAGTCGCGGTGCCCGGGAGCGTCGATAAGCGTGTAGAAGTACTTTTGAGTCTCGAACTTTTGGAAGGCGAGGTCGATGGTGACTCCTCTCTCCCTCTCGTCCTTCAGCTGGTCGAGGACCCATGCGTACTTGAAGGAGTCGCCTGCGCCGGTCTTCTCGCTCTCCTTCGCGTACTCTTGGATTGTCCTATCGTCTACTGCTCCAAGGTCGAAGAGGAAGTGACCCATGCTGGTGCTCTTTCCGTGGTCTACGTGACCAGTAACAATCAGGTTTAGGTGTGGTTTGTCTGCCATTACGCATTAACTCGGTATACGAAAACACCCCCCCGAGTTATTATTTAAGGTTTATCTACCGGAAACCGAGTTTGAAAGAACCAAGAGAGTAAGAACTCGCCCTCATATAGTCATTTACACCCGAAAATTCTCCTTTGCAAGCTTTCGGAGGACGTTTCCAGCCCAATCTTTCAGGTGTGTCGGAGGGCTTGGAGAAGACATCGCGCCTGGAAGGGGGCGGCCAGACGACGGTTCCGAGGCTTTAGGGTCACTGCGGGCCGACCGCCGGCGCCACGCCTCCGACTGGTGAGACCCTCGCTCCGCGGAGGCGCCTCTGGCGTAACCTTATACCGAGGCGTCAGGGCGACGGCCGACAGGCGCGTCACCTTGCATCAGACCCCGGGCTGCGCTTCGAGGCACAGAGCGTCTGCTTTCGCTCGGCACGGGCCTACCTGCTAAGTGGGCTGGAGAAAACTTGCCATCAGTGCTCGATACTCTGAAGATAATGGTCGGAAGGCGCTGGCGCCTAATGACGGCGCTCTTCGTAATCGAAGTCGGCGCCATCATCATCATCTCCAATCTGCCGTTCTTCCCCGGAGAATTCTCCTTCACGCAGAGCCAGTACAACAACATCAAGCCGCTTGTGAACCAGTCCGCCCTGGGGCAGCTGGCCGGCATCTTCGCCAATAACTTCATGGTCGTGGTGAGGGAGCTTATCCCGGTCATCGGGCCGGTCGTCTTTTCGCTGTCGATCTACGAGACCGCGAGGATCGTCGAGGTGATAGCGATCTCCAGCGGGGACGGGGTCGGGGCGGCCCTCGGCACCCTCTTCCTCTTGCCGCACACGTACCTTGAACTGCCCGCCTACGCGATCGCGGTGACGGAGAGCGGGTACCTGGTGTACGCGATAGGCGCCGGCTTCAGCAAGGGGTGGGCGCTATTCGTGAGGGAGCTCAGGTTTCTCGTCGTGAGCGTGGCGCTGATTGCGGGCGTGCTGATAGTCGCTGCGATCTTCGAGGTCACGGAGATTCAGATCGAGTTCCTGACGCAGCCGCCCGCTCCCCCCATCGAGGGGGCGTTGGTGTTCGCGACCTGGATCCCGTTTGCCTTGGTGTTCTCCGGAGCGCTCTCGTTCTGGAGACGTGCGAAAAGGGAGGCGCCGGAACTAGAAGCAAGGGAAGCCGAGGAATCGAGGCGGCAGGCGGAGGCCTTGTGGGGCGTGGCTGGCCAAGCCCCCCCGCAGACGCAGGGCGAAAAAGACTCGGCCGGTAGCCCGACTTCGGGAGAAGGCGGGGCTACTGCCTAGACATGAAGCTCCAGAGCATCACGCCGACCAGCATCACGATTGAGCTCGCGAGCCCCGTG
>JAPCJO010000015.1 GCA_027886905.1 Nitrososphaerota archaeon
GGGAAGAGGAGGATGAAGAGGACGGCGAGCACAAAGTCGAGGACCACGTTCTGCCTCTCGTCCCCGGAGATCTCCTTGTTCGCCAGGGCGACGAGGAACCCGCCTCCCGCGATGATTATCGCGATGATGAAGATGAAGTCGTAGAACCCCTGCAGGGGCAGGCCGCACGGCGCCGTGGTCGGGGCGCAGTAGATTGTCGTGCCGAGCGTCGTCTCGTTGAAGAGGGGCATCTCCATTATCAGCTGGAACATCTGGTTGCTCCCGCCCGTGACGGAGACAGTGACGCTGGAGTTCGCGAGAAGGCACGAGGTGCTGGTGCACCCAGGCTGGCTCGAGGCCGCGACCCAGTAGGTGTACCCGTCGATGACCGGCTCGCAAAAGTCCGAGTTTACCTGCGGGTTGTTGACCCCTGACTGGCTCTGGCTCGGGAAGTTCATGGGGTTGGGGCTGAAATCGCCCTGGGTCAGGGTCAGCGTCTCGGTCTCTGGCTTGTCGGTCGCCTTGTCGTGCCCGTAGATGGTGATCGAGCCCGTGAGGTAGATGTTGCCGGAGTAGGTCCCCGAGACCGAAACTCCGCCGCTTGCCTGGTAGTTGCCGGTGGACTGGAAGAGCGGGAGTCCGCACCCGAAGGGACTATTCGCATTGACGTTCACGTTGGGCGAGAGGTTGAGAGAACCCGAGCTCGCAAGGGCTGCAGGAATCGCGAACGAGGCGAGAAGGATGATGAAGAACGCAAACCGCGAACTCTTCCGATAGTAGGTCGCGACCTGCCTGATCGCATTCCGGACTGCCATCTAACGAGGAGCGGTCTTTGTAATAAAAGATAGGGAGGGGAGCATCGCTCTCCCCACGGGGTTGTCGGTCAGTCCTCCCTCATCACGAGTAGGCTGCCGACCAGCCTAATCGCCTCGATTACCACGACGATTGAGACGATGAAGAGGAGCGCCGTGTTGAGCACGGTGAGCAGCACCGTCGGGAGGGTCGGGCCGGCCGGAAGCCAGAGGGAGCTTACCCCGTTCGCCGTGCAGGCCGCGGCCGCGCACGCGGCTATCCCGTAGCCCACCACCGGAAGGGATGTCGCTCCTGTCGCGTTGGCGAGGATGTAGACGAAGAACTGGACGATCAGGGGTACGGAGAGTGCGACCAGAAGGATGATGATCCGTTCGCGGGTCTGACCGAGGGTTGCTGCGCTTCGAGAGCTCATGCGATGCCAGATGGTTCTAGCTTAAAAGGCGAAACTGCAGCGAATCTGGGAGCAGATGCAAAGAAATGGTTTGCCTCTGGAAACTCATGGCTTGGACTGCCACGGAGGGGAGTTGACCTCTTGAGCTCAAATGCCCGGCCGGGATTTATGCCCAAATAGGTTCTTCATCGGACAATGATAGAATAACGCTGATGGAAAGACGCTCGATATTTCAAATCCATCGCGATTATCTTATAGCCTTGGACACCGATTAGTATTGAAAAGACGAGCCATGTCTGCAGCGATTCCGGTGGCCTTGTTGCTTGCTGGTCTGCTGCTTGGCGCGATTATAGTTGAGAACACATCAATATTCGGCAAGCGTGTAGCAGATACAGCGACGATAACGTCGACCGTGACCGAAACGGTGACTGCTAGTAATTCTACATCGACGACGCCTTTCATCACGGCTGGCGGCGGAAAACCAGTGACCGACCAAATTTCAATGGCGGCCTATGACTATGGCACAATCGCGAGCGGCCTAAATGTCATAATCGAAGACACGGGTTCCACCACAATCTCGATAAGCAGCATATTCTTCGATGGCGAAGTCGCGACAATCAGCGGAACTGGGACGCATTCGGGATGTGCTACAGGAACAGCAATCGCTCCAGGAACTACGTGCCAATTCGTACTCGATGGCGCCGCTACAAGCGCGACTTCGGGAACAAGCCATTCAATCAAGGTCTTAACTTCGACGGGCGGGACGTTGGTTGCTTCTGTCATGGCTGGCAGGACGGGCTAGGTCTTCATTCCATCCCCGGCCAATTACGCTTCAACGAATCCCCTCTCACTCCATTCCCATCCACTCGAATCAGGTTAGCCTTGATCGACATGGTAATTGGGAGTGCCCGTCCGGGAGTATTAAAGCCCGGGTGGAAATCCCCGATGAGTTCAATGCCCTTGTTGAAAGAGTTCAGGGATTCGACCCCGACGAATTGCAACTAGGAAACCAAGCGCCCCGCGGACTTTAGTCTCCTTCAGTCTGGAAAGCTTTTTCTCCGGTCGCTCAAGTGTGAAAAGGCACGCCAGCCTGCGACCAATTCTCCAGAGGCGCACTTATTTCTTTGAAGGCCTTGAAGGACTTCGCCATGTTTAGTTCGTTCGCGTGAGTATCCAGGCTGTAGATATGACGCAGAAGGCCTTCAAGCTCCTTGACCATGTCCTCTGAGATGTTCATGTGGACCTCGAACACGGAGAAGTGGTCCCAGAGACCCTTCTTGTTTCTTGCATGCGTCCTCAAACGGTTTCTTATGCTCGTTGACGACATCCCGACGTAGACAACGTCGAATCGCCCTTTCTTGCCTCCGCCCCTCCTTTTCTTGAAAAGGACGTAGACTCCTCGTGTCCACCGAGGGACGAGATTCCTCTTGGACTCTGGGAGCCATTCGTCACATCTGCTAATCAGGAACAACGAATTCGAGTAAGGGCGCTTTGAACGACCTCTCCTACGTCGCATGCGGGCATCGACCCTCATAGCTTTGACAATGGCCTAGGGTCAGAGCCCCTTCGGACGGTCAGAGATCTGCGTTTCAACAGCAAGATGCTCAAGAACAGCTGGCAGTCTGTCCTTGGCTACCTGATGATTGGACATAGGGATTCTTTCGTAGAGAACTGCATGAGAGATTTGACCATTATGTTGGACGGTATACCTGACGATCAATTTGTCCAGTGCCGGAGGCTGCTACTCAAAGAGATAGCTCGGATGAAAGACAGAGGTAATGGGCCCTCAAGAAGGAGGGCAAGGCAACAGGTGATACACCGAACACTGGAGGAAGCGGCAAGGACATGGCCGAGAATAGGTTGCATGCTCAGGAGTCGGGCTGTCTTCTAACTACTTTCCCCGCCCGCAACTGCGAGCATTTTAGGAGGCGACCCCCTTCCCTTAAAGCCGCCCCTGACCTGGTTCTCTATGCAAGCCGGTCCCGCTGTCGGCCAATCCATCAATCTCGCCGAGTTCAAGAGGTTCGCGCTACAGAAGCTGCCCGACGGCCCCCTCCGGGAGGACATCCTGTCCCAGCCTGACGAGATCTCCGCCGATGAGTACCTCGCGGACTGCAGGGTATGGTTGAGGCTCGCCCGCTTACATAGGTAGCCTCAGCACCGCCCTCCCGTCCGAGAGGTTGCCGATCCACTCCCAGCCCTCGAGCACCGACCTTTCCACCTCTCCTGAGGAGACAACCTTCTGCCTCTGTCCGTTGTTCATCATGACAGCAACCAGTTTCTGCCTCATGAGGTCCTGGACCGCCTCGTCGCTCATCTCCCCGATGTTCAGCTTTTCCATCTCTTCCTGCCTGTACCCCACGGTCAGGAGCATCTGTCTCCTGATTCTCGTCGAGACGTCGTCGTCCGCGGAGACAGGGATAACCGTCATGAGGTACTTCTGCGACTTTCTATACGAGTCCCTCATCTTCTCGATGAGGTCAGCGGGCAATTTGCTCCTGTTCAGGGTGTAGCGGTGCTCGATGTCCCCCTTGTGCCCCATGAAGAAGACCCCGAAGTCGCGGAGGATGTGGTGCTCCGACTCCGCCACGAGGAGCCGGTTGTCGAAGTAGTTCCTCAGAACGTAGGGCCTCGCCTTGATGCCGGCCTTCCGCATCGGGTACCTAATGAGGTTCGAGATCTTCCTGGTCGAGATGAACGGGTTCTTCCTGTACTTCGCCATCTGCCAGTGCTGGCACCTCAGGATTACCGGCGAGTCTCCGGTGAGTCTTTCTCCCTCACGCATACGCTGCTCCAGGTACTCCCGCAGATACCCGCACCCCTCCTCGCACAGGAACGAGAAGTACTGGTGCTTCGCCTTCGAGAGCGAGCCGCGGACCGAGATCATCGTCGGGACCTTCTGGAATGTCACGGTCTTTGCAGAGTTGTCGACGACCATCTCGGGGATGTCCCTCACCCTCAGCCCGTCGCTGCCGTCGTAGTTGCCGAGGACCTCTATCCTTCCCCCCATGGTGGCGATCAGGATGATGGAGACCTTCTCCCTGAGGATGGCCGCGTTCAGTATCCGGTTCAGGTCGCCTTGGGTTGGGACCTGCTCGTCGACCAGTGTGGGAGTGGCCTCTGTCCCCCTGATTCGTATCTTCCCCACGAGCTGGATGTGGTTGAACACGAGCCAGGATTTCACCGACTTGATGATGCACTCGACATAGCTTCCCGCGTGGCCCTCCCTCTCCATCGCCGAGACCGTGTCGAGGAGCAGCTCGAAGAGCTCGTTGGGGCTCTTCTGCAGGAGCTCCTGGTGCGTCAGGTTCTTCTCGCGGAGGAACCACCCCAGCTTCCTGAGGTAGACTTCGCAGGTGACGAGCGATCCCCTGGAGACGTTGTCGTACCACCTCTTGACCTGAGGGTCATCCAGGAGGTACCGGTAGCGTCCTTCACCCTTGGAGGGCATAAACTACTACCTCGGTTTTGAATAAAAGGCGGAGGGTTCCGCCCCTAAACAGAGGTGGACCGGGGGGGACTCGGACCCCCGACCTGTCCCAATCTGGATTTTGGTTTGCCAAGGGATTGGACGACGCAAGACGCGCTCGCGCCTCTATCCTACCAGACTAGACGACCGGCCCGCAAGTGGCGCCTGATTCAGCCGGCTTAAAAATAATCCAAAGGCCGCGAAGAACGCGGCTCTCTAGCGCTTTTTGGCCGTTCCGCCCTTCGGGCGCGTCAGGGCGGCGGTGATGAGCGCCTTGGCGAACTTCGCGTCCTCCCACTTGCCCATCTTCACGAACTTGTCCGGCTCGGACGACTTGTAATGGGTGAAGAAGTGCTCGATCTGCATGCGGGTGAACTCGGGGATCTGCATTATCGTCTCCACGTGGGCGTAGACCGGGTCGATGTGCGCCGTCGGGACCGCGACGAGCTTCGCGTCAGGGCCTTTCTCGTCCTCCATGAGCAGCACTCCTATGGGCCTGCAGCGAATCACGGACATGGGGAAGACCGGCTCTTCCGTTATCACGAGCGCGTCGAGGGGGTCGCCGTCTTCGCTCTTCGTCTGGGGGATGAACCCGTAGTTGAAAGGGTAGTGCGTGGACGTGTAGAGGAACCGGTCCACGAAGACGAAGCCGGTCTTCTTGTCGATCTCGTACTTGACGTCGCTCCCCCTGGGGATCTCAATCACTACGTTGACCTGATTGGGGACGTCGTCTCCAGCGTCCAACTGACTAGGCAAACCAGCTACGGCCTCTGTCTCGCCGCTCGCCCGGACGGCTTTAAGCCTTAGTCGAAATTCGCCGAAATACCCGGCGCGTGTCGAGCCAAGCCTTATCTCGGGGAGGGGCGAACACGACCCCGTGTCAGAACCCGTGGAGGCCCCCGCCACGCCCAAGGTCCCATTTCAGACGTTCGCGCAGCTCGATTTCAGGGTGGGGAAGATACTTACCGTGGACGACATACCAACAGCAAGGAAGCCCCTCTACAAGTTCACCATAGACTTCGGGGCGCTGGGCGTCAAGCAGTGCGCGGGAGGCATCAAGGCGTACTACACGAAGGAGCAGCTGGTGGGCAAGCAGGTGGTGGCGGTGCTCAACCTGGAGCCCAAGCCCATCGCCGGGGTCGTGTCCGAGTGCATGATGCTCGCCTCCTTCACGGAAACCGACCTCTCCCTTCTCCGACCCGACAAGGAGATGCCGCCCGGGACCAAGGTCGCGTAAGGCCCGTCGTCACCCTTTTATCCGGTCAATTTCTCGACGGGAACTGCGCGGTCGTCGTCTAGCCTGGTAGGACACCAAGCCTAAGGAAGGCGTGCAAGCTTGCCAAGCTGGTAATCCCGATAACGGGACCAGAGGCCAGGGTTCAATTCCCTGCGACCGCATTCTTACTCACCCAGGCCGCGCCACGCTTTTCTAGACACGTCCCTCGCTGCGGCGCATGGCAATCAAGGCGGGAGACTACGTCTACGTGAAGTCAGGTCGACAGGCACGCTGGCGACATGCCAAGGGTGAACCTGAAGGGGTCGACGAGGTCTTGCTGCACGAGCACGAAAACGGGAGCTACACGCATGTCCTTCGCGTAAGGAAGGGGGTCGAATTCAACGAGCCCGTCAAGCACGAGTTCTACGAGGAGGCATACTATCTCGAAGGAGAGATGGTCAACACGAAGACCAAGAAGAGAATCGGGGCCGGGGCATACGTATTCCACGAGCCCGGCGAAGAGCACGGACCCTTCAAGTGCCTGAAGACGTGCTTGATCCTCGAGTTCAGATACTACAGATAGTCGTCGAGCAACGGCGGGACGCTAGTCTCGCCTGTGAAAAGCGTTCGAACCAAGAAGGACTGTCGTCGGAGGAAATCGCCTTCAACTCACTTAAGACCGAGCCAGTTGATGGAAGTGACGGAGCGCGGGGTAGGTGGATGTCATGAAGGACGCGGCCATTGAAAACAGAGAAGTGACGTGGGATGTCCTCGACGCGCCGGTTCACGGGACCATCACCGCGCCAACCGACGGGGATGCCCATCCGGCGGTCGTCTTCGTTGCGGGCAGCGGCCCGACCGACAGAGACTGGTGCTCGCCGCTCCTACTGGGGACAAACGGGAGCGGCAAGCTGCTTGCGGAGGAGCTCGCAAGGCGGGGCTTTCTGACTCTGCGTTACGACAAGCTGGCCTCGGGGCCTCACGTCCGGGAGAACCTGCCCAAGTTCGCCGGCAAGGTGAGCATGGAAAGCCACATGGCCGAGTTGGCGGGCGCGGTCCAGGCCGTTGTCGCCGAAGAGAGATTCGACGGGCGCGGTCTCTACGCGCTGACAAACAGCGAAGGCGCCATTCACGCGGTAAACTACCAGCTGCAGGCGAGGAGCGACCGCTTCAAGGGGTTGGTGCTGACCGGAGCTCCAGGCAGGGCGATAGGCGACGTCAGCCGGGGCCAGATTTACGCCCAAGCCCGAACGCTGCCCAACGCCGAAGCCCTGATGGGGCACTACGATGAGGCTATCGCGGACTTCGTAGCGGGCAGGCCCATGGTCGTGGACCCGTCCCTCCCTGAAGCAATGACGCCCTTCTTCCGAGCGCTCGAAAATCCGATCAACCTGCCCTTCTCCAGAGAGCTCTGGAAATACAGCCTTCCAGAATACATCATAGGTGTCCACGAGCCGGCGCTGATCCTAATCGGGAAGAAGGACATCCAGATCGACTGGAAGATAGACGGAGCGGCGCTTGAAAGAGCCGCCGACAAGTCTGTTACATCCTTCGCCTACCCGGATAACGCTAACCATGTTCTAAAGCACGAAGATCTGTCGCTCGAGCAGCTGACGGCCGAATATGTCAGCCTGCACTACAACGCCGATGAAGTGAAGCTCGACGAGGAGGCCGTGAACACGATATTCGACTGGCTGGGCCGCCGCTCGGTAGAGGCCTCAACGAGCCCAATCAAGGCGGGGATTTCCGCGTCTTATCCCACCCGAGAAGTCCCGAAGCCTCATCCCTGAAGCTAAGGTTCATCGCCCGCGCTGATAGTGGTGCTTCCCCAGCGGGTTTATGGCGACGATGTCGAAGAGAATGCGCCTGTAGTTCATCGTCACCGTCCTCGCATAGAACGGCCCTTCGATGACCATGTCGTGAAGATTGTGCTCCTTCTTTTCGTGCAGCTCGAACCTCTCGAAGGACAGGCAGTCGTCGAGATAGGGCCTGAGCCTGAACACGTCCGGGTTTGCCACGACCTCCGCGGGGATGGGCTCCCTGCCCGAAGACACAAGCAGGTCGTTGAGCGCCTCCCTGGCGGCGCTGTAGCTCTTCCATGCCTCCTCGACGAATCCGAGGTAGATCCCGTGCCCGATAAGCCTCGAGACGAAGGTCCCTTCCTTGTCCTCCGAGTACCTCTTGAGGAGGAGCGCCTTGACGTTGAGTTCGCTCGTCTTGTCGAGGCCGTAGAGGAACTGGCGGGCGAGCCCTTCCAGGTCGGTCTTCCACGCATGGTTGAGCGAGTCTCCGAACGCTCCGCTCGCCAAGAGGAACCTCGCCATGTCGTAATCTCCGGAGATGAGCGCGCTGGAGATCATGTGGGCAAAATCGGGGTCGTAGGGGATCTCCGTCATCAGGATGCCCTTCTCGGTGATCGCGTGTGAGTGCTGCTCGATCGCCCCTATCTTGATGAGCCAGTCCTCCGCGAACGCCACCTCGCGTTGGTTGACCTTCGACATGAACTCGAGGTCCGAGAGCTTGAGGCCGTACTTTGACATCAGGAGCACGATGTCGAACGGGGTCTCGGTCTCGAGCGCCTTGCGCACCGGGATCGGGGTGATCTTCTTCGGGATGGGGGTGTCGGATATGACCACCGCCCGCCCGGGCTTGAAGCGGCCTATCCTCCCTATCATCTGCAAGAGCGAGTTGCTGTCTATCTTCCTGTAGTGGAGGGTCTTCTGGCCCTCCTTCTCCTTCCCGTCTATCACCTCGTTGAATATCAGGACGTTGTCCACGTAGATGTTGACCGAGGAGGCGATGACATTGGTCGCGAATATCCTCAGGTTCTTGTCCATCTCCGCCCTCGCCTGGATCTTGTTGATCTCCGAGCCCTCGAGACCGCCATGAATGTAGACGCCGCCGTAGCTCGAGGCGTACTTCTCGACGAGGCGCCTCGTAGGGAGGAAGACCAGCCACGACTCGTCATGGGGCTGCATGTAGAGGTAGCCCGAGAGGCGCTTGAACATGTCGTCCACGTCCCTGGCCTGCTCCACCTCCACCTTCACGGGGTACCGACGGCCGGTGAGCGAGTAGAGCTTGGAGATGCCGAGGAAGTAGAGGAACTCGTGGGGGTCTATCGTCGCGCTCATCACCCTGAAGAGGTTCCCGGCCCTCGCCTTCTCCTTCTTCGCCAGGGAGAGGCAGAGCTCGAGCTGGGAGGACATCTGGTGGCTCTCGTCGAAGTAGATGGACGAGTCGACCACCGAGTTCTCTGCGAGCATCCTCAGCAGGACGCCGTCGGTGACTATCTCGATCTTCCCGCCCACGTTGATCTTCGTGTCCTTCGTGATGACCGCGAGCTCGTGCTTTACCTCCGGGTGGAGCGCCTCGAGCGAGTAATACAGGGCGCTGCACGACGCTCTCGAGGGTTCGCGGATGATGATCCGCCTGCTCCTGCCGCTCAGCTCGAACTCGTGGATGGGGGTCACCGTGCTCTTCCCGGTCCCGACGTCCCCAATGATCACAAAGTGGTCGGAGAAGTCTATCTTGTCGAGGATTGCGAATATCGGGAGGTCTGGCTTCTTTCGAGGGGCGACCATTGGCGGTTGGACCACCACCTCCAGCTGGGCCGGCTCATTGGAGTCGTCGATTTCGGGGTCTTGAGCCAAGGAAGCTTTCAGTTTCCAGCCCGCGGTGGGAGGAGATAAACAAGTCGAGAGAGACCATTGTCCGCGAATCATTAAATCACTCAAGATACGTTCGGGGAGCCGATGGAAGCCCGCAGTCCGCAGGGTGTCGACGCCCCTGAACCGCTCCTCTACCTGGGGTCGGATGCCAGCGGCCCGTTCGAGGTCAACGCCAACGTCGTGGCGACGGGAAGGACGTGCGTCATAGGCGCGAGCGGTAGCGGAAAGAGCTACGCCGTGGGCGTAATCTGCGAAGAGCTCTGCAAGAGCCAGGTCCCATTCGCAATCGTGGACACCGAGGGCGAGCACTCCGGCCTGAAGGAGAAGTACGAGGTCGTCCTGGTCGGGGACGACCCGACCTGCGACCTCCAGTGGTCCTCGCTCGACCTGGGGCAGCTCGCGAGCCAGGCACCGGACATAGCCCCCCTCATACTGGACGTCTCGGAGACCGAGGCGCCGAAGGAGAAGGTCGGCGAGCTCCTCTCGAGGATCTACGAGGAGGTCGAGAGGCGTAGGACGCCCTACCTTGTGGTGGTCGAGGAGGCGGACAGGTTCATCCCCCAGAACGGCGAGAGGGTGCCTATCTTCGGCGAGATAGCCAGGAGGGGGAGGAAGCGCGGCATAGGGCTAATGGTCTGCACCCAGAGGCCCTCGCTGGTGGACAAGAACATCCTGAGCCAGTGCGGGAACCAGCTAATCGGGAAGCTGGTCATCAAGAACGACCTTCAGGCAGTGGCCCAGTTCTTCTCGGGTCACGACCTCCCGAAGCAACTCACGACACTCGAGGCAGGAAGATTCTTTGCCATGGGGGGTCTCTCGCCGGCTCCCAAGTTGGTCGCCATCAGGAAGAAGGACACCCAGTACGGAGGCACCACGCCCAAGCTCGGGACCCGCGTGGTCAAGCCGTTCAGCCCCGCCCTCACGCATGCCCTCAGCCGGAGCGTGAAGCCCGGGAAGGCGCCCGCCGCGCCCCTGATGGGCATCAACCCCACCTTCTCAGCTGAGGACGTCCCAACCATCGTCAAGCGCGACAAGAGCTTCATCTTCTTCGGAAAGGAGGAGGTCGTCGCTGCCGCCCAGCTCATCCTCCGCCCGATGGTCGAAGTGGGCGTCGCCGTGAAGGCCGGGATGATCAAGAAGAGGATCGAGATGAGGTATCTCATCCTCGACGGGCAGACCGGGAAGGCGGTCGACCTGCGAGACACCCCCTCATCGTATGAAGGGCTGGAGAGGCTGATCGGGCTGAACTCCCAGGAAATCGAGGTCTTGCGGACAAGCCGGCCGGACAAGGACATGAGCGCCCTGGAGATTGCGAACAAGGTCGGGGTGTCCAGCGAGATGCTCAGGCGGCCGATGCGGCAGCTGGAGGAGAAGAGGCTGATAAGGTCGTACAAGGTCGGAAAGACGCGAGTCTTCCGTCGCATCTTTGTCTTCCCAGAATTCCCGTGGCACGAATCGGAGCAGCCCCTCGAGACTGTGGACGACTCCAAGGCGAAGCTGGAGGAGTACAAGCTGGACGAGGGGAAGGTCCGCGAGGTCATCAAAGGGCTAATCTCCTATTCCGACGTCCAGAGCTTCAAGAGGTTCGTCTACCCGCTCTACCGCGTCGAACTGATGATGAAGCGGAGGAAGAGAATCGTGTGGCTCGACGGGCAGACTGGACGGGAAATCCGCCCCTAGAAGCGGGCGACCGTCGGCCGCGGCCGCAGCTGACTTGATTCGAATGATTCTAACGACAAACATAAACGACGCCGCCGGCGCTCACACACGGTAGCGTGGAGTTTGGCAAGCCATAGCAAGGCCGACGGACGCAACTGGGAGCACCCGTACTTCGACGACTTCAACAGCGCATTCAGCCCGCAGACGACGATAAACCGCGACAACGTCCGCAGCCTCGAACTGAAGTGGACGTGCGACCTTACCCCGGCGAACTTTCAGAAGAAGGGAGGGAAATCAGCTCCGCGGACCTCGCGACCGTCAAGGGTCCAGACGATAGCCCTCGTCCTAGACGGGAACGCCTTCGTGGCTGACGGAAACAACATCGTGTATTCCGTGGACGTCGAAACGGGCTCCCCGAGGTGGACCTTCGCCGCCCCGGTCGAGGGGAAGAACGCGTTCGGGCTTGTCCACACCCTCAATTTCCATGGAGGGCTGCTCTACCTCGTCTCGTCGAATTGCATCCTCTACGGCCTCGACCCAAAGAGCGGGGCGCTGCGCTTCAAGATGGGCGGGATATTTCCCGACGGCGCGAAGGGGTACTCCGGCAGGACAGCGCCGAGCTTCTTCCACGAGATGGGGATAACCGGTGCGGCCACCCCATACGAGGTGACGGCGAGGGGGTGCGTCGCATCCTGCGACATCTCGACCAAGAAGGTCGGATGGAGATGGTTCTCCGTGCCCCCCGCGGTCAAGGGCGCAAAGAACTGGGACGTCGAGGCGCACAAGGGGAACATCAAGGCCTACAAGGACGACTGGGGGAAGACCGAGTTCTCGGGGAGGGGAAGCGTCTGGAGCCAGCCCGCCGTCGACGAGGAGGCCCAGAGGGTCTACTTCGGCACGGGCGACCCGGACCTCTTCATGCTCGAGGGCTCCATGGTGCCCGGGCCCCTGCTCTACACGGACTGCCTGGTGTCTCTGGATCCGAACACCGGAGAGATGCTCTGGTATTACCAGACCACCCCCCACGACGTGGTGAGCTGGGACATCGGCTGGAACACGATCCTCGCCGACATCGAGGTCGACGGGGCGAAGAGGAGGGTCGCGATAGCCGGCACCAAGGGCAACCACGTGTACGTCATCGACGCAAAGACCGGCAAGCCCGTCTACGCGCCGGTCAGGGTGGGGCACAGCACGACGCCTCTCAACGTCAACCTGGGCAACAACGCCGACATGACGAGCTCCCTCGGGCCGGGGGTCTATTGTCCCGGGCACGGCGGAGGGATAAACTCGGGGCTCGCCTTCGCTTACAACCACGTCTATGCGTCCTCGCAGAGGGTTGAGCAGCGCGCCGAATGGCAGCAGGGAAAATACCGCGGCAAGCCCATGAAGACCATCAAGCTCACCAACACGGACTCCCCCCAGTACTCCACGATATCGGCCATAGACGCCGGACGCGGAGAGATTAGATGGAGCTTCTTCATTCCAAACCTCTATCAGGGCGCCGCCCTCGTCGTGAGCGGCGGAGTCCTGTATGGGACGGACCGCAAGGGGATCCTCTACATGCTCGACGCGATCAGCGGGCAGCTGATCCGCAGCGAGGCTCTCGGCGGGGCGGGGTCTGCGGGAGTCTCGATTGCGGCAGCGAAGGGAGGGGAGATGCGGCTGCTCGTGCCACTGAGCGGGACCGAGGGCTCGCCGAACAAGCTGCTCTGCTTCGGGTTGCCTTAGCTTGACGGACCTCGGAACTCAGGCTCGACCGCCGAGGGGAACGGGCGCACGATGCCCGCCCCGATAGTGGTGAGTGCGCAAGATGGCTGAGACGACCTCCCGGAATGAGCGCTTGGTCTGGGCGGAGAGGATCAAGCCGATGCCCCTCGACCCGGGGTCCGTCCCGACGCTTGCGTGCGACTTGGGGATGTTCTCCAGGGCGGGGGTCGAGCTGAAGATCAACGAGTTCCTCGGCAGCCCCGATGCCATGGCCGCCTTTCGCACGGGGCAAGCGCACATAGCCCACCTGCAGCTTCCCGAGGCGATCAGGCTCGCCGCCGAGACGGACAGGCCTGCGAAGGTCTTCTGGGCGAGCAGGATGGGAAAGATGGCCGGGATGCTCGTCTCCACCTCTTCCATCTGGGGCGTCGACGAGCTGAAAGGGAAAAGGTTCGGGATAGGGGCGGAGGGAGACTTTTGGGACCCGATAATCTCGAAGATGCTCAGCTCCAACGGGATAGAACGCGGGGAGATCACGTGGGTCAAGGGCCTTGACCCATCGGAGAGGGCAGACATGCTGCTCAGCGGAAAAATCGACGCGACCTTCGTCACCATGCAGACCTACATGAGCAAGCTCGCCGGGAAGGGCGAGATCCGCCTGCTGCTCGACGATGAAGCCATGAAGGAGTTCGTGATAAGGAGCGAGTTCCTCGTCGCGGTCGCGAGCGACACTCTGATCGAGGAGTCCCCGGACGCCCTGGCCACGATCACGAAGACGCTGATGCGGGCGGCGCGCCTCTTCAGCGAAGACTCGGAGTCGTGGGTCGAGGCCGCATCCAAGAGGAGGCCTGACGTCCCGAGGGATAGCATCAGGCGACAGTGGCAATATTTCCAGAGGGACTGGCCTGTGAACGGAGACATAGACACCAAACGCTTCCGCCTTATCTTCCAGAAGCTGAGGAGCGAGGGAGGGATAGCGAAGAGCGGTGAGCTCCCGATCGACAGGTGGGTCACCACCAGGTTCGAGGAGCTCGCGTTGAAGGAGTTGGGAGTCCACCCCAGCTAGGCCGCGGAGTCAGAAGAAACCATCATCTCCCCGGCGACGGCAACTCCCATGACTCGCGCCCCGGGACAAATGCTTATAGCGAATCCGGAGGTGTTTCTCGAAGAGGCCATCGAGCACGCAGGTCAACCTATCGGAAGGCAAGAACTGGGCGCATCCGTTCTACGACGCGGATAACACGAGCTTCAACCCTCAGAACGCGATCAACAGGAACAACGTCCAGGACCTGGAGATAAAATGGGTGCGCGAACTTCTACCCCCGAACCCTCCGGCGGCGAGGGAGAACCCCATGGACCTCCCGGCCGCCAGGATCGGGTTGGCAAGGCCGATCCAGTCCATCCCGTTGGTGATGGACGGGACCGTGTTCCTGGCCGACAACAGCAACGCGGTCTACGCGTTAGACGCGGGGACCGGGGAGGTCAAGTGGTCGTTCCAGCCCTCGATGCCGAAGCTCGGCGCCCTCCCGATGATTCACACGCTCAACTCGAACGGAGGTCTGCTCTTCGTGCTGTGCGCCCAGAGTGCACTGTACGCCCTACATCCCGAGACTGGGAAGGTCGAGGTCGAGTGGACCGGATTCTTTCCAGAAACGAAGCACGACGCCGTTCGAAACAAGGAGTGGGGAGCCCCCTCGTATTCCGCCCCGTCATTCTACGGGTCCAGCGCCATAGTGGGCTCTTCGACGGAGGACCCGGACGAAGCCAGGGGTTTCGTCGCATCCTACGACCTAGAGTCAGGGAAGATGCAGTGGGTCTGGTACGTCACACCGCCCGCGGTCGCGGGGCCGAAGAATTGGGACGCCGACGCCGCGAAAGGGAACATCGCCGCCTATCCGAACGACTGGGGGGAGATTGACATCGCAGGAAGGGCTGCCGTATGGGGTCAGACCCTCGCGGACGAGGAAGGCGGAAGAATCTACCTCGGTACGGGGAACCCCTGGTTGTTTCACATCGAGGGGTCGATGAGGCCCGGGCCGCTCCTCTACTCTGATTGCATGGTCTGCCTTGACGCCAAGACGGGGAAGATGGTCTGGTATCATCAGTCCACTCCGCACGACCACCTCGGATGGGACTTTGGGATGAGCGTCATCCTCGCCCAGCTCGCGGTCGGGGGGCAGAAGCGGAAGGTCTTGATCGGCTCGTCGAAGAACAGCCATGTCTATGTAGCCGACGCCCTGACGGGGAAGCTCGTCTTCCAGCCGATAAGGGTTGGATACGTCGGGACGCCTCTGAACGCAAACAAGGGAAACGAGGCCGACATGGTGGGCTCCCTCGACCCCGGGATATACTGTCCCGCGCACAACGGCGGGATAAACGCGGCCGCCGCCTTCGCTTACAACACCATCTTCGTCGCCACGCAGAGGTTCGAGCAGCGCCTCGAATATGTCGACGGCGTCCACAAGGAGAAGGCCATCAGGAGGGCCAAGCTCATCGACATGGAGACCCCAAGGTACTCGACGATATCGGCCATCGACGGCTCGAGGGGAGAGGTAGCCTGGAGCTACTTCATTCCAAACGGATACCAGGGGGCCGGCCTCACGGTGAGCGGCAACGTCGTGTTTGGCGTAGACCGCACCGCGATGCTCCACATGCTCGACGCCTCCAACGGGGCGTTGCTGCGGAAGGAGCCGTTGCGTGGCCACGGGTCGGCGGGGGCCTCGATTGCTGCGACCCGGGAAGGGGAGATGCGGCTGTTCGTGCCCATCAGCGGGGCGGGCGGGACGGAGAACAAACTCGTCTGCTTCGGGCCCCGCGCGTAGAGTGCGACGCATCAGGCCCCATCATCGTCGAGTCTGCCTCGCCCGTGACCAGGTTTTGGTCGGTCCGGACGGCGTTTCTTCTAGTTCGAATCATTCTTACCGTAAGTATATCAATAGCGCATTACCAAGAAACCTCAATGAATCTTCGCAGAGGGGTCTCGAACTCGACCTACGCCGTTGTCGGAATCGTCCTGGTCTTGGTCGTCGTAGGTGGCGCATACGTGCTCCTGGCTCCGTCCAAGACGTCTTCTTCGACCACTACCTCTGTGACTTCCTCTTCCACCACCTCGACGACGCCGATAGTCCAGGGCAGCCTTACTGTCGGGACTTTCGGTCTGGGGGAGAAGGCTAACGTTGCGAACGCGGGTGAGTCGGCCTTGTGGCTCGCGCAGCCCGGAGGCTTCTACCAGCAGCAAGGGGTAAACGTGACCCTCGACGCCCTCCAGTCAAGTGCAGTGATCCTACAGGCTCTCGAATCTGGCTCCATCAACGTCGCGGACCTCGGGACCCCTGAGGCATTCAAGACGACGGCCCTCGGGCAGGCGAACTTCACTGCCGTAATGGGGGTGGGAGCAAACGATTGCTTCACCTGCTTGGGAGGATTTTTCATCATCGGCAAGAGCTCTATAACTAACGCCTCCGAGCTCGCGGGCAAGAACGTCGGAATCTCCGGAGTCGGAGGTGCCGACCAGGTGGACGCGATTGCGGTCCTGAAGGCCTTGAACGTCACCTACAATCCCGCGACTGCAATAAACTGGGTCCCAGTCAGCAGCGTCCAGGCACGGGTCGCCGGGTTGCAGCAGGGGTCACTCGACGCCACGGTGACCACCGCCCAGAACCTGCCTGCGCTTGACGCGATACCCAACCTCACGATGATCGTCAACGCGACCACCTTCGCTCAGCTCGAGCCCCCCGCGGTCCCAGGGGTAGTCGTCAAGACGAGCTTCCTCGAGAGCAACTACGCCCTTGTCCAAGAGTTCGTCAGGGGGTTGATCCTCGCGAACAGGGCCTTCGCGAGCAACATGAGCCTATGGCTCAACCTTGCAGAGGCGGCCAGGCCAGACATGAACAGCTCGCAGTTGACCGCTCTCTACGAAGGATACACGCACGGATTTGCGATCAACGGCGGGATCAACATGGCCCGGGCCCAGCTGGGCGTCAACTATCTCTACACGACGACCGAGTTCACCAGCGAGAACGTCCCAGTGATTCCCGCACAGGCGTTCGTCAACACCACCCTCGTCGACAACGTGCTCAGGCAGTATGGCGTCATCTCCGCGTTCGACGTGGTCGGGAGGACCGTCTCGGGAGCCACCACGTCGACCACGCTGGCTATGGCGGTCCTGCCCCTGCAGTCCTTGGTGGAGACACCGCAACAAGTATTAGGGAAGAGGTAGCGCGAGAGGGCCGGGTTGGCTCCTAAGGTAGTCGTCCGGAACCTCTCAAAGTCCTTTCCGCTACGACAGGGGAAGGGCTACGTCAAACTCAACGTCATCGAAGACCTCTCGATGAGCGTGGACGAGAAAGAGTTCGTGGTAATAATC
Organism: Nitrososphaerota archaeon; assembly: GCA_027886905.1. GTDB lineage: Archaea > Thermoproteota > Nitrososphaeria > Nitrososphaerales > Gagatemarchaeaceae > Gagatemarchaeum. The sequence continues at coordinate 17,269 of JAPCJO010000015.1, forward strand.
GGGCCCTCTGGGTCGGGTAAGACGACGCTGCTGAAGCTCATCGACGGGCTGATACCGCCGGACTCGGGCGAGATCTTGATCGACGGGACCAGCCATCCCAAGCCGGGCCCGAAGATGGGCTTCGTCTTCCAGTCCTTCAGGCTGATGCCTTGGAAGACCGTCATGGGGAACGTACTGTTCCCTCTGCAGCTAAACCATGTCGACAAGAAGGCCGCCTCAGACCGCGCGGTCAAGTACATAACCCAAGTGGGGCTCACGGGCTTTGAGAACAGCTACCCCTCCGAGCTTTCCGGAGGGATGCAGCAGCGCGTAGGCCTCGCGAGGGCGATGGCCCTCGAACCCGAGATAATGCTGATGGACGAGCCGTTCGGCTCGCTCGACGCTCAGACCAGCGAGCTCCTCCAGGTCGAACTTCTGAAGCTGTGGCAGTTCAGCAATAACACCGTCATCTTCGTGACCCACAATCTGGACGAGGCGCTGCTGCTCGCGGACAGGATTCTGCTGATCGGGGCGAGGCCGAGCAGGGTCGAGGAGGAGATCAAGGTCCCTTTCCGCAGGCCCCGGTGGACCTACGACGTCCGCTCCGAGCCGGAGTATCCGGTTCTTCGTCGTCACTTGTGGACCAGGCTCAGAGAGATGGTCTCCAAGTCCGGGACTTTCCCCGGGGTGAACGTGGCGCCCACAGTCACCGCCCCGCTGGCGGGCGAAGAGTGGACGCCGAGAATGGCTGAGCGCGGTTGAGCGTCAAAGACGTAGCCGGAATCAGAAGGAGGCGGGTCGGGTGGGCGACACGGATCATCATACTCGCCGCCCTCATCGCGGTCTGGCAGATCGCGGCGTTGAGCCTGGGGCCCTTGTTCCTCCCCCAGCCTCTCGCGGTGGTCTACGCGACGATCACGCTGTTTGGGAACGGGACGATAGAATTGGCGCTGAAACAGAGCATGACGGTCTACCTGATTGCATTCGGAATCTCTCTGGCCATCGGAATCCCCCTCGGCCTGGTGATGGGCGGCATCAAGGCGGTCGGTGACGCCGTCGACTCGTTCATCAACCTCTTCAACTCGATGCCAAGGATTGCCCTCATCCCCCTGATGGTCGCCTGGTTCGGGCTGGGGGTGACTTCGAAGATAGCCATCGTCATCCTTCTCGCTTTCTTTCCGATTGTGATAAACACCTACAACGGGGTCCTGAACACGGACAAGGACCTGCTCGAGGCCGCCACCTCCTTTGGCGCGTCCAGGGGGCAGCTCTTCACACGGGTCATGCTTCGCGCCGCGCTCTCGAACATCATCACCGGTATCAGGCTCGGCGCTTCGGTAGGAATCCTAGGTGTTGTGGTGGCGGAGCTGTTCACGGCCATTACGGGGCTCGGAGGGTTGATAGTGACCTACGGTAACCTCTTCGAGCTCAACTATTACTTCGTCCCCGTGCTGGTCCTGTCCGTCATCGGAGTCACGATCTCAGAGGGCCTCAAGTACGTCGAGAAGAGGCTAACCCCGTGGAAACAATTCCAGAGATGACGTTGGGCTGGGAGGCGCGCCGCCCTACTTTGGATCGACGGGTCGCGTCGTCACTTCGTCCTCGAGCTTGAGGCCGAGGTCCTTGCCGCTGACGAGCTTGTCGCCCCTCACGTAGATGTGGATGACCGGAGACTCCGGTGCCCTTAACGCTGGGCACTGGTTGTACCCGACTATCGTGCCGACCTCCTTGCCCCCGGCCAGGACGTGGTCGCCCGCCCTCACGAATCCTCCCTGCTCCACCTCAAAGTGCCCCACGAGCGAGAACCTCTTCATCTTCCCTCCGGGGGCGGCGTCCGGGTCGTCCGTGACGAATATCTCGTAAATCTCCCCCCTGTAAAGCGAGCGAGGGACGACGTCCATCAGCTTGAGGTGAGCTTCGTTTGGCGACCTCGAGGCTCCGCCCGAAACGACGGCGCGCTCGTTGACGTTAACCAGTTTCCCCTTGATTGGTCGTCTCATCGAGCCGGTCTTGCTCTTTTGAGGCCTGAAGGCTATATTAGCCTTGACCAGAAGATTCCGAGCGGCTGGCGCCGTGTTAAAGTATGCGCGCCCGATGGCGTGGCAGGGGAAGCGAAGGATGCCCAAAGACAAGCTGGCAAGCTGGAAGAAGGCGGCCAAGAAACCACAGCTCCTGAAGTGGGACGAAATCAAGGAGGAGAAGCTCAACGAGAAGATCACGAGAAAGCTAGCGGTCGGCCAGAACGAGATGATTGGCCGCCTCCGGCTGGCCAAGGGCGCGTCCGTCCCTCCTCACAAGCACCTTGCCGAGCAGATCACCATGGTCATGAGCGGGGCGCTGAGGTTCACCATCGGAGGGAAGGACATCGAGGTCCGCGCGGGAGATGTCCTCTTGATCCCGCCCAACGTCGTCCACTCCGCGGTCGCGCTCGAGGACACCGACGACATCGACAGCTTCAGCCCTCTTCGGGTGGACTGGCTCACAGGCGACGACGCCTATCTGAAGACGGGCAAGTCCACCCTGAAGAGGTAGCCCCGGTCACCGACTGGGTCGCGGCCAGGTGCCAGATTCGCAAGCCCTGCCATGGTGGTTCCCAGTTTCATAATGCTTAATTCGCTGAAGCGACCGAAATGGTGTCTGTTGGACTGAGATTTCGACGCTTGACGAGCCTATCTTAGGAGTCTCCCTTTCGAGGCTGTTTCCCGGCCTCTTCAAAATGTCCAGACCTATCACCACACCAGACGTCCCAGTCATCGTCGCCGCTTCCATCCTGAGCGTCTACGAGGCCCCTATGCTCCCAATCGTGAAGGTGGGCGCTTCGCCGACGCACGTGAAGGAGGGGGTCACGCTCTTTCAGGCCATCGGGAGCCAGCCGATCATCTCCCTGTTGAGGGAGACCAAGCCAAAGGACTACTACAAGATCCTCTGGAGCTCGTGCACAGCCACGAGCATCTGGATAGGCGCCCTCGGGTACGACGACAGCCTTGACGAGCTGCTAAGGGTCTTCGTGCTGACAGGCTTCGGCGATGCGAAGGTCGACTCCCCCCCGTCCCCGCCTGCGCTGATCACTCTGAACGAGGTCGTCGCGCTCTATCGCGAGGGAAAGCTGAGGTGCGAACTGGGCGTGAAGGAGGTGGCGTCGCCTGCGGTGGTGGTGGACTCTGACATGCCGCTGATGGAGGCGATGAACCTGATGTGCGAGGTGAGGATCAGGAGGCTCTTCCTCCGCGGAAAGGCGGGCGAGTTCGTCTCCGACAGGAACATCCTCGCCTTCCTCTTCTCACCCAAGGGCTTGAAGATCGCGAGGGACGCCCCGGATGACTGGACCGACCTGAGGCTCTCGGACATCGGGTCCATGTTCGCCCGCGTCGTCTCGTCGAACGACAGCGTCGAACAAGTCGGGAGGATGGTGGAGCCAGGCCGCGACGTCTTCGTGCTCTCGGACCACGAGTCCGTGATCTCCAGGTGGGACCTGGTCATCAAGCCGTGGAAGGCCGAGAAGCTCAGGCTTTCGATGTGAGCTGGCGGCGGGAGCCGCCGAGGGCGGCTCTCATCGATGAGAAAGACCTGCCAAGGTTTTAAGGGGCGCTCCCGTCCAACGGGTGCGTGTGCCGCCGTCGCAGCATAGCCCGGGGCCTCTCCTGCGTGAGGAGGGCGCCGACGGGCGCCGCGACCACAGCTAGGGATTGGTAGCCGGGTTTGTCCAAGGAAGAGCTCTCACAGACCGCCGCGCAGGAGGCGAGGGACGAGATGACGGACTACACGACCTACAAGCGGCTCGCGAGCTCCGAGAAGGCCCAGACCAACAAGGACATGTTCGAGGAGCTGAGCGCGATGGAGCACAACCACTACCAACTCTGGATGAGATACTGCCCGCCGGGCACGAAGGAGATAGGCCCGAAGAGGGCGACGGTCTCCCTGGTGCTGTTCCTGCGCAGGCTTTTCGGGGCGTCCTTCGCGATAAAGTTCCTGGAGCGCCGAGAAAAGTCCACCGTCGCGAAGTACGAGGCGCTGAAGGGCTCCGTCCCCGCCGAGGACCAGGCCGAGTTCCAGTCGATGATAGAAGACGAGAAGGGGCACGAGACTGCCTTCGCGGACGTCGTCGCCGGCAGCTACGTCAAGTACATCTCGTTCATCGTCCTGGGCCTGGCTGACGCGCTCGTGGAGATCGCCGGGATCCACGCGGGCTCCCTCGGGATATACAACTCCACCGAGCTGACCGGCCTGGCGGGGATAGTCGCCGGGGCCGCCGCCTCGCTCGCCATGGCCTCGGCCGCCTTCGCGCAAGCCAAGCAGGGGTTCGAGGGCTCGCCCGGGCTCGCGGCTGGCTACACGGGCGGCTCCTACTTCGTCGCGGCCGTCGCGCTGGCGCTCCCCTACTTCCTGACCAAGACGATGCTCGTCGCGATCACGTCCTCGGTGGTCGTCGGCCTCGGGATCATCGCCTTCGTGACCTGGTACAACTCCATCATCGTGGGAAGCCGCTTCTTCAGGGAGTTCTCGGTGCTCGCGGGCGTGATGTTGGGCGCGACGTTCGCGCTCTACGTCTTCGGAAGCGTGATACGGGCCGCCTTCGGGATAACGATCTAAGAGAAGGGCTAGAACACGCCGGAGACGACGCCGTCGTCGTCGAGCGAAATCCTCTCGGCGGCCGGGGACGACGGGAGCCCCGGCATCCTGGATATCTCCCCCATCTCGACTATGACGTATCCCGCCCCAGCCGCCAGCTCGACATCGTGAACTGTCGCCACGAAGCCGCTAGGCCTCCCGACCAGCCTCGGGTCGTCGGAGAGGGAGTTGGCGGTCTTCGCGATGCAGACGGGGAGCTCTCCGTACCCTAGGCTCGTTATCTTGTCCAGCTCAGCCGACGCCGCCCCTGTGTAGGAGACGCCTGCTCCCCCGTACATCCTCTCGACGACCTTCCTCACCTTCTCGCGTATGGGGTCTTCAGGCCCGTAGACCGGGACGCACGCGCCGCCGAGGCCAGCCTCCCCGACCACCAGCTCTGCGAGCCTCTTGGACCCCTCGCCTCCCTCCCCGAAGGCGGAGGTCGTGGAGAAGGGGACTCCCTCGCCCGCGCAAAAATCGGAGACCGCGCGCACCTCCTCCTCCCCGTCGCCCTCGAAGAGGTTCAGGGCCACGACGGGCCGGAGTCCCAGGGTGCGCACGTTCTCGATGTGCTTCGCGAGGTTGGCGAGCCCCGCCCTCACGGCCTCCGGGTCAGGGGCGTCCGTGGCCGCCGAGGAGGCCTCCCCTCCCCTCCCGTGGTGCCTCAGCGCCCTCAAGGTCGCGACCACTACCGCCCCGTCCACGGCGACCCCAGAGACGCGTGTCACGATGTCGACGAACTTCTCGGCCCCGAGGTCGCTCCCGAACCCCGCCTCGACCACCGCGTAGTCGGCGGACTGCAGGGCGAGGAGAATCGAGACTATGCTGCAGGTCCCGTGTGCGATGTTCCCGAACGGCCCGCCGTGCACCAGCGCCGGTGTCCCCTCGCTGGTCTGGACGAGGTTGGGCTCGAGGGCCTCCTTGAGGAGCGCCCCCATCGCCCCCACGACGCGCAGGTCCGCGGCCGTGACCGGTCGCCCGTCCTTGGCGTAGGCCACGACCATCCTCCCTAGGCGGCCCTTCAGGTCGGCGTAGTCCCTGCTGAGGCAGATTATCGCCATGACCTCGGAGGCGGCCGTGATGATGAACTTCCCCTCGTGAGGGGTGCCGTTCTTCTCCCCCAGGGCGACCCTGACCTCGCGGAGGGCCCTGTCCTCGACGTCGAGCGCCCTGGGCCACAGGATCGCGTCGGGGTCGATTCCCAGGGCGTTCCCGTGGAAGACGTGGTTGTCTATCGCGGCTGCGAGGAGGTTGTGCGCGGACGTGATGGCGTCGATGTCGCCGGTGAGCCGCAAGTTGACGTCCTGCATCGGCTCGAGAGTAGATTTCCCCCCGCCGGCCCCGCCTCCCTTGATCCCGAAGACCGGCCCGAGCGAGGGCTGCCGTATGCACGCGACAGCCAGCTTCCCGAGCTTGCCGAGCCCCATCGCGAGGCCTATCGACACGACCGTCTTTCCCTCCCCGTGCGAGGTGGGGGTCATCCCGGTGACCAGGATCAGCCTGCCCTTGATGGGGCGGCCTCTGAGCGCGTGGAGCGATATCTTGGCCTTGTACTTGCCGTAGCGAGTCGCGAGCTCTTCGTCGAGCCCGAGCTCCGAGACGACCTCCTCGACGCGTCGCATGAGGGCACACCCTGCCGCTCAGCGGCTCAATATTGTTGGTGGCTGCGCGCAGCGGCTCCCGTCGGCGTTACTCTGGGCGGGCCACGAGAGGAGCCGTGGAGGCGAGGCCCAGGGCGGCTTCCCCGGGGTCGATCCCGGCGCTGTAGAGCGACTCCATGATCGCATGCACCAGCTCCATCGCGGATCCGGGGCTCAGCTCTACCGCGACCCTCGCACCGGGCCCCTCCTTCTCGTTGTAGAACTCCAGGTTGACGCCCTGCGGCATCGAGGCGTGGTAGGTGCAGTCGTACATGACGCTCAGCTCCTCGAGCTTGAACCAGCCGTCTGCCGACTTGCCCGCGCCAGCGACCTTGGCCTTTTGGATGAGACCGGTGCACATGCCCATCCACCTCTAGGCGCTCCCGCTCAGATTTTTGTCGAGGAAGGCCCAAATCTTGCTCCAGCCGTCGACGGCCTGCTCCTGACGATACATCGGGGTGTGGTAGTAGAAGAAGCCGTGCCCCGCCTTCGGGTACCTGTGGAACTCGTAGTTCTTCCCGAACTTCTTGAGCTCCTCCTCCTGCTGGTTCACCTCCTGCGGCGTGGGATACTGGTCATCATCCCCGAAGAGGCCAAGGAGCGCACACGACAGGTCCTTCGTGTAGTCGAGCGGCGCGACCGGGTGGTTTGGGTCGAGGTCCTTCTGAGCCGCCACCACTCTCCCTCCCCAGCAGTCGATGGCAGCCGTCCAGCCTTTGGTCCTGCAAGCGACAAGGTAGACGTGGCGCCCGCCCGAGCACGTCCCGAACAGGCCTATCTTTCCCGTGCTGGTCGGAAGTGTCGCGATATACTCCCTCGCCCCGACCACATCTCCGACGACCAGGTCGTCGGGCACCCCTCCCTGAGACCGTGCCTTGGCGCCGATGTCCTCAGGTGTGCCGGCTCCGAGTCGGAAGTATGTGTTCGGGCTGATCGTCATGTATCCGTGGTAGGCGAACCTCCGCGCGGCCTCCTTGTACCACTCGTCCCACCCGGGCGCGTGGTGGATCAGGACCATCCCGGGAAAAGGCCCCGGGCCCAGGGGCCGGGCGAAGTACGCGTTGATCGTGTCCCCGCTGTACCCCTTCATCGTGACGGTCTCCGCGAGCATCCCCTCATACATATCGGTCCGATATTGCTTCTGGTGCGACAAGGCAGCAAAGGTTTGGAGGGTCGGCCCTTAAGCGTTGCGAGCTAGGCTTCCTTCCACCTGGCGTTCCGGGAGACGACCACGAGGAGGACGGCTGCGAGCCCGCCTATTATCGCCCAGTCGGTTATCACGGCGCCCTCGCTGAGATTTAGGGACCCGGCCACGCTTTGCATTATCTCCGCGACATATGTGGTCGGCGAGAGGTAAGCCAGGTATCTGAATGGGAACGGGATGTAGGTTATCGGGTAATACACGGGCGTTATGGCGGTGAAGATCGTGGTGAGGAGCCTCGACCAGGCGAAGCTCTGGACGATGTCGCTCGAGAGGGTGGCGAACATGAACCCGATGGTGATCGAGGTCAGGAACATGAGGAAAAGGGCCGCCCCCAGCTCGATGGCCTGGAACGCGCCGGGGTGGACGTAGACTCCCATTAGGACTATCAGGATCCCCAGCGCCGGAAGGTTGTAGATTATCTCCGAGGCGGCCATCCCGATGACGTAGGCCGCGGGCGAGGCGGGGGAGCTCACGAGCATGTCCTGGAGCTTGAAGTCGTTCTTCAGGTGGGAGATGTCCCCCTGGAGCGACATCCCGCTCTGGAACATGCTCATGATGAGACCTCCCTCTATGGCCTGTCCGATCAGCGCCCCCTTGCTCACAAAGTCGATCACGACCAGGAAAGAGAGGGGGGAGAGCACCGTGTTGACGAGGTTGATCGGGTAGTTCTTCATCTCGTAGACCGCGTTGACCAGGATCGAGGCGAGCACCTGGCTGGAGTGGCTCCTCCTCACGCCGACCAGCCCCCGTCCGCGCCCGGGGTCGGCACCTCGTGCTCCCCCTGCGTGGACTCTCCCACGAGCTGGAAGAATATGTCGTCGAGCGAGACCGGGCGTATCGAGAACCTCGAGCCCGCGACCGAGAGCCTCTTGGAGATCGCGAAGGCCTCGTCCTCGTTTGTGAGAATCTGGATCTCACCGTTCTTCCCCGTGGTCACCTCTCCCTGGGCGACCTCGGGGACGGGCGAGCCCGCCGGCAGGTTGACGCTGTATTGGTATCTGATCCTCCCGCGGATGGACGGGACCGTCCCCACCGCCACGAGGCGCCCGCCGCCGAGGACGGCCAGCGTGTCTGCGAGCTGCTCCGCCTCCTCTAGGTAGTGCGTCGTCAGGAAGATGAAACGGTCCTTCGCGAGCTCGCGCAGGATCTCCCAAAAGTCCCTGCGAGAGATGGGGTCGAGGCCGGTAGTGGGCTCGTCCAGGAAGATGATGTCGGCCTCCGAGGCGAGCACCATCGCCGCCAGGGCCTTCCTCTTCGTGCCGCCAGAGAGCTTGCGGTTGAGGGTGTCGGCGTACTTGTCGAGCTTCAGCCTGGCGAGAGACTCCTCGGCCCTCTTCTTGGCCTCCGAGTACTCGAACCCCCTCCACATGAGGTAGGTCAGGGTAGACTGCTTCGGGGTCATCCAGGAGATCGTCCTCGCCTCCTGGGGGACGATCGCAATCCTCTCCCGCAGCCTCTTGTCCTCCCTCACGACGTCGATGCCGTTTATCGACGCGCTCCCGGAGGTCGGAGCGAGCTCCGTGGCGAGGATCCTGACCAGCGTCGTCTTCCCCGCGCCGTTCCTCCCGATGAGGGCGAGTATGCCAGACGAAGGGGCGGAGAAGCTGACGTCCTGCAAGGCCATCGATGACCCGCCGTAGGTCTTGCTCAGCTTCTCGGTGACGAGCTGGTCCATCTCTCTCGCGGATTACGGCTTTCGTAGCGAGTGCTATTTTAATGGGGGACCGATTCCCTGGACCCTCGCCGCTCTCGACCGCTCGTCGGAAGTAGAGCACTCTTCTACAACCGTATTATACCAGAATCGAAAAGAAGCCAGACAGACCAAGTTTGAACGGACTTCGGGCGGCGAAGTACGCGGTCAGGGCGGCCTCCGTGGTCCTCTCGCTCCTCATAATCCTCATAGTGGCCGGGCCCATAGTCGGGGCAGTCTCTCCCCAGCTGATGAGCCAGCAGAAGCCCCTGGGGATAGGGCTGGAGATCCGGTCGGTGCAGTCCCAGCTGCAGTTCTTCAGCTCCGGCTCCACGATCAACGGGACGCACGAGATCGCAGTCCCCGCGTTCAACAACTGGCCCCTCTCGGGGTCGGCGAGCCTCTCCCTGGCGCTCATAGTCAACGGGTCCACCCTCTACCAGACCCAGCCGGCCAGCGTGCACCTCGGCGCCTTCCGGTCGGGGGTGATCAACGTCTCCATGGACATCTCCCCCAGCCTGGTCAATCAGCTCCAAGGCCAGAACGTGAGCGTCGGCGGGTCGATGTCCCTCTCGGAGGGGCAGTTCTGGACGATCACGGTGAACCTCGCGCAACAGTGATGAAAGATGGCGAAGATAGCGAAAGGCGTCCTCAGCGCGGCGGTGAGGTTCATCGTCATAGGGATTGCGGCCCCCTACCTGCTGGAGTACTTCTCCCCGACCATCTCGACCTATCTCCAGCTGCCCCCGGCCAACGAGGTCTGGGCCGTCCTCATCCTCCTGGGGGCCTTCTTCGCCGTGACAGGATACCTCCAGAACGCCTACTCCAAGGGCGACTACCCCTGGCTCTTCGGCAAGATAGGGAGCGGGCTGGGCGAGGCGGCCTTCTTCACCTACGTCTTCCTATTGCTCCCGAACAGCGTCTCGCTGTCCGGGACGGGGGTCCAGTCAGGAGGCCTCCTCTCACTGATCTACCTGGCGGTGGCGCTGTCCTACGGCTATCTGATCCTTGACTTCTTCGACGCAAGAAGGTCCCGGCCCGTCAGGCGAGTGGAAACCGACAAGATGTACTAGGTGGCCGTCTTCTTGGAGGAGAGCTCCTCCACGATGTCCTTGGCCCTGTCGAAGCGAATCTTCTTCTCAGCGATCATCCTCTCCGCCACAGCGTCCACTAGGTCACCCTTGGCGCCCGCGTTCATCGCGAGGGACCGCGCGTGGAGCTTCATGTGCCCCTTCTGGATGCCCTCGGAGGCCAGGGCACGGAGCGCGGCGAAGTTCTGCGCAAGCCCGACCGCCCCCATCACCTCTGCGAGCTCGATCGCGGACTTGACCCCGAGCACCTTCACGTTGGCCTTCGCCGCCGGGTGCACTTTCGCCGCGCCTCCCACGAGGCCGACCGCCATGGGCATCTCCAGCGTCCCGACGAGGTCGCCGTCCCTGTTCTTCCTCCACGTCGTGAGCGGCTTGTAGACGCCCGAGCGGGCCGCGTAGCTGTGCGCTCCGGCCTCCAGCGCCCTCGTGTCCTGCCCGCACGCCAGCGCCACTGCGATCACGCCGTTCATGATGCCCTTGTTGTGGGTCGCGCAGCGGTAGGGGTCAGCCTCCGCGAAGGCGTAGGCGTACACGATGCCCTCCACGACCTCCGCGCCCCCCAGCGCCTCCTTCTCGAAGACCGCGGTCGCCTTGACCAGCCTCCTGTCCGCGAGGTTGGAGATTATTCTCAGGTACACCCGTCCTCCGCTGATCTCCTCGACCAGCGGGGCCACTGCCTCCGCCATCGTGTTCACGGCGTTCGCGCCCATCGCGTCGCCGCAGTTCACGTAGAGCTCGACTATCACCATCGGCCCCTTGAGCGTCTTGATCACCTTGACCCCGAGGCCTTTCGCCCCGCCTGTGAGGGAGACCAGCATCGGGTCCTGCTCGTTCGCCTTCGCGAGGAGCTCCTTCTTCTTGGCGGCCAGCTTCCTCGCCGCCCCGCGGGGGTCGGGGACCCCCACGGTCTGGATCTGCCCGATCATCACAGGGCCTGTGTTCGTGACCTTGAATCCGCCCTTCACCCTCGCTATCTTCGCGGCGTTGCTCGCTGCCGCCACCACCGAAGGCTCCTCGAGGGCCATGGGGACGACGTAGTCCTTGCCGTTTATGAGAAAGTTCGTTGCCATCCCGAGGGGGAGGGTCATCCCGCCGACCACGTTCTCTATCATCCTGCTCGCGACGTCGCTCGGGAGGCCTCCGGTGTCGCCCAAGACCTTCGCCTCCTCATCCGTCAGCCCGGCCAGCTTCTGCAGGAGCTTGAGCCTGTCCTGGACGCTCAGCTTGTAGAAACCCGGAAGCTCCGAACTTCCCTGCATCTGCTCTCTGGGCGGCTCACCCCCGGCCATGTATTAAGTCTGAAACCCGCAGGGCCGCCGGTCTGTCAGGGCTCCGGGGCGTCAGGAGGCCTGGGGGTGCCGATCATTCCTCGCGCCGCGAGCTCCCGCAGGATAGCCTTCGCGTCCTGCCCCCTCCCCAACGCGCTCCTCAGCGCGCGCTCGCCCGCCTTGGACTCACCCTGCTGGAGCATCCCGAGGGCGAGCCAGAGCCTCAGCTCCGGGCTCTGCGGGGCGAGGGAGATGGCCTTCGAGAACTCCCTCGCTGCGCGCTCGACGTCCCCCTTCGAGAACAGCTCCTCGGCGCTCGCTGCGTGGCCGTAGGCCTCCTCCACCTTCAGAAGGGCCTTCAGCTCTCTGAGCGGGGCGTCACTGCTCTCTACCCGCAGGTCCAGCAGCCTGCCCTCCCACGGGGTGTTCGTCGGCAGCGCTGCGACAACGACCACCGCGGCGGACCGCGCAGCCCCGCCCCTCTTCGCTCCTCTCGAGGCCTGTTCTCCCGCCTCGAGCGCCGAGACCATCCTCTCCGACAGCGTGCCCCTCGCGCCGCGGAAGGCCGCCGCCATCGACCTCCAGACCCTCTTCGCGTTGACGAAGTTCGCCTGGACGGAGAACCCCCTCCCTGCCAGGTACCCGGCCTCGGGCAGGCAACCCTTGCCGGTGTGGGCCGCGGCGCGTCCCCTCGCATCGATAATCATGACCTGCCTCACCCCCGGCCTCGGGTCGGTAGCCAGCAGAGACTTTAGGGCCTGAGGCGGGGTCTTCCCGCCCTTCAGCAATACCAGTCCCAGCGGCCCGTACGTGGGCTCTATCGTCCCCTGCGCGACGACCACCCCGACGCCCGGCTCTGACCAGACCGTCTTGGAACCCACAGAGAACGACTGCGACAGCACGGCCGCACCCATCTCGCCAGACCTCCTGTCGACCGCGACTATCGAAAGGGTCCCTCCCAGAGGCATCCGGACCATCGTAAAGTCGGCGCCAGCACCGGATAAAAGCCCTCGCCCCAAATGCTTTGGACCCGATTCAGGGGCACGCGCGCCTTTTTCTGATGGTGGTGGCTAAATACGAAATCCGGATTGTCCAATGTGAAAGAGGCATCAGTCAAAAGGCTCGTCTACAAGTTCAGACTCTACCCGACGCCGACCCAAGAGATAACACTGAATAACACTCTCGAGACCTGCAGAAGGCTATACAACTCGATGCTCGCCCACAGGATTGAGAGTCAAATCGGCTTCTACGAGCAGAAGCGCACTTTGACAGCTGTTCGCAAAGAGAACAAGTTCCTCAAAGCCATCCAATCCCACGTGCTCCAAGACGTGGTGCTGAGGCTAGACAAGGCATTTGGCGCGTTCTTCGCGGGGGTCAGCCAGTACCCTCACTTCAAAAGGCGGGGAAGGTACAACTCGTTCACATTCGACTACACCGGGTTTAGGCTGAGCGGGAATCGGGTCCGGCTAAGCATGGTAGGCGCCGTGAAAATCGTGGTCCACCGATCGTTGCTTGGGCGTCTCAAGAGGTTGACCGTAATCAAAGACATCGACCAGTGGTTTGCAGCAATCTTGGTCGTGGGAGAACCCGAAATCGAGCCATCCGCGGAGGGTAAGGTAGGCGTGGATGTAGGCGTGTCAAATGTCGTGGCTCTTAGCGATGGGACGATTGTCAAGAACCCGCGCTTCTTGGACAGCTCGATAGAGCGGATTAAGACTCTTCAACTGCGCCTCGCGCGGAAGAAGACCGGTTCGAGAAACAGAGAGAAGATGAAATTCTCTCTGGCGAAGGCCTGGAGAAAGGTGAGGAGGCAGAGGGACGACTTCGCCCATAAGCTCTCGCATCAGTTGGCGGAGAAGAACAACATCATCGCCTTCGAAAACCTAAGGATTCAGAACATTGTCAAGAAACACAGCATCGCGTCGGCAATAATGGATGCCTCCTGGGGAAAGTTGCGCCTACTAACTGCCTACAAGGCAGAACGGCGCGGTGGGCGAGTAATTCTCGTCAACCCAAGCGGGACATCGCAGAAATGCTCGGAATGCGGGAAAACCGTCCAGAAAGATCTCTCAGTTAGGGTGCATTCGTGCCCTGACTGTGGCTTGGTCCTGGACCGGGATGTCAATGCTGCAAGGAATGTCATGCAGGCGGGCTTGGAACGAGCCCGTGTGGAGGCCGAACCTCTGCTTATCCAGCGAAGGAGGATAAGCAAGTTTGGCTGATGAAGCAAGAAGCCCGCAACCTCAAGCGTGGGTTGTTCACTAAGGATAAAAACTGCAGTTTGCCGGCTGGCCAAACAGTGGGCCGATCGTCTAGCTTGGTTTGGACATCGCTCTGACACGGCGAATACGCGAAAGCGTCGTCAGGGTCCCCGGTTCAAATCCGGGTCGGCCCACCACTTTTCATCATCCGTCAGACTACGGTTAAAGCGCAGGGACGCCGGAGCCCTCCCGTTGGACAAGGTAGGCATCCTCATAGTCTCAAAGTGCCTGAGCTCCGCGGCGATAATCGACACCTTCGCGAGGAGCGAGAGGTACGCCCCCGAGTTCTACATCGCAGAAAGGCAAGTCAACCCGCTCAACTTCAAGAGGGCGAAGGTCCACCGGGTTGTCCCCGACCTGAACGTCGCGGACGTCACGAAGTTCGCCAGCAGGCATGAGAGGCAGATTGACTTCGGGCTGACGGACACCGAGGACTTCGTCACCGCCGGGGGCAGGGACATCGTGGAGAGGGAGACGGGGATCCCGATGCTCTGCGTGACCAAGGAGTTCGCGGTCGAGGCGAGCAAGGCCGACCAGCGGCTGCTCTTCGAGAGGATCTGCCCGAAGGCCAACCCGCGCTACAAGGTGTTCGACCCCTCGAAGTACCCGAGCGAGGGGGCGGCCGTCGCGGACCTCAGGAGCTTCTCCAAGGAACTGGACGCCGGGTTCGCGATAAAGCCCGACGCGCCCGCGAGGGGCGCGGGGGTCGGGGTCTGGGGGAAGGACTTTTCGACCGAGGAGGAGGCCGTCGCGTTCTTCCTCAACGTCTACTCGAAAGGGAGGGTGGTCGTCGAGGAGCGCATCGAGGGGGAGGAGTCGAGCTTCCACGCCTTCAGCGACGGGCGCCACTTCGTCGCAGCCCCGCTCACGAGGGACTACAAGCGCGCCCTCGACGGGGACAAGGGAAAGCTCACCGGGGGGATGGGGAGCTACAGGGGCCCCAAGGAGGGGCTCCCGTTCCTGCCGCCCTCCGAGTGGGAGAGGGTCGTGCGCATGGAGCGGGACGCCTTCGAGAAGTGGAAGGGGAGGGGCTCGAACCCCGCCCTCCGCGGGATAGTGCTCTACGACGCCCTGATGCACACGCGCGGGGGGTTCAAGATACTCGAGAGGAACAGCAGGGGAGGAAACACGGAGCAGATCTGCCTCCTGACGACGATGCTCGACGATTACGTCGACGTCTGCTACAGGATGGTCGACGGGAGCCTCAAGGGGATCCGGTTCTCGAACAAGGCCTCGGTCGTGACCTGCGCGGTGCCGCTCAACTACGGCACCTCCGCCAACCAGGCGCCCGGGGAGGCGGTCGACCTAGACCGGGCCTACGCCCTCGAGAAGCAGCGCGACGGGGACCTCCGCGTCTTCCCCATGGACCTCAGGCTCGACGAGACAGGCCTCACCGTGATGGGCTCGTCGCGGTCGGTCGCTGTCGCGGGCATCGCGGCGTCCCTCAAAGAGGCGAACGCGATCTCGGACGAGGGCGTGAGCGAGCTTGGCGACAAGTTCCGCCACAGGACGGACGTGGGGAGCGAGACCGACATCGCCAGGAGCAAGGAGCACCTCCGCAGGGTCAGGAAGGCCTGAGCGTAACCAAGGCGCGAACCTAGACCAGTCTCTACTGGACGTAGACGCCCATCTGCTGGCCGATCTTCCTCAGCCTCTCGACCCTGTGCTGCATCGACGGGTGGGTCGAGAAGAGCTCCAACATGGAGCTGCCCCTGAACGGGTTCACTATCCAGAGCGACGCGGTCGCGGGGGACGGGGTCCCGCCAGGGTTCTGCCGACCCGAGGACATCCCTCTCGTCTGGACCCTCATGCTGATCTTCTGGAGCGCGGAAGCCAACGCCCCTGGGTCCTGGGTCAGCTTCGCGCCGTACTCGTCGGCGTTGTACTCGAGTCCCCGGGAGATCCCGAGCCGGACGAAGGTGGCGCCGAGTGGCACCAAGACTATCGCGGCGACAAGCGCGATGGGGTTCCCTCCCTGCCTGTTGTTGCCGCTCCCCCCGAACATCATCGAGTAGAGCGCGATGTTCCCGATGTAGGAGATGACGCCAGCCATCGTGGCGGCGACGCTGGACGTGAGGACGTCCCTGTGCACGACGTGGCCTATCTCGTGGCCGATAACCGCTTCAAGCTCGGCGGGCGTGAGCGCCTGCAGGATGCTCGACGTCGCCACGACGACCGACTTTTGCGGCCCTCGCCCTGTGGCGAAGGCGTTGGGCTGAGGGGAGTTCACGATCCCGACCCGGGGCATGGGTATCCCTGCCTTTTGGGCGACGTGCTGGACCGCCGCGTAGAGCGCAGGGTTGTCGCTCTCCTGGATTATCTTCGCCCTGGTCATCTTGACGACGATGGTGTCGCTCCAGTAGTAGGAGACGAAGTTCACGACCCCCGCGAGGACCAGGCCGAGCAGCAAGAACAAGAGCGGGTCGCCGAAGTAGAGCCCTATGGCGTAGCCTATCAGCATCAAGAGCCCCGTGAGGACGAAGAAGAGCGCGAGCATCCTTGTGTACAACCCCATGCCTAAAACACCGAAGATTTTCCGAGCGAGGCGAGAACCGTAAAAACCTTTTCCGAAAAGGGTTTATAGAATCTGATGGAGTTTCCCTCCGACCGGTCAGTTGTCGTCAGGGGACGAGTGGTTCAAGCGCTGGGGGAAGATGATGCCCTTCGGCCCGTGGTCCTATGCCGACGTCGATGAGATGATGAGGGAGATGGAGAAGGAGTTCATGGCCCTTACGGGCGCCGAGGCCCGGCTCCCCAAGGAGCTCGTGAGGGAGAGGAGGGCGGAGGACGGGAGCGTGACGAGGGAGGTCGGCCCGATAGTCTACGGGTACTCGATGACCATCGGCCCAGACGGGAAGCCGGTCATCCGCGAGTTCGGGAACGTGAAGCGCTCCCCCAGCAAGGAGTGGAGGGAGGCGATAAGCGACACGCGAGAGCCTCTGGTGGACGTCGTCGAGGGGCCCAAGGAGGTCAAGGTGCTCGCCGAGCTCCCCGGCGCGAAGAAGCAGGACATCGAGCTTACCCTGCAGGGGAGGAGCCTCGTGATCTCCGCTGACACGCCAGCGAGGAAGTATCGGAAGGAGCTAGAGCTCCCCTACGCCGTCAGGCTCGAGGGGTCCAAGTCCACCTTCAACAACGGCATCCTCGAGGTGACGCTGCCGAAGCGGAGGGGCAGGTCGTCGAGCGTAAGGATCAAGGTGGACTGAGGAGCGCTCAGCGGTAGGGCCCGCCCTGGCCTTCCTCCTTCAGCCTGGCCAGCGCGTTCAAGGCCGGGTCTTGGAAGTCGTTCATCTTGGCCAGCCACCGCGCCAACTCGAGCGACGTGATTACACCCGCGAGCGAGCCAGACTCGTCCACCACCGGGAGCTTGCGAACGCCGTAGTCGCTCATTATCTCTGCGGCCTCCTTTATGGTCCCCATCACTTTGACGGTGATGACCGGGGTCGACATGATGTCCCTGACGTAGACCTCAGCGGGGTTGGCGCCCACCGCTATCACCTTCTCGATCATGTCCGTGGACGTGACAATCCCCACGACGAGGTCGTCCTTCGCAACTATGAGGCACTGCTCGCTCCTCTTTGCGATGATGGACGCGGCCGCCGTCACGGTCATGTCGGGGTCGACCGCCTCCGGCTTCTTCCTCATTATGGAGTCGACGAGCGCTTCCATCGCCACTTCCCACGCTCGTGGCGGATTAAACGTTTGGAGAAGATGAAGAGATTTGGGAAAACCCTTATTACCATTGCGACTAGAAAATTCCACTCATGGGCAAGATGATGTCGTGCGAATGCGGCTGGACTCTCATCACCCCGATGGGCGAGGCCGACCTCA
>JAPCJO010000016.1 GCA_027886905.1 Nitrososphaerota archaeon
TGATTTTCTCCGCGAGGCAGATCCGGATGGCGTCGTTGACCATGTCCCTAAACGTCGATAGGAGTTCTCGAGTCTGTTGAGTCGCCTGATAAGCGAACTTGACTCCCTTTACCGCTTTCACACGCTGTTAGTTGTTATTGGTATTTAGCCGCCCTAGGCGAATAGACGAATGTCTCGCTTGGTTGGACAACGTCCACTCTTCCCTGCTTCGAGCCGAGAAAGCCTTTACGCGAACCGGTCGAGGTGGCCCCCCGAGGGCCGATACGCCGAGTTGAGTTCGAAGACCGCGTGGGGGGCGGATTGACTGGACCAGGGCATGCTCATAGGCGCTTTGGTCACGACCATGGGCACTATATTCGTGGCCGAGCTCACCGACAAGGACGCCCTGTTCCTCCTCGCGCTCGCGACCAAGACTAGGGCATCCCTGGTATTCGTCGCCGGCTCGGTCGCTTTCACTATCACGACAGCGATAATCGTCTTGCTCGGGTCCGTCTTAATCGCCGTCGTCCCCGTGGTCGCGATCAAGCTCGCGGGAGGCTCGATAATGCTGGCCTACGCGGTGTTGGAATACTACCGGTTCTCGAACGAGGAGCGCCGCGTTGACAAAAGGGAGGAGAGGCTACTCGAGCGGGGCGGGCGGGGGGCATGGTCGATATTCGTTCCGGCCGTGCTCACCCTAATCGCGCTCGACCTCGCTGGGGACGCGACCGAGTTGCTGACCATAGTCTTCCTGGCGCGCTATCAGGACGCCCTCCTCGTCTTCGCGGGGGCTGTGTTGGGGCTCGTAGCGGCGGTGGCGGTCGAGACCGCGCTCGGAAGCAGGCTCGGGCGCGTGCTTTCCCGCCGGCGAATCAAGTACCTCTCGATCGCGATATTCACGGTCATCGGGGCGACGGTGATAGTCACCACCCTGGTCTGGGTCTGAGTCTTTCGAACCGCCGAAGCCTTAAATCTCGTAGAAGGCGCGGGCGCACGGAATTAGTTGGCGAAGGCACCACTCCCTGACAAGTTCAAGCAGTTCGGCGAGTGG
Source organism: Nitrososphaerota archaeon (assembly GCA_027886905.1). Taxonomy (GTDB): domain Archaea; phylum Thermoproteota; class Nitrososphaeria; order Nitrososphaerales; family Gagatemarchaeaceae; genus Gagatemarchaeum. The sequence goes on from JAPCJO010000016.1 coordinate 1,031, forward strand.
TACGACCTCGTCTCGGAGAAGGCGGAGCTCGCGGACGTGCGGTACGGGGTGAAGGGGTTCGTCGTGTTCAGGCCCAACCTCATGCACGTGATCAGGGAGATCTACGAGGCGCTCGAGAGGCACCTCATCGCGAGCGGGCACAGGGCGATGCTCTTCCCTCTCCTGATCCCCTACAAGAACCTCCTCGTCGAGAAAGAGCACGTCAAGGGCTTCGAGAACCAGGTGTTCTCCGTCGAGAAGGCCGGGGGCGAGGAGCTAGAGGAGAGGCTCTTCATCAGGCCGACCTCGGAGACAGCCATCTACCCGATGTACGCCCTGTGGATCAGGAGCTACAGGGACCTTCCGTTCAAGGGCTTCCAGTCCTGCGCTGTGTATCGCCACGAGACCAAGGCCACGCGCCCCCTCTTCAGGGGCAGGGAGTTCCTCTGGGTCGAGTCTCACAACGTGTTCGCCAAGAAGGAGGAGGCCGAGGCCCAGCTCAAGGAGGACATGGAGATAACGAGGAAGACCTTCGAGGAGTTCGCGCTCCCCTTCCTCCCGATAGAGAGGGAACCGTTCGACAGGTTCCCTGGTGCCGAACGCAGCCTGGCCTACGACGTGATCCTCCCGGACAGGCAGGTCCTCCAGTCTGCGACTACGCACCTGCTGGGGAAGAGGTTCACGGCGCCCTTCGGGGTCTCGTTCCTCTCGGCGGATGGCCAGAGGGTGGTCCCCGAGTCGACGTGCTTCGGCCCTGGGGTCTCGCGGATAGCCGCCCTCGTGGTCTCGGTCCACGGCGACGAGTACGGCCTGGTGCTCCCCTTCAAGGCGGCCATCGTCCAGGTCGTGATAATCCCCATCAGGAACGAGCCCGCTCTATTGGAGTACGCCCTCTCTCTGGAAAAGAAGCTCGCGCACGCTGGATACAAGGTAAAGGTGGACGAGGGCTCAGAGACCGCGGGCGAGAAGTTCTATCACTGGGAGATGCTAGGCACGCCGGTCAGGATAGAGATAGGCCCCAGGGAGGCCGAGAGCAAGGTCCTCACCGTCACGAGGCGCGACCAGCGGAAGAGAGAGAGCGTCCCGGAGGACGCCCTCTTGAATCGCCTGGCCTCGCTCGACCAGGAGATCCTCGGCGAGCTCTCCAAGAAGGCCTGGGGGTGGCTCGAATCCAACATCCAGGAAGCCTCGTCAAAGGACGACCTCCTAGCAAAGGCCAAGGGGGCGGGAGGATTCATCAAGTTCACCTTCTGCGGCAGGGAGGAGTGCGCCCGCGACATAAAGGCCCAGACCGGCGGTTACGAGGTCAGGGGGAGGAGGGTCGACATCGATGAGAAGCACGCGGCGTCCTGCACGTGGTGCGGCGAGAAGGGCGTAGAGCTGGCCTACCTCGCCAAAGCTTACTGACTTCAAACCGTCTCGACGGTCGTGGCCGAGCTGTAGAGCTTCCGGGCCTGCTGGTCTACGCTGTGGGGGAGCTCGATCTTGCCGAGGGCGATTGAGGTAAGCGACATCGATGACGCTGCGATGCCAAAACAGCATGACCAGAGGAAGTCCCTCGAGCGGAGAAAACAGCTGATGAGGGAGCCCGCGAAGATATCACCCGCTCCGGTGCTGTCAAGGACTTTCACCTTCGGGACCTCGACCTGAGTGATCTTGTTCCCGTCGAGGACTAGCGCCGGCTCGCTCCCCCTTGTCACGACGGCCTTTCTGACCTTCTTCGAGAGCTTGACCAGGGCGGCCTTGCCGTCGCTTGTGCCTGTGAGAGCGTGGGCCTCCTCAAGGTCCATCTTCAGCGCGTCGACGTTTCCCAGGATCTTCTCGTCGTTCCAGCTGTCGATGACGACCCTCCCTGAGGCGTCGAACATCCTCACGAATCCCTGCGGGTCGAGGAAGCAAAAGTCAGAACGCTTCCTCACCTCCTCGAAGAGCGGGGTGGAAACCTCGTGGGCGAGGGGGCTGATCAGCGAGGCGTTGAACTGCTTGTCGGGCACCTGCTCCAGGCTCAGGTCCTCGCACCTCTCGACGAGGTAGAGCGACCTCTCTGCACCCTTGTTGACCAGCTTGAAGCGCGTGGTCTTCTTGGTGCTGCTCCTGTCGATGGCGCGGAGCTGGAGGCCGTTGCGCGCGAGCCAGACTATCTGCTCGTCAGGAAAGTCCGGCCCGACCTTCGTCAGAGGCGTGACGTCGAACCCGAACCTCGCGCACACGAGGCCCGCGTAACACGGAGGGCCGCCGATCGAGGTTATTTGCCGAAGGTTGAGCTCTATCCTGTCGATAGTGATGAAACCGGCGACGAGGACATTCAACCCTGCTCCCGTCAGTCCACTCTGGAAGCGTCTTAAGACTTGCTGGGGCCGGACCTCGTCGTCGCGGTCCCCCAAGCTTTTAAGCAGGCCCTAGCGGCGGCTTTCTGGTATTCAGGATGACAAAGAAGAGAAAGAGCCGGGGAAGATCGAAGGGCGGCAAGGGCAGCTCCGGCTTCATTTCGTGTAGCAACTGCGGAGCCTTGGTCCCGAGAGACAAGGCGAAGAAGGTCACCACGAGGCTGAGCCTGGTCGAGCCCCTGCTCGCGAGAGAGCTCAGGGCCGCGGGCGCCTACATCGCCGCTCCCACGACCGTGAGGTACTACTGCATCTCCTGCTCCATACACTATGGCATTGTGAACGTCAGGGCCAAGTCCGAGAGACGCAACTCCTTCTGATTGCGCCGTTCGTCAGGACTGTACGGTAGCGGGCCCGGAGTCGGGCTTCTGGGCCCGTCCCAAGGCCGCGCTCACCTTGACCGTCCTCTGGACGAAGGTGATGAGCGCGAGCAGGGCGACGACGATGACCCCGATTCCCACGATCCCAAGCAGCGAGGTCACTATCAGAACGATCAGCCTTTCGCTCCTCTCCCCGACACCTATCCCGGCGAGGCTCACCCCGAGGGCATCGCCCTTCGCCCGCGTGTAGCTGACCAGGAGGCTCAACGACAGCGTCACGAGGACGAGGGACGGACTGGCGAGTCCGCCAACCAATATCCCCAGGAAGACGACGACCTCCGAGACCCTGTCTAGCGTCGAGTCGAGGAAGGCGCCCCGTTGGCTCGTCCTGCTCGTCGCGCGGGCGACCGCCCCGTCAAGCACGTCGAAGAAGCCCGACGTCGCCAGCGAGATGCCTCCGAGGAACGGGTGTCTTCCGCCGTAGAAGAAGGACGCGAGGAAGGCGAAGAGGAGCCCCACGACCGTCCAGGCGGTGGGGCTGGGGACGACCTTGGAGGCCGCGCGGCCCATCGAGGCGAGCACATTCCCGAGAGACCCCCTCAGCCTGTCGAGCACGCTCTCGCCTCTGCTCCGCTCTCGCTGCCACCTAAAATACTACGTCGCACCCGGGAACGACTAGCTGCCATGAGAATATCCTATAAATATGGACTCGGCAGCCCGAATTCGAAATGGGCAAAGTCGAGAAGGGCGTAGCGTGCTCCGTGACAGGGTGCAAGAACCCGAGCGAGCGGTCGATGGGCAGGGACCAGCTCGCGGGGAGCGGGCTCGTCGTAGGCGGGGACGGGAGGCGCGTCTACCTTTGCCGCGAGCACTACAAGACCTGGAAGAAGGCCACAAAGAAGGACAGGGACATACAAAGGGCCCGGTGGGGCTAGGAAGGACGCCGGCGACCACAGATGAGGATACTCCAGCAGCACCTCGACTTTATCGAGTACGAGCCGATAGGCAAGGAGATCTCGGCGGCGGAGGACATCACCGACAAGAAGAAGCAACGATACGAGGAGATAGTCGCCCTCTTCGTCAGCGTGGAGCCGGGTGACGACGACGAAGTCGCCAAGAAAGCGGTCGAGGGGACCAAGGCCTTCCTAGAGAAGCTCAAGGTCAAGAGGATAATCATCTACCCCTATGCCCACCTGAGCTCCAACCTCGCGCGCCCGAAGGACGCTCTCGAGGTTCTCAAGACGATGGAGAGTCTGGCCAAGGAGGGCGGGCTCGAGACGTACCGGGCCCCCTTCGGGTGGAACAAGGCGTTCCAGATAAAGGTCAAGGGTCATCCGCTCGCCGAGCAGTCCCGCGTCTACACCAACGCTGCCGCACCCGCGGTCGCTCTGGCGACCCCCGCCCCCGAGAGGAAGCCCCAGCACGAGCTCACCGAGGAGCAGCTCTTTTCGCGAATAAGGAAGAGCGACTTCGCCGGGCTGCCGGAGACCGACCATAGGACAATCGGGGAGAGGCTCGACCTGTTCAGCTTCCAGGAGCCCTCTCCCGGGATGGTCTACTGGCACAACAAGGGGCTGAAGCTGCGGAACCTGCTCATCGAGTTCATGCGAGGAGAGCTGGCGAAAGGCGGATACATCGAGGTGAGCACCCCGGCCCTGTTCAACAGCGCCCTCTGGAAGGTGAGCGGCCACTGGGGGTACTACAAGCAGAACATGTTCCTCACCGACATGGGCGGCGAGGAGTTCGCTCTCAAGCCCATGAATTGCCCGCCCACGATGCTCTTCTATCGGACGAGGAGGTGGAGCTTCAGGGAGCTCCCACTGAGAGTCTCTTGCTTCGACTCGCTCTACAGGAACGAGCTGAGCGGGGTGACCAGCGGCCTTTTCAGGGTGAAGTCCTTCTCGCAGGATGACGCCCACATCTTCGCCACAGACGACCAGGTCGAGGGCGAGGTGAAGGCGATGATCGACCTGATGGACAGGGTCTTCGGGATTTTCGGGCTGGAGTACAAGCTCAACCTCTCGACCATGCCGGACGAACACCTGGGCACGAGGGAGTTCTGGGAGAAGGCCGAGTCGATACTCGCCCGCGTGATGGAGGCGAAGGGGCTCGAGTACAAGGTGAAGGACAAGGACGGGGCGTTCTACGGCCCCAAGATAGACGTCGACATCAAGGACTCGATGGGAAGGGAGTGGCAGAACTCGACCATCCAGCTCGACTACCAACTCCCGCAGAGGTTCAAGCTCACTTACGCCGGCTCGGACGGGAAGGAGCATACCCCGGTCGTGATACACCGTGCCATCCTCGGCTCCCTCGAGAGGTTCATCGGGGTCTATCTCGAGCACGTCAAGGGGAAGCTCCCCGTGTGGGTGGCCCCGGTGCAGGTCAGCGTGCTGCCGGTGTCGGACGAGAACAAGGTGTACGCGGAGAAGGTCGCCGCCGCCCTAGCGGAGGGCGGGATCAGGGTGGAGAGGGACTTCGCTAGCGGCACCATAGGCGGGAAGATAAGGGACGCGCAACTACAAAAGATCCCCTACATGCTCGTGATAGGCTCGAAGGAGGAACAGGCGCAATCGGTCGCCGTAAGGGCGAGGGACGGGGACGTCAAGTACGGCGTGAAGCTCGACGATTTCATCTCGGAAGTCAGGGAGAAGATCCGGAGCTACGCCTAGCCCCAAAACGCGTCGAGGCTAGTCTTCGGCACGACCGACTCGAAGGAGAGGTCCAGGGCGCCGAGCACCTGGTCGAACATCGAGCTCGCGTACTCGATGTACTTGTCGACGTCGATGTCCTCCGGCTTTGCCTGGACCGTGGGCCTGACGCCGTGCGCCCCCTTGGTCTTCACGAAGGAGATCAGCTCGCCGGCCTTCACCTCGCGGTTCGAGTTCCTGAGCAATATCGCCGCCTTCACGTGCTGGGGGAGCCCGCTCATCTCTGAGGCTGAAATCCCCACCGGAGGGGGCGCCTCTTGGGCTCCTTCGTGGAGCAGGCCTTGCTCACGCCGTCCCTGCATGTCCCTCTTGGGAGGCTCGACGGACCTCGTGGACTTGTACCCGCCGATCGACTTTCCCATCATCACGTTGAAAGAGAGGTCCTCGATCGGCACCTTGCGGTCCTTCAGCGAGTTGACCATGTCGGTGAGGAGCTTCTTGATGCGTGCCTTTGCTTGCTCGAAGTCCGCCTGGCTGTAGACGGCCCCGAGTATGTCGAGTACCTGGTAGAACTGGGTCTTGAGGTACTCCGGCGTCTGGGACTTCTTCCCGGTGAGGCCCTTTATGTCGGCCGTGCCGTCCTGGAGGACGCCGAAGTAGTTCTTCTTGAGCTGGCTGAAGGCGACGTAGCGGTAGGTCTTGTCCACCTCGAGCTCGACGCCGAGCTCCTTGTCGGCCCACCTGAGCACGTCGGCGACCTTCTCCTTGTTGGGGTTCTCGATGAATAGCGAGTCGGTGTCGGAGTAGATGACGGAGACGCCCTCCTGGCGGCACTTTTCTATGGTCCGGGTGATGGCGTCCCTTCCGAAGGCGGCCGTCGCGTCAGCCACGGGGAGACAGTAGAGGGCGAATGTCTCGAATCCCATCACGCCGTATGACTGACCAACCGGGACGAACCTGCCGTTCCTGCCCGCGATGACGGTGTGGTTTCTCTCAGTGGTCACGCAGTAGACGGTCCCTTCGAAGGGCACGATCTTCAGCTGCTTGAGCTTCTCCGACCCAGAGTAGGTGAGCTTTGAACTGACGTTCCTGAAGACTATCCTGTGAATGCGGGACTCGCTCTCGTAGGTCAGCTTGGCCTTGTACCCAAGGAGACTCAGCAGGACGACCATGTCGTTGGCAAGCCGCGGGCTCACGGTGGAGTACCTGACACCCCTTCTGTTCCCGTCGCCCTTGTATACTGAGGCGAGGAATTCCCTCATCGTGTCGTTCGATTCGAACACGAAATCAGGAATCCTCTTCACGGCGGCGCCATGCCCCTGACCCTCGACGTAGCACTGCGAGAGCATCCAGTGGTTCAGGATCGAGCTGCTTACCTTGAAGTACTTGTTTCGGCCTGAATCCTGGATGCTCCTGAGCCCGAGCCTGCCCATGAGTCCTTCTATCTCCTCTCTGTAGTGCGCTCCCATCGCGTTTCCCTTCCCGAACCCTTGCGAAACCACGATACCCGAGGTCCTTCCTTTGACCCGACCGCTGGCATAGGCCTTCATCGACGAGGAGTGTGGGTTTCCCTCCGACACGAACCAGCCGCAGAGAGAGGCAAAGTCCCCGGCTGGGAAGCGCGCTGGAATCTGCCTGGAATGCTGCTCTCCGAGCATCACCCTGCCTCCGGCGTCCTCGACCGCGTCGACGTCGACCTCCTCGATCGTGTCGGCTGGAAGCTCATAGCGGGACTGCCGGTTCTTCACCTCTTTCTCCCAGGTGGGTTGGGTTCCCAGTTTCCTGACACGCCCATGCTCGCCAATCTTCCTTTGCAACTCGGGCGGAAGCATCCGGAACCAGTTGATCAAGCGGACTCCCGAGGGCGGGTAGAAACTGGCGAATGCGCCAATCTCTTTGGCATTCTTGAGCATCGAGACTCTGCGGTCGGCCGAGTCCCGTCTCACGCCCGCTCGCAGTTTCGGAATCGCAACGTTCGCGAGGTCTCGGACCTCCTCGGCCGACCTGAACACAGCCCCGCCGCTGGAGGATTTGCGCATGTCGACAGTCAGGAATCTGTGGTTGGGGGTGACCATGAGGTCGACGAACCTGTTGTCTTGAAAGTGGTAGATGTCGCCGTCGTACTGGTAGGCCTGGACCGCCACTACCTTATCCACCTCCACCTCGAGTGTTTCCGGGTTGACGTTGACGACTTGGTCTCCCACTCTAAAGTCCTTGATGTTCTTGATCCCGGCGGGAGTGACCACCAGCGTGTCGCCGGTGAAACACGCGTTCAGGATCACCTTGAGGCCCTGGGTCACCGTGCTGTAGAGGTCCTTGCTGTCCTTTGGGAGAGTCTTGTCCTTGGAGAGTGCCTTGTAGTGTCCGACCCTCAGGTCCCGTAGCGAGCCGATGAGGAGGCTCTCGATGCCGCTGCGCCTCCTGCATATCCAGTGGTCGGTGTCCGGCACCCTGTTCGTCCTGCAGTCCTCGTGGATGCAGTTCACCGTCTCGTAGGAGAGGTTGTGGACCTTGATGATGCTCGGGTAGAGGGACGCAAAGTCGAGGACCGACACCCCGAAGTAGATCCCGGGCTTGGGCTCGATGACAAGGCCCCCCTTGTACTTCTTCCCCTTGATTATCGCCTCGGAGGAGGCCCCACCCTTCTGCCTAAGCTCGTCGGAGCGCGGGATGAGGGCGCCTATCCTGCGGTGGTCGTAGAAGATCATGCTCCGGATCCAGTTGGAGACGCCCAGGCGGGCGACGTCGTTCATTGGCATCTTGGCGATCCTCGAGATGACCAGGAGTATCTTCATGAGGAGCGAGTCGTTGGCGGAGGTGAGGTCGTACGTGAGCGTCGAGTCGTTGAGGCAGTAGTCGGCGAGCTTGACGAGCGGGAGCTCCGCGATGTTGCCTTCGAAAGAGAACTTCTCCTTACCCAGGAGGGCCTCCGCTATCCCGTTGAGCGTGTGCTCGGAGTATCTGTTGTTGTAGACGTATACCTGGATGGACCTGTTGTTGAAGAAGCGGTAGAGGTCTATGTGGACGCCGTGCTTGAGCGAGGCCTCCTGCCTCTGGAGAGCGATGGGTATCTCCTCCTCCTTGATCCCGATCTCCTTCCTCATTGCGCGATGCTTCAGGTAGCGCAAGTCGAAGTCGTCGCCGTTGAAGGTGATAAGGAAGGGGTACTCCATCATCTTCGCGAAGGTCGCCCTCAGCAGGGAGGCCTCGTCGGGGAAGACGGTGTGGGAATAGCCGGTTAGCGCCCCCTCGAGGGACTTGTCCTGACCCGTCTTGTCCACCATGTAGACGATGGACTCCTTGTCGTTGTAGAACGAGACCGCTATGACCTCCCTGTCGGCGAGCTCAGGGTCAGGGATCCGGTTCTCTTCGTTCGCCACCTCGATGTCGCAGGCAATCCGCTTGAAGGTCGACAGCGGCTGGCCTAGCAGCTCCGCCCAGGCCTTGATGTATTCGGCGGCGTCGCCCGTCGCCCTCTCGAGGATGGAGTCGAGCGACTTCCTCACCTCTCCCGCGACCTCCTTCTCGACTGGAGACAGCTCCCCGTGGGTTATCTTGTAGTAGGTTCCGACCTTGAGGCCTCTGTCGTAGACATAGTTCTCGAAGTACTTGATGTCCGCCTCCCAGCACTCCATCCTTTCTCGGAGGCTTCCCGGAGAGCCCCCGATCGCCAGGGGGTCTGACGCAGTTACCTTCCTGACCACGACCTCCGAGTCGCTGAGGAGGTCGCGCCTCGCGGCAGGCTCTATTGCGACGACCCCGTTCCTTCCGACCGCGACGCCCTTGGAGGCTATCTCCGCGTCGGAGAGCCTCGTGTAGCAGTATGGCCTGTGTCCGGTGTTGTCCTCCCAGAGCCAGACCCTCTCGCTTCGGGAGTCGTAGAACTTGAGCACGGCCTTTCGCTTGTCCCCGTCGTAGGTGGCCGAGACGAGCAGGCCCTCCTCTAACTCGCTCGTCGGACTGGTGAGCTCTTCAAGCCGCTTCGCCAGACCGGGCCCTTCCTCGACGCTTTGTAACAATCCGACTACCACCGTTTGCTTCCGGAAAACTTCCGTTTTCTCACCGCCCCTTCGGGGGATATAATGCTTCTCCGCGCTTTAGGGGATTCGGGCCGAGGGCGAGAAGAGGTCGCTCATGGCGCTCGCGGAGGCGTCGTTGCGCCCGAGGTTTCCAAGGTTGAAGATCGCCTCGACCGTGGCGAGGAGTGAGTAGTGCGAGTACTCCACGTCTGAGACGTATCCCGGCTTCGCAAAGGGTGAGACGACTATGCACGGCACCTTCCCCCCGCCCCCGGCTGTGTCGTTCGTGCTCCCCTCATCGTAGGTGATGAAGAGAGCGGTCGTGGCGAAGGAGCTCGAGCTCGTGATCTTGGGGACGAACGTCGAAAGCCAGCTGTCTCCGGTCGCGAGGGGACAGCTGTGGGCGTCGTCGCATATGTTGGGCGTGACGAAGGAGTAGTTGGGGAGGTCTCCAGCCTGGAGGTCGGTGTAGAACTGGCTCAAGGAGACGACGTGGGAGTCGCAGTAGCTCGAGGCGCTCCCCGTCCCGTTGTTCCCTGTGATGGCGGCGAAGTACACGAAGGGGTTGTGCTTCGGGTAGTAGAGGTCGTCGGAGCTCACCGCCTGGGAGCAGTTCGTGGGCATCGACTCCGCGTACTCCTTCCACGAGAGGTGGTGCGAGTCCAGGAGTGTGGCTATTGTGGTCACGTTGCCTGGCTGGGAGCACTGCGCCGGCTGGCAGTCGGTCGTCACCCCGAAGGTGCTCCCCGATATCAGGGCCAGGTAGTTCGGGAGCGAGGGGTGCGCCACCCCGAAGTAGTCGGCGGCGAGCGCGTAGCTCGAGGCCAAGCTGTTCTGATAGGGAGCCGAAGGGTTTCCGATGACGCTGGAGTACTCTTCGTTCTCCATCAGGACGATGATCACGTGAGCTATTTGCCCCGATGTCGAGGTGGCGGAGCTCGACGTCGACGTGGAGCTGGAGCTCGTCGCGGTGCTTGAGGAGGATTGCCCGGAAGACGTTGCGGACGACGCGTTCGTAGTCGAGGAGGTCGCCGAAGAAGAGAGGGGCGATGCCTGGGTGGTCGTCGAGCTCGGGGAAACCGTCGAGGATGTCGTCCTCTGCGGCGAGGTGACGACGTACGCCGCCCCCAGCAAGACCAGAGCGGCTACTAAGGCCGCCACGGCCGCCTGTGTCCTGCTCGTGCCTGCTCTCTTCAGGAGCCGCCGCCCCGCAAGCGCAGCCGGTGCTCAGCCCAGTCGAAGGTCTCCTTGAGCCCCTTGGAGAAGGAGGTTGTTGGCGCCCACCCCAGGACGCTCTTCGCCCTGTCAAGGTTCGGCATCCTGTTGAGCGCGCCGGTGAGCTTGGATTCGTCGAACTTCAGCGGGATGTCCTTCTTCGAGAGCTGGATGACCCGTTCGGCGAGTTCGCGAACTGTGGTCTCCTCCGTCGACCCTACGTTGACAGTGAGGCTCCCGCGCTCTAGCACGCGCTTCTCGAGCTTCATCAGCGCGTCGAGCGCGTCCTCGATGTATACGAAGCACCTTCTCTGGCTCCCGTCCCCCCAGACGACGAAGTCCTCCGCAGGGTACCTCACGGCCTTCCTGATGAGGGAGGCGATGACCTGGCTCCTGTCGGGCTTTAGATAGATGTTCTTCCCGTAGGCGTGGAATATCCGGGCGACGCCGCAGGAGACCTCGGGCATCAGGGAGAGCTGCTTCTCCGCGACGTACTTCGCCCAGCCATAGCCCCCCTCGGGGTTCACCTTGCGCTCTGAGTCTTCCTCCCGGAACTGGGTGTGAGAGCCGAGCTGCTCGTCGAACGGGTACACCGAAACGCTCGAGGCGTAGATGACTGTCCGCACGCCGTTCTCCAGGCAGGCCTTGAGAACGTTCGCGTCGATGATGAGGTTCGCCTGCATGGCCGCCAGCTCCCTGGCGTTCGAGCCGTGGAGGTAGCTCACGCTCCCCACCTCGGCCGCGAAGTGGAAGACGGTGTCCGCCCCGCGAAGAGACCTCCTCGCGAAGGGATAGTCGCGGAGGTCTCCCGTGACGCATTTGCGTAGGACGCCCAGGTCGGCGAGGTTCCGGAGAGAGCCGGACGAAAAGTCGTCGACTATCGAGAAATCACGTTCGTCGTCGGAGAGCCTCTTGACGATGTGGCTGCCTAGGAAGCCAGCGCCCCCCGTTACCGCGACTTTCGACATCCTGGGCTAATTCCCGCGCCTGCTGAGCTCTTTCAAGGTCCACTTCGTCGTCAGCCTTATCGCATCTTCCGGCGATGTCTTGGGCTCCCAACCAAGCGCCTTGATTCTCTTCGTCAAGAGATAGACCACCGGGTTGTCCCCCACCCATCCGCGCGAGCCGCCCGTGTAGCTCTTCTTCACATTGGAAAGCCCCATCTCCTCGATCACGTAGTCCGCAAGCTCGTCTACGGTGGTCTGTTCTTGAAGGCCGAGGTTGAAGACATTCACGCGCTCCCTGCCTTTCTCGTGCCCGACCATGATGCCGTCGACGCAATCCTTCACGTACATGTAGTCCTTGCTCTGTTTCCCGTTGCCGAGTATCTCCAGCTCGGTGGGCTTGTCTTGGAGCTTGTGCGCAAAGTCCCAGATCGCACCCCTCCTGCACCTCTCCCCCAGGACGGTCCCGAACCTGTACGCCCAGACCCTTATGGGGCTGAACTCAGCGAAGGCCGAAGCGTATCCCTCTCCGGCGAGCTTGGCGGCACCGTAGAGAGAGGTCTGGGTCCCGGCATAGGTCTCTGGGGTCGGGACCACCTCTGCCTCGCCGTAGAGCGCGGACGTCGAGGCGAAGACGAAGTCCGGGACGCCGTTGGCGACCATGCTCTCGAGGACGTTCAAAGTCCCCACGATGTTGTGCTCGAGGTCAGCGCGGTGGTCTCCCAGGCTGACCCGCATGAGTGCGTGCGCCGCGAGGTGGAAGACGGCGTCGCACCCCTTTGAGCACCTGGACACCGTCCCCAGGTGCCTTATGTCTCCCTCGACGACCTTCAGTCGGCTGTCGCTCTTGTGGTGCGCGAGGTTCGAGCGGCGGCCCGTCAGCAGGCTGTCAAGTACCACAACGTCCCAGCCGTCCTGCAAGAGCCTGTCGACGAGGTGGCTCCCGATGAAGCCCAGACCCCCGGTAACCAACGCCTTCTTCGCCGACTCAAACACCTCCCGTGTTCTCTGGAGACGAGTAACAACTGCGGTTTTGCATGCGGTCATCTAGCTCCAGTGTGCGCCGGGCTAGGGGGCTTCTTTCGACTGAGGGTGCCCTGTCGTCTTCACCGGACGATGGCAGCCTTCTTCATCGACTCGAATTCGCCCCAAGCCTTGTCGAACTCCTCGATAGTCTCCTCCGTCCGCTTGTTGTAGGGCATCTGCTTCAGAATCTTGAACGGCACCGTCATGATGTGGGCCCCTGCGGCCACCGCGAGCGCGACGTCCTCGGGCTTCCTTATGCTGCCCACTATCAGCCTGCCCATCGGGTCGTTCTCCTTCGCCAGGGCGACATAGTCCCTGATTATCTGTTGGGGGTTCTCGTGGGCCTCGATCGCCCTGTTGTAGAAGAGCGAGACGTAGGTCGCGCCTGCCTTCGATGCCAGGACGAGCTGGTTGAACGTCATCATGCACGTCATGTTTGTCTTGATGTGCTCCTTCGCGAGCTGGTGCACCACTTCCAAGCCCCTTCCGTCGCCGTGCATCGCGACCTTGACGACGATGTTCTTGTGCCACGAGGCGAACTCCCTTCCCTGGGCCAGAAGGTCCGCGACGCTGCTCTTCGTCGTCTCGACGCTGACAGGTCCCTTGACGAGGCGGCAGATCTCGAGGATGCGGCGCTTGAAATCGACCTTGCCCTCCTTCAGGATAATCATCTGGTTCGTCGTCACCCCCTCTGTCACGCCCTGGCGTGCGACCTCTTCAATCTCGTTCAAGGAGGCGGTGTCTAGGAAGAACTGGACCACGTTGGTGCGCCTGTTCCAAAGGTGTGGCGGGCGAGGGTATAAGATTTACTGCGATTACGAAAGGCATAAAGTCGGTCATGGGCTGTCATCCACTAGACGACTCGAAAAGTGCCTGGGCGCTTGAAATGAGACGAAACGGGGCTGTTTTCCTAGACAGGGATGGGGTCCTGAACGACCTGGAGTACAACCCCGACGAAGGGCGCATCGGCAGCCCCCTCTCCGCAAAGCAGCTCAGGATTCACCCATACGCGGGCGAGTCCGTGAGGAAGATCAAGGAGCTCGGGTTCAAGGCGATACTCGTCTCAAACCAGCCTGGTGTCGCGAAGCGCCAACTATCGTACCCCGAGTTCGAGAAGATGAACGGGATGGTCAGGGCCGAGCTAGCCAGGCAGGGAGGCGGGCTGGACGCGGAGTTCTACTGCCTCCACCACCCCGACGCTCTCGTCAGGAAGTACAAGGCGGACTGCGACTGTAGGAAGCCGAAGCCCGGGCTGCTCCTGAGGGCGGCGAAGGAGAACGAAGTAGACATGAGCGAATCCTTCTTTGTGGGGGACGCGCTAGACGACGTCAAGGCTGGGAAGGCGGCAGGGTGTAAGACCATACTCCTCGGGCACGTGACTACGTTCCTCACAAGGATGATGGATGAGGAGGGAGCGAGGCCTGACTACATGCTGCCGTCGCTCAAGCAAGTCCCCGGCCTTCTTGCGAGGCTCAACGAGGGACAGGGAGCGAGGCCGCGGCGCGGCGCGGGCAAGAAGGCAGCCTGAGGTCAGTACTTCGAGGGCTTCTTGCCCTTGGACGAGAGCATTCCCCTCAGCTGCTCGGCCATGAGATGTGTGAGCACGAGGTGCATCCCCTCGACGTGCGGCGTGGAGTTCGCTGGGACCACGATGCAGGCGTCGGCCGCGGTCTTCAGGACTCCTCCGTCGAACCCGGACAGCCCGACAATCTTCCCGCCGTTGTCTTTCGCGTACTTCACTGCCTTGAGCAGGTTCTGGGACCAGGGGCCCGCCTTGTCGCTTCCCGACCCGCCGTGGACGCTTATCGCCACGAGGACGTCCCCCTTCCTGAAGAAGTTCCTGAGCTGCTCGTAGTAGATGTCGCCCCATCCGTTGTCGTTGGTCAGCGCGCTGACCAGCGGGATGTTGTCGACGAGGGAGAACGCGCGGAACTTCCTGTCCGCCTCGTCCGAGACCCACTTGTTGAGGTCGCACGCGAAGTGCGTCGCGGTGGAGGCGGAGCCACCGTTGCCTATCGCGAAGACCTGGTGGTCGCCCTTCCACGCACCATAGAGGATCATTATCGCCTTGTCGATGGATTGCCTGTCGAGCTTTGCCACAATCTGAGAGACTTCATCGAGGTACTCCTGCGTTCTGGCCAAATCGGCGGGCTTCGACCTTACATTTGCTTTAAGCTTGTCTGTGCCGCTTCTCCCCGAGGGCGCGTCGCGAGCTCTAGAGGATCTGGCGCATGAACCTGCCGACGCTGCGCGGCATGAAATGCTCGAGGTATCGCTTGTCCTCCTCGGTGAGGAGGCGCAGGCTGCGGGCGCACAACAGGAGCACCGCGACCCCGATGAGGCTGTACGGGAGGAGGGTGAGCGCCCGGTTGGAGATGAACTTCGACATGGAAAACAGCACGCCGAGCATGACGAGCGAGGAGGCGATGAGCTTCACCTGGAACGAAATGTCCGTGACGCCCTTGAGATAGCTGCGGGTCAGGTA
Organism: Nitrososphaerota archaeon; assembly: GCA_027886905.1. Lineage (GTDB taxonomy): Archaea > Thermoproteota > Nitrososphaeria > Nitrososphaerales > Gagatemarchaeaceae > Gagatemarchaeum. The sequence goes on from JAPCJO010000016.1 coordinate 16,054, forward strand.
AAGGGCCATGAGGAACCCGGCCACGTCGACGAGCGTCCTGCTCGTGGCGGCGCCGAGGAGGCCGAAGCTTGGGACCAGCGCGACCGAGAGCGCGAGGTCCAGCACGACCGTCACGATGCCGATCATCATCACCTGCGTCGTCTTCCCGGTCGAGAGCAGGAGAGAGGTGAGAATCCCCTGCATCCCGACGAACAGGAAGAAAGCGGACATCATCTGTAGAGAGGGGTTCGCGAGCAGGTAGGTCGAGATTCCGCCCGCGAAGAGGCGGATCATCTGCTTTGAGAGGCCGACGAGGGCGAAGGACACCGGAATCAGAGCGAGGGAGGTGTACCTGAAGGCGAGCCTCAGCCCCGTGGACAGTGTGCTCGGGTCGTTCGCGTTCGAGGAAATCTCGGGGAAGAAAGCCGTGTTGAGGGGCGTGAAGAGCATGACGCCCAAGCCGCCCGAGATCGCGATGGCGGCATAGTAGGCCCCCAGCTGCGCCTGGCTGAGGAACCCGCCGACCACCATTGGGTCGGCGGCGCCGGTCGCCACCGTGACTATGCCCGCGACACCGAGAGGCAGCGAATATCTCAGCACCTGCCTCACTGTTCGCCCGTTTGAGCTCGCGGGGTCTGCCACGAGGAGCGGCCGTCGCGTTATCGCGAGGGACCAGAAGATTATGACGGCGCCATAGACCACCCACGCGACTATGGGGACGATGACGCTGTGAAACTCCAGCAGCCCGAGGACGGTCAGGCCTACCGTAGCGAGGTTCGCGCTGACCAATATCCTCGCGAGCGTCTGGTACTTGCGCATCCCTTGGACCAGACCCTGGAAAATCCCAGACATCGTGATTGCGAAGAGCCATCCGCCTGAGGCGGCGAAGATCCACCCGTCGTTCGTGCTCTTCGTGAAATAGAGCGAGAGCGCGGGCGAGAGGAGGACGTACACGACCGTCGCCACGGAAGTGAACACGAGCGACAGGACCACTATCGACCTGGAGACGACCCTGGACTCTCCTTCGTTGTGCGCCATGAAGGCGACGAACCTCGTCGCGGCGAACTGCAGTCCGAAGACTGCCACGGAGGAGGCTATCGTGGTCACGAGCAGCGCGGCCGAGTAGAGGCCGTAGTCAGACGGAGAGAGGAGACGGAGCAGCATGGTGAGGAATACGAAGCCCAGGACGCTGTTGACCAGGTTTTGCACCGTCAGAGACCTGATACCTGTGGCGATGTGCCTGGCCCTGTCGGACGAGAGCCCGCCCTCGGCCCCTGGGACGGCTGTGTCTCCGAGCCCCCCGTTAGAGGCCACGGGCTGGCTCAGGGAGCGGGCAACCTCTGCGTCGTGGCCGGTCGCCCTATCACGTATAGCCAAGGCGTCTGAGGTTGTCCATCACCTGCTTTTCTTCTTTTTCTGTGAAGGCATAGCTGCGGTTGTCTTTCATCACGTCCGTCGCTCGGAGAGACTGAGGGGGATGCGGCTTTAGCATGATCTCTTGGATTGCGTGACCGTCCATCGCCTCGGGAGGCAAGATTCCCATCAAGGTGAGCGAGGTGGGAGCCACGTCCTCCAAGGAGACGTCCAGCGTCCCCGACCTCCTGATGTCCGGTCCTGTGGCGAAGAAGACCCCGTTCGGCCCGTGGTTTGACTTTGGGAAGTTCCCCGACGCCGACACTATGCTGCGACTGAAGGGGTCGGTCTTGATGTTTATGTCGTCGCGCGGGACGATGAGCAGCTGCGGTGCCGCGTCGACCCGGTCGCCCCTGTAGACCTGGTCTCGCGTGTACACCTTGCAAATCTCCTTCCCCGAGTCGTCCTTGAGCTGAGAGAGGCCCGATATTATCGACTCCTCGTCCTCCTTGGATTTTACAACGATGACGCCGTCCGTCCCCGGAACGAAGGCCCTGGAGCCCAGCAGGTCAACGGCGTCGATGGTGCGCACGACCGTGGCAGCGCCCTGGAACCTCTTCGTCACTCCCTGAGGCATCCAGAGGAAGTGGCCGTCGAACAGGTCGTGCGCCATCCTTGTGAGGCGATAGCGCAGAGAGGACTTCCTCCTGAGCATCCCTTGCCCGTGGAGCCAGGCGTTGGGATAGAACGCGAGGGGCCTCCGATTGAACCCGTGGTCCGAGACTATCAAGAAGTTCACCCCGCTTCCCAGCGAGTCCATCAGGGTCCCTACCAGCTCGTCGACGCCGCTGTAGCCGCGCCGGACAGCTGCGTCCTCCTTGTCGCCCTTCCCCATCAGCTTGTGCTGCAGGCGGTCCAGGCCGGTAAGGACTATCATGCCGAACGACCACTCGCCCTCCTTGAGCAGGTCCAGGAACAGCTTCACCCTCCTCTGCTCCGTCGCCAAGACGCGGCTGACCAGCTCGTCGGGCTTTTTCTCCAAGCCCCTGCTCATCGGCGTGTCAATCTCGTACCCCTCTGCGTCCAGCCGCTGGAGCAGGTCATCCGGGTAGACGGACCTCTCGTCTATGTACCAGGGAGGTATCCCAGACACGATCGAGCCTAAGACCTTGTGGACAGGATAGGTGACCGGCACGTTGACCTCCACCGACCTCTCGCCGAGCGCTTCCACATAGTCCCAGATCCTCGGCGTCGAAGTGTTGGTGGAGTTGGTGATCGTGATGGGGTCTGTTGAGAAGTTGTAGAAGTAGTAGATGCCGTGCTTGCCCGGGTTCACGCCGGTCGTGATCGAAGTCCAGGCAGGGGCAGTCTGCGGAGGGACGACCGACTTTAGACGGGAGAAGCAGCCTTGGTCTGCTATCGCCGAGAGCCTCGGCAGGTCGCCGTCTCCCATGAAGTCCTGCGTTAGCTGAAGGTCCGCGGCGTCGAGCCCTATGATTATCAGCTTGTGCAATGGCAATGGTCTAACCTTCGCCGGCAGGTTACTCGGTGATGCGAGCCTCATCCTTATTTTAGGCTGTTGCCGGCGCAACGGCATCAGGCCCGCACCGTCTATAAGAGGGCCAAAAGGAGCGGCTCCAGAGGGTTCGGTTGATTTCTGTCCTGCTGAGGCTTTTCCTCCTCTTCCTCTTCTCGCTGGTTTCCAACGCCACCGCCTTTTTCGGGGCGTCGTACACGCTGATAGCGACAGCCGAGCTCTCGGCCACCGGTGTCAACCCTGAGAGCTTCACGCTCGTCGTCTTCGTCACCGCCCTCGGCGCCACCCTCGGGAAGATAGTAATCTACTTCACCGCAGTCGGGCTGCAGAAGAGCCTCCTGAAGAACAAGAACGTGAGGCTTCTCGGGACCTGGCTGGGAAAGAGCGGGTTCTATCTGGGTCTCTTCATCGCGGCTCTGCTGCCCATCCTCCCGTTCGACGACTACGTCTACATCGGCGCGGGGGCGAACCGGGGCAGGCTGGGGCCCATGCTCGGGGTCACGTTCCTGGCCAAGCTCGCCAAGAGCGCGTTCGAAATCCTCCTCGAGCTGTCGGGGCTCCTGGAGATCTCCAGGCTCACGCACCGCTTCCTCGGGCTCTCCAGGCTCGAGCTGTCGATCGTCGCGTCCGTCGCCTTCGTGGTCTTGGGCGTCGTGACCTACAAGGTGGACTGGGAGTCCATCGCCGTGAGGGCGAGCAAGGCCTTCAGACGCAGTCCGGCCCGGCCTAGTTCTGGCCAGGGACCTGGGACTGGTTAAATACACGGCGCGGAGACTTTGTCTCGGAGCGTCCGCGTCCCTCTTTGATCGTCTCGAGGACCCCTTTCAGACTTTCGCTCGGAGGGGGCGGGACGGACCTGCCTGCGTACTACACCAAGCACGGCGGCTTCTTCATCTCGGGCGCGGTGGACAAGTACATGCACATAGTCCTGAACAACAGGTTCGAGCCCGGGATCAGGCTCAGCTACAGCCAGACGGAGATCGTGGACTCCATCGACCACATACGCCATCCGCTCGTGAGGGAGGCGCTCAGGCTCCTGGACCTGAGAGACAAGCTCGAGATCGTCTCGCTCGCTGACGTCCCCGCGGCGACGGGCCTTGGGTCGTCAGGAAGCTTCACGGTGGGGCTGCTCAGCGCCCTCTACGCTCGCCAGAGGATCGTCAAGACCCCGGAGGAGGTCGCCGAGGCGGCGTGCGACATCGCGATGAACCGGCTCCACGAGCCGTCGGGGAAACAGGACGAGTACGCGGCCAGCTTGGGGGGCATAAGGTCCTACGAGATCGACACCCGGGGGAGAGTGACTGCGACGGAACTCGACATATCCGAGAGCACCCTGTCCGAGCTGGAGTACGGGATCATGATGTTCTACACGGGGATAACCCGCAGCGCGGGGGAGATTCTGGGGAAGCAGCAGTCGAAGGTCTCCGACGCGAAGGGGGAGGCCGTGAGGAAGATGCACGCCATAAAGGCCATAGGCTTGGAGAGCAAAAAGGCGCTCGAGTCCGGCAACCTCACGAGGTTCGGGGAGCTCCTCCACGAGCACTGGACGGTGAAGCGCGGCATAACGGAGAACATGAGCTCGGACAGCGTCGACTCGTGGTACGCCCTCGCCGTGAAGAACGGGGCCCTCGGCGGGAAGCTCGTAGGGGCCGGGGGCGGGGGATTCCTCATGCTCTTCTGCCAGGAGGGGAGGGAGAAGGTCAGGGCAGCCCTTGCGAAGCGCGGGCTGACAGAGATGAGGTTCAGGTTCGACTTCGAAGGCAGCAAGGTAATCTACAACGTCTGAGGCGTCTGGCAGAGCGGGGAGCGAGCCAGGGTTGCAAGCCGCCATACTGGTCGGGGGGCTGGGGACCCGGCTCGGGCCGATGACCAAGAGCGTCCCGAAGCCGATGGTCGTCGTGGGAGGCAAGCCGTTCCTCGAGCACGAGATCAACCTTCTCAAGAGCTGCGGCATAAGCGACTTTGTGCTCTGCGTCGGCCACCTCGGGGAGATGGTCGAGAGCCACTTCCAGGACGGCAATAGGTGGGGAGTCAGAGTCAGGTACAGCCACGACGGCCCGAGGCTCCTTGGGCCCGCCGGCGCGCTGAAGCGGGCGGAGCCGCTCTTGGACGAGTTCTTCTTCGTCACCTACGGCGACGCCTACCTCCGGGCGGACTACCGGGGCATGATGAAAACACTGGTCGATTCGGGGAGACTCGGCGCGATGGCAGTCTACGAGAACCATGACAGGTACGGAAGGAGCGACGTCGAGGTGAGCGAAGGGCGGGTCGTGCGCTATGACAAGCGGGGCGGGGGGATGGACTGGGTGAACTTCGGCGTGTCCGCGCTGAGGAAGCGCGCCCTTTCCCTCATCCCGCCCGAGACGGAGTGCGGCGAGGAGGAGTTCTACGGCGAGCTGATCAAGCGCGAGGAGCTCCTGGCGTTCCCCGTGGCGGACCGGTTCTACGAGATCGGGACTCCCGCGTCCCTGAAGGAATTCGAGCTTTTCATCTCGAGCCAGCGCTGACCCGGCCTCGATGGCCTGTCACGCGTAGGAGCTTATGATCTCGGCGCACTTCTCGACGCCCCCGTACCTCTTCGAGACAAGCCCTACGGACTCCAGGTTCTTCTTGTACTTCGGGTCGCTGAGGCAGGCGTCCACGGCAGCCGTGAGCGTCTCGGGCTTGAGGTCCCCGGGCGAGATAGCGATCCCCAGCCCGAGGCTCTGGAACTTCTCCGCGTTCCCCAGCTGCTCTGAGTGGTTGTGTATGGGGACGAGGACCGCCGGCTTCCCCGCGTCGATACACTGGCCTATCGTCCTGTGGCCGGACCTTCCTACCATGACCGCGGAAAGCGCGAAGAGCTCGTCCTTGATCGGGCACCAGTCGTAAAGCAGCACGCCGCCAGCTAGCTTCCTGGGCTCCGCCGAGCCCCCCAGGTAGCCCATCGAGACCACGATCTTGTACCTGCTCGAGAGGGCGCCGACCGACGCGAGGACGATTTCAATGAACCTCTTCTTCGTCGCGTCTGGCCCGCTTATCTGGAAGAAGACGAGCGGCCGCCGGTCGAACTCGAGGACCTCCCTGGCCTTCTGCAGCCTGTCCTCGCTCACCTCGAGCCCAGGGGACGTGAAGCCAACGTACCTGACTATCCTCGACAGGTCGGTCCCCTCAACGTTGACCTCGCCTATGGTGTATGGAGGGGGGAGGTCGGTGAGCAGGACCTGCTCGCTCAGCGACCACATGAGGCCGAGGACGTCTCCTGCGATCCTCTCGTAGACGCGCCCGAGCGCATCCCCCCTGTACCTCGGGGGGAGTGTGACCTTGAACTGGTTCAGCATGGTGATGACAGGCAAGGACCTAGATCTCGCCGCGAAAACCGCGGAGAGCCGCGAGTCCGACACGGCCACTCGGGGGTCGAACCTACCTATGCTCTCCGTCTCGAAGGCGACCTGCTTGGTGAAGGAGCGGAGCATCTGCGGGAAGTGCACCATGAAGTCTCTGCCTGAGAAGCTGCCTTCCTCTGTCCATTCGACGTCCAGCGAGGGGCACTCCACCGCGTCCGCGCCCGGCGAGTGCGTCAGGATGTAGCGCAGTCCCTGGCCTGAGCACGAATACCTGATACCGTCCTCGCCGGTCGAGAGGCGCCTCCCGATGTCCAGGGCCCTGGTGGCGTGGCCGAGTCCTGAGCCGAAGACGGCGAAGTAGATCTTTTGCACGGCGGTCGTCTTTCTCGTCGGGTGCCGGACCCGCCTATTTATCCGGGGCCTGGCCGCCGCGACGTCGCGCATCGGCCGGGTCGCGCCCCTTCGGTCTTTCGTAAATCGACCCAAGACTTACATAGTAGAATCAGACGCTTCTGGCCAGTCTTCCCGGGACTCGATTTATGGTAATACAACTCTGGCAGCTGGTGGAGGCGATTACTATTGTCATCACGATTCCCGTCCTCGCACTGGAATACTACTGGATCATGCTCTTCGCCACTTCGACGAGGTACCCTAGGAGCATGGCCAGCGAGGCGGTCAAGCTCGAGAGCAACCCGATGGTCTCGGTACTCATCGCCAGCTTCAACGAGAGGTTCGTCATAGGGAGGACTCTCGACGCGGTGAAGCGGATCGACTACCCGAAGGACAAGCTGCAGGTGGTCGTCGCGGACGACTCGGACGACCAGACGGTCGACGTCATCGACGCGAAGGCGCGAGAACTCAATGGCCTCGGAATCTCCACGGTTGTTTCCAGGCGGCCCAGCCGGGAGCACTTCAAGTGCGGCGCCCTCAACAAGGCCATGGAGAAGGTGGTGGGAGATTTCGTGCTGCTCCTGGACGCCGACTCGATAGTCCCGCCGGACGTCCTTAACAAGGGGATAGCCGCGGTCGAGAGCCATCCGCGCGCGTCCTTCGCCGCGTTCCGATACGGCCACTACAACCGGAACGACAACATGATAACAAGGCTCTTCGCCCTCTCTCAAGACATAGGGGACACGCTCTCCAAGATGGGAGCTTACAAGATAGACGCCCCCTTCTCCTTCCAGGGAGGGTTCGCCCTCGTGAGGACGAAGGACCTCAGGGAGGTGGGGCTGTGGTCGAACGAGCGCATAGCCGACGACGGGGACGTCTCCATCAAGCTGTACCTGGCGGGGAAGCGCGGCATCTACCTCAGCAACGTCAAGATAATGAGCGAGGACCCCTCGACGCTCGAGGCCTGGAAGAAGCAGGTCGCCAGGACATCCCAGGGATGGTGGAGGTGCATCGCGAAATACTGGAAGACGATCGCCACAGCGAAGGACGTCAGCGTCCAGAAGAAGGTCGGGCTCCTGCTCATGCTTCTCGGCCCGTTCTCGGGATTCAGCTGGATCCTGGTGACTTTCCTCTCTGCGATTGCCGTCGTGACGGGGGTGATACAGCCCGCGAACTCGATATTCAACAACCCGGTCTACATCGGGGTGGTCGCCGTCCCATTCGCCGTCTCCATGGCCTCCGGGGCGTGGGCGCTCTGGGTGCAGGGCCTGATGACCGCGCGCAACGTGGTCCTCATCCCGATGCTGGGCTACGTCACGGGAGCCATGCTCAGCCTCTCGTCCCTAGGGTTCTTCTATGGCGTGTTCGACCGGACGGGGTTCTTCCAGTACAGGACGCCGCACTCCGGTGAGGGCGAGGCGAGCAAGAAGACCTACTTCAGGCACCTGACGAACGACAGGAACGCCGTCGTCGAGGCAGTCCTCGCGGTGGCCGCGATCGTATTGGCGGTCCCAGTCTTCGTGCAGGGAGTCTGGTTCCTGTCCCTGTCCCTCGTGGGGTTCGGCATCTTCACCCTCAAGTCGATGAGCCTCTCGAGGTACTTCCGGCCACGCCGGTCGAAGGTCAACCCCCCACAAGAGGTCCTCGAGAGCACCCCGGACAGCCGCACCGAGATGGACCTGGCGCCCCGAGTCAAGGCCCTTTAGGACGAGTTCTCCCCGCAGGCGCCTCGAGAGGCCGGGCCTGCACCGACGCGTCAGACGAGCGCCAGGAGGTGAGTGAAGGCGTACGCCGGGACGAGAAGGTACACCCACTCGTGGTGCAGAAGCGCCCTCCTCTTGTCCACGCTGGAGAGGGCATCTAATGTCAGGTCGATCGTCAAGCAGGCTCCGACCAAGAAGAGCGTGATCTCTACGCTCGGCCAGAAGGAGTACCAAAGGATGCGCATGTAGTGAAGGTAGACCATCGTGGCCACCACGACGTAGACGCCGGGGACGAGGGCAAGCAAGAAGTTCTTGTGATGAAGCCGGTGGCCGAACAGGTAGAACGGCTTGGCGATCCCCTTGTGATAGAGGAGGTCTCCAGCCTTGTTGAGCAGCGCCGTCGAGGAGACGACCACGATAAAGCCCGCGACGAGTCGCAGTTGGAGCTCTTGAGTCATCAATTTTTTGGAGACTCGCAGAATCCCGGCGACTGGCATATTTTAGCGTATAGACAAATCCGTTCGGGCGCCGGAGGAGCGCGGCACCCCCGTGGTCGAGGCGGCCGGGAGGGAGGCGCCCTAGGCGAGCGTCTGAAGGAAGCCCGAGACGCAGTCCCTTATCGAGACCAGGAGCGTGTTCCCGACCTTCCTCCCGCTCTTGGCGAGCTCGGAGAGGCGCTGCACGCGGAAATAGATGGGGGGGTGGGGGTCGAAGGTCAGCCAGTCGAGGAACCTCGCTCCGCGCGAGTACTTCTCCGTGTAGAGCTGCCGGAAGCCTATGTTCGTGAGCGCCGAGGCAAGGACGCCCGGTTCGCCGAGCGTGGCTGCGGACTCGGTGTCGGCCCTCGTCTCGAGGACCTTCCCGATGGAGAAGATGACCGCGAATATCACGATATAGTAGAGGAGGCCCAGGCGGAGCAGGAAGGGGAACCAGAGGTAGAGCCCGCCCGCGTAAAGTATGAAGGTGGCGGAGAAGAGAATCAAGGAGTCCCTTCCCTTTATGTGGCCGAGCTCGTGGCCTATGACGGAGGAGAGCTCCGCGTCTCCCAGGTCCTCCAGCGACCCTGCCGTGATGGCTATCGACGACCTCGAAGGGGAGACGCCTGTGGCCGCAGCGTTGTCCGCCGCGCTGTTCATGATGGTAATCTTCGGCACCGGGAGCCTAAAACGATCTGCGACGTCCTTGACGAGGGCGTAGACGTTTCGCGTGATGATCTGGATTTCCTCCTTGGAGGACTTGATCCCAAACGCTGTGAGAACGCCCTGCACGGTCTTCCTCGCATCAGGCCCGTCCAGCGCATCCCGCGGTATGGCCTCGAGCCTGTTGCTGATCTCGGACATGATGCTCTTCGCGAACCTCGCGATCTCCCCTTTCATCTCGACCTGGACGGGCACGCACACCGTCGTGACCCGCGGCCTCTCGGCGGTGGGGCGGACCTTGCCCACCAGGAGCGCGATCCTGTCTGAATAGAATAGCGCTGCCAGCTGGATCGCAAGCACCACGAATATCGCGGAGTCACCGAACACGAAGAAGAACCCGAAGCTGACCGCCATGATCACGATGTAGAGGTTCGTCATGTTTCCCCTGGTTATCCTGCTCAGCGTCTCCTTCCACAGGGAGCGCGAAGTGGCGGGCAGGTCCTTGAGGCCTCCCGGTTCTTCTGTCGAGAAGATGAAGTAGAGGCTCGTGGTCTTCGCCTTCGCGAGGAAGATGTCGGCGAGGACCTCAAGGTCATCGGCCACCCTCTTGCAGGCGAGCAGACCTGGACCGTCGGCCGCCTCGAGCCCGGAGAACGCGACCGACACGGACGCCTGCGCGATGGTGAGGCGCACCGACTTCCCGCGCAAAGGCTCGGTGATTCGTCCCGGCGAGACGGGCGGCGAGAAGCCCCACTCGAGCTCTACGCTCCCGCCGTCCTTGGACCGAGTCTCCCTGTAGGACTTTCCGGTGAGTGACTCGAGATTGGGGTCGAGATAGTGCTTCTTGACGTACTCCGCGAGGCCGCTGATCCCCGGAGGCGACAGTCCCCCTTGCAGTATGACCACCTTGTCTGCCTGGGAAGCGTCGACCATCGCGCTGGGTCCTCGGGGTGCCTGGTGTTCCGCCTCTCAAAAACCCGCTGGTCTCCCCTTGAGCCCGACCTCGAAAGAGGGGCTCTCGGCTGGCGGCAACGATATGATTATAACTTCTGCATTTTTCGGTCGGAGTCGTGGCGAAGTCGGCGCGGGAGCTTCTGATTCCCATACTGTTCCTGGCGGAGGGCGTCTTCTGGCTCGCGATAGTGGCGACCGGGGGAGCAATCCTGCTCATCTTGGCCGCCCTGGCTTTCATAGCCAGCGGCCTGCTACTAATCCAGATGCCCGACAGCTGGGCGACCAAACCCCTCGCGGGGGCGAGCGCGCTGTTCGGGCTGACTCTGACAGTGTACCAAGTCTATCAAGCCGCGACGCTGTTTGGGTCGAGCCTCAGCACGATAGGCCTCACCAGCGGCGCGATCTCCGGGGTGTTCGCGATCGTGTGCGTGTATCTCGAGCTGGCCACGCTGTCGATGGGCAGCGAGGCCTCTGCCGCTAAGAAAGTCTAGAGGGCGTCGGGCAGCCCTCGCACCTGGTGCACCTTCCTCAGAAAGTACACCGTGTAGCCGCTTATCACGAAGAGCGACATGAACACCTTGGTCGCGAAGACCAGGTTCCAGGGCGTCGGGCCCGGGCTCGAGATGTTCAAGGGGTTCGCAGCAATGTTGTTGTAGAGGACCTGCACGCTGAAGTAGGAGCCCCACAGCATGAAGTTGTACATCACCTCGTAGGCGGACGCGAAGGCCACCACTATCGCGACGAGCTGAATCGAGGCGAGCTCGAGGTGCGACCACTGGGCGACCTTGTTCTGCCACAACCGAATCGCGGTGTAGAAGAAGATCACGGAAGCCACGCTGAGATAGTCCACCGGCTGCGCGAGGTAGGGGAGCGGGAAGCTGACGTTCACCATGTTCTGCCCGATCACCGGGATGCTCCCGCTCGCGTACAGGGCCGACGTCGCGACCCCATAGGCCAGGCTCAGGACTATTATGATTCCAGAAGCCCCGCACACGATCTTGTACATCAGCCGCGTTCGTGCGTCCGGACGACGGAGTTCGTCCATCTGCTCCATGAGACTCGAAAGGTGGCTCGAACTTTCCTTTAAGCATTTAGCAGCGATGGTCTATAGTCTCCAAATCGCGGAGCAGCGCTGCAGCGGGAGGAGGCCGTTGAATCCCTTAAATGGAGACCGACGGGGGGAAAGAGTCGTCGAGGAGCTATCATGGACCTAGAGGAAAGGCTAGCGCTCGTGAAGAGGCCGCCCACGGAGGAGGTCCTGACCGAGGCGGAGCTCGTCGCGCTCCTCGGGAGGGAGGCGCACCCCAAGCACTACATAGGGCTCGAGGCCTCCGGGCTCCTTCACCTGGGATCTCTCGTCGTCCTGGGCTTCAAGATAAACGACTTCCTAAAGGCGGGCGTCCGCTGCAAGGTCTTCCTGGCAGACTGGCACAGCTTCATCAACAACAAGATGGGCGGTGACCTCGAGAAGATCGAGACCGTCTCGAGCTACTACAAGGACGCCTTCCGGTTCTTCTGCCCAGGGGTCGAGTTCGAGCTCGGGAGCGAGCTCTACAAAGGCAACGACCGGTACTGGATGGACCTGCTCCGCTTCTCCAAGCAGATCACGCTCGCCCGGGACACGAGGTGTCTGACGATAATGGGCAGGACGACGAAGGAGAAGCTCGACGTCGCCCAATACGTCTACCCTCCGATGCAGGCGACCGACATCAGGGCGATGGACCTGGACATCGCGCACAGCGGGATGGACCAGAGAAAGGTGCACGTCCTGGTGAGGGAAGTCTTCCCGTCCCTTGGATGGAAGCTCCCTGTCGCCGTGCACCACCACCTGCTCGCCGGCCTCCAGAAGCCCGAGGGCGCGGGTATAGACGAGGACGCCGAGTCGGACAAGGTGGTATCCAGCAAGATGAGCAAATCAAAACCGGACTCCGCCGTCTTCATCCACGACGACGCGGATGAGATAGCGCGGAAGATGGGGAAGGCGTGGTGTCCCGAAAGGCAGGCCGAAGGCAACCCGGTGCTAGACTTTGCGAAGCAGGTTGTCTTCCACGAGATGGGCGCCATTGAGGTCGTGAGGCCCGAGAAGTACGGAGGGACGGTGACCTACGAGAGCTACGCGGGACTCGAGAGCGCGTACCTCGAAGGCAAGCTTCACCCCACTGACCTGAAGAGGGCGGTGGCCGCTGGCCTCGACATGGTGGTCGCCCCGGTGAGGGAGCACTTCAAGGGCAAGAAGGCGCTCGAGGAAGTCATGGCGATAGTCCACGGCGAGGGCAAGCCCCTCGCGGCGCGGTGAGAGACGCGTGAAGTTCATCCCCATCAACATCCCCCTCCTTGGCAAGGAGGAGAAGGACGCGGTCATGGCGGTTCTAGACAGCGGCCTCCTGACCAACGCCAGCTACGAGGGAGGGAAGTTCGTCAAGGAGTTCGAGGCCAAGCTCAAGGCGAAGGTCGGGACGAAGCACGCCATCGCGGTGAACTCGGGGACGGCCGCGCTCCACACCTCCCTCGTCGCCTACGAGGTCGGGCCAGGGGACGAGGTCATCGTGCCCGCGTTCACCTTCGAGGCGACCGCCAACGTGGTCCTAGCGTGCGGAGCCAAGCCGGTCTTCGCCGACATAGGGGAAGACTACAACATCGACCTCGCCGACGTTCGGAGGAAGGTGACCAAGAAGACTAAGGCGATAATACCAGTCGACGTTTACGGCTACCCGGCCGACCTTGACGAGGTGAGAGAGATCGCGGACAAGCACTCCATCAAGGTGATCGAGGACGCGGCAGAATCCCTCGGGGCAGAGTACAAAGGGCGCCCGACAGGGAAGACCGACCACTCAGGCTGCTTCAGCCTTTACGCCACCAAGGTGATCACATCTGGAGAGGGCGGAGCGATCACCACCGACGATGACGAGTTTGCTGATCGAGCTAGGCTGGTGAGGAACCACGGGATGCAGGCGGGGTACGACACGCGCGTCCTAGGGTTCAACTACAGGCTGCCCGAGATGGCCGCCGCAGTCGCTTCAGTGCAGATGGACAGACTGGACAGCTACATCGAGGCGCGCAGGCGGAACTCTAGGACTCTGACAGAGACCGTCTCGCGCTTGAAGGGCGCAGAGCTCAGACAGTCGTCGAGCGATAGAAGGCACGTCTGGTACCTATACACCGTCTTTCTGGCGAAGAAGAGAGACGAGGTCGTCCAGAGGCTCAGGGCTCGAGGGGTCGGGGCGGCGGCGTACTGGGAGACCCCCGTGCACAAGATGCCCCTGTACAAGAAGCTCGGCTATGCGGGGCTGGCTCTCCCAATGGCGAACACCGCGGCCGCGCACGTCCTCTCGCTCCCGGTGCACCCTGGGGTGACCGAGCCTGAGATCGCGGCGGTCGCCGAGGAGTTCGCTAAGGCTGTCAAGGGTTGAGGCCGGATGAAGACCGGCCACCCGGAACCGACACCATGCCGCTAGCCGTCGCCAAGCCGCGGGTAGCGGTCGTCGTCCCTACATACAACGAGAAGGAGAACATCGAGGAATTCAGGCGGAGGCTCGAGCCCGTCCTGAAGTCGATGGGGGGAAGGATGACCGTGCTCTTCGTCGACGACAACAGCCCCGACGGGACGGGAGCCGAGATAAGGCGCCTGATGCAGAGCACCCCCGAGTTCCAGCTGCTCGAGAGGGAGGGGAAGAAGGGGCTCGGGACCGCCTACCTCGAAGGCTTCCGGCGCGCCCTCGAGAGCCTCGACCCGGACATAGTGGTTGAGATGGACGCGGACCTGCAGCACCCCCCCGAGGTGCTCGAGGCCCTGGTCGAGAAGGTCGCCTCAGGGGAGGCGGACGTGGCCATCGCGTCGCGCCACGTCACTGGAGGGAGCTTCGAGAGCATGAACTGGCGCAGAAGGACCATCAGCAAGGGGGCGAGCTGGTACTCGAGGACCGTCCTGGGGCTCGGGGTGAAGGACACCACCACGGGATTCAAGGCGTTGAAGAAGAGCACCGTCGAGTGCCTTCTGGCTCACCCCCCTCGCTCCACGGGATTCATCTTTCAGGTGGAGTCCCTGTACATCATGAAGAAGAACGGGTTCAAGATGGTAGAGATCCCCTTCACCTTCGAGGTGAGAGCCACTGGTGCCTCGAAGATGGGAGGCGGAGAGATGCGGGAGTTCTTCTTCGGAGTCCTGCGCATCAGATTCAGAAAATACTGACCGGTCAGCTAGTAGGCTTCTTGTCCATCCCGCCGGTCGCGGGCGCGCTGGGCGCGGCGGGCGCCTGTCCCGCGGTACCCGCCATCTCAGGCATGGGTTCCGGAGGAGGCGTGGTCGCCATCGTCCACCCGATCCAACCGAGGATTCCTAGCAGCACCACGACGCCCAAGAACGCGGTGATTTCCAGTATTATCTTCGAGAAGAAGTAGAGGAGGACGCCATAGACGATTATCCCCAAGACGCTGCCTCCGAGTATCGCCCCTCCCAGGGCCCTGTCGTTTGCCATACGAGCGGAGGGTCGCAGGAGCGAAATTTAACCGTTCTCATTGAAAAAACCGCGATTCGCGGGGCAATGTAGAAATACATCCTTTTGACGCTTGAAATTGCAATGTCTGAAACACAACTGCCCCAATCGGGCGAAGCAACGGCCGCCGCCGCGCCGGCCGCCGAGCAGCCGGTCAAGGTCTTCCCAGGGGCGGTATACGAATGCGTAAGGTGCGGCACGAGGACGACCCAGGAGGAGCTTTCCTCTCTTCCCGAGGTGAAGTGCATATGCGGCTACCGGGTCTTCAGGAAGGTGAGGCCCAGCGTAGTCAAGCAGATCAAGGCGGTCTGAGAAGCGCCCTTCCGTCGATCGCATACCTACTCCTAAAATAAGGTCTCACCGAGCGGGGCGCATCGAGACCACATGAACTACGAAGACGTGATGAACGTCGCCCAGAGAAGAGGCTACCTGATGAAGTCGGCGGAGGCTTACCCCAACACCCCCGCGGGCTTCTGGGACTACGGCCCGCTCGGCGTCGCGCTCAAGAACAGGTACGTCGAGCTCTGGCGCAGGAACCTCGTCAAGAGGGACGAGATGGTGGAGATTGACGCCGTCCAGATAATGCCCAAGGCCGTCTTCGTCGCCTCGGGGCACCTTTCGAACTTCACCGACCCCATCGTGATATGCGGGACTTGCCACTCGCTGTATCGTCCCGACAAGCTCATCGAGGAGAAGACGGGTCGAGCCGTCCCCGAGGGGCTCCCCGACGAGAAGTATGACGAGCTCCTCAGGGAGAACGGCATCCGCTGCGCAAAGTGCAAGGCGGAGCTGTCAGGAACGAAACGCTTCAACATGATGTTCAGGCTCGGCATAGGCCCCCAGGGAGACGAGGCCTACCTCCGGCCTGAGACGTGCCAGGGGATCTTCGCCGATATCCCCTACCTCTTCAAGACGCAGCGCCTCAAGCTCCCCAAGGGGTTCGCGCAGTTCGGGAAGAGCTTCAGGAACGAGATAGCCCCCAGGCAGGGCGTGCTCAGGGTGCGCGAGATCTACCAGGCCGAGATAGAGGTCTGCTTCAACCCGGAGAACGTCTCGCTCCCCAAGTTCGACGTCGCCTCCGAATTCGTCCTTTCGATATCGAAGGGCGACGTGGAGCCCGTCCCGACCAAGGTCTCCGACGCCATCGTCGCGGGGACGGTCCCCCACAAGCTCATCGGCTACTACCTCTACCTCATCCAGAGCTTCTACGAGCAGTCCGTCGGGCTCGCCAAGGGGGACATCAGGCTGCGCACGCTCACGGACGTCGAGAAGGCCTTCTACTCGAAGGTGGCGTTCGACCTCGAGGTGAGGACGTCTGTGGGGTGGCTCGAGCTGGTGGCTTGCAACTACCGGTCGGACTACGACCTCAAGAGGCACTCCGAGGTGAGCGGGACGGACTACACCGTGGAGGACGACGGGAAGAAGGTGCTCCCGCACATCTTCGAGCTCTCGATGGGCGTCGACAGGAGCCTCTACGTCATCCTGGAGAAGGCCTACAGGTCGGAGAAGGACGCCAAGGGGCAGGAGAGGACGTACCTCTCGCTGAGGCCGGACATCGCCCCGATCCAGGCGGGGATATTCCCGCTGGTCTCGAAGGACGGGCTGGACGTGGAGGCGGAGCGGCTCTACAACGCCCTTCGCATGGAATTCGACCTGTTCTACGACGAGTCGGGCTCGATAGGCAGAAGGTACGCGAGGGCAGACGAGGCGGGGATACCTTTCTGCATCACCGTGGACGGGGAGACGCTGAGCAAGGGGGACGTCACTGTCAGGCACAGGGACGACAGGTCTCAGGACAAGGTGAGCAAGGAGAAGCTGGGCGAATGGCTCCGGGCCCATCTCGAGCGTGCCTGACGTGTCAGCCTAGAATCAAGAATAGCCCTACCGCGCCCAGCGCCCCGAAGACCGTCGCCAGGACGTTGACCACGTGGTTGTCGACGAACTTCACCCCCGATGAGAACCTGGTGGGCTCGCCGCAGTGGACGAGGCTCTCCGAGGGCTTGCCGCAGACCACGCAGTGACTCTTGCGCTGGAAGGTAGCCCCCGCCACGCTGTCAGCCACCGAGCCGATCAGCCCCCCGGCGATTGAGATGGCGACGACGTAGACGGGCTCGAGGCCGCTCGCGACGCCCAACACCGCCGCGACCAGCCCGATGAGGGCGGAGGCGAGGAGCGTCCCGGCGAACCCCATCGGGCTCACGCCCCCGGAAGTCCCGGGAGAGACGCTCCTCCCGAGGTGGGTGATCAGGCGGGGAGGGGACCTGTTCAGGAGCCCGAGCTCCGTCGCGACCGTGTCGCTGGCTGCCGCGGAGACGGCGCCGACGTATAGGACGGCGAAGACCGTGCCGCCCGCCAGGAGCTCGCCCAGCCCGAGCAGCGAGGCGATCCCCCCGTTGGCGAGGATGTTCGGCCAGTTCCTCGTGCCGCCCTTCTCTTGGGCGCTCCCGATGCTCTTCTTGTACTCGTAGCGGTACCAGGTGAACGCGACCCCGAGGACGAAGAAGGTGGCGACGATGACGAACCACCTCCAACCCCCTCCCAGGATGATTG